>CAXBSB010000040.1:0-40875 GCA_963977965.1 uncultured Schlesneria sp.
AGGGCTTTCAGCCCTGTGGAGACGGATGGCGCAGGGTATGCGACCTGTAAGGTCGCGAGAAATTCAGTCATAGCGATCAACCCCGATCGGTCGCGTCTCGCGACCTTTCAGGTCGCACATATTGTTTTACTTCCGTTCACAGGGCTGAAAGCCCTGTGCTTTGTTCTCGTGGGCCTTCAGCCCACACGAAATGACACGTTGCGAAAAAAGCCGATGACGCCCGAGTAAACGGCATTTTCAAAGTAGGGTGGACCAGCTCGCTTCGTTCGCCTGCCCACCATCAGGAAACGTTGAGAAATACCGGGCCCGCGCGGCGAAGCGCCACTTGTCCCACCCTACGCCTTGCCCGGTACGTATCCCTGCAACGCCACTATCATTTTTCTGAAAGGTACTGGTATCAACATCGGTCGAAAGACGACGGCGCTGCATTCGGGTATCATGGGGCAGTCCTGTTGAGCACAGAACTTGTCCGTATCCAAAGGCCCGACTGCTATGTCAGTACCCTCGCCCGAAGTGGCGACGAGCGGTTCACCCGTTCCAGACCATCTGCCAGTACCTTCGTCGACAGTTCCCGCAGGTGTGCCTGTCAATGCGGAAGGGGTACCGTCGGGCGAAGCCTGCCCTCCGCCGCTGGTCTGGCACGAAGTCCTGAACGCCTACCGGACGGATAGCCGCCCTTGGGAACTGGATCGAGGGACACGTCGGCTGGTTGGTCGAGTCTGGGGTGACGGGCCGCCACTGTACCTGCTGAATGGATTTGTCGGCACGGCCGAAATGTATGCGCTGATAGTCTACCTGCTGCGCGACACCTTTCGCTGCGTGGTCTACGACACCGTCGGCGAACTAGGCTCACACCGACTCAAACCGAAAATCTGCGACTACGCTGCCGACCTGTTAGCCGCTGCCGATCAGCATGGTGATGCGACGTTCTGTGTATTTGCCCCTTCGTTCGGTGCTGCCGTGGCCATGCAGGCGTCGCTGGATGCGCCAACCCGGGTTGAGAGAATGGTGTTGCAACACGGTTTTGCGAACCGGCGCTTGTCATTCTCAGAACGAACGCTGGCATGGTTCGCCAGAAACAGTCGAAAATCGCTGGCTCAGTTAGCGTGGCGGCGAAGAATTCAGGAACTGAACCATCGACGCTGGTTCCCCCCGTTCGATGGAAGTCGCTTCGAATTCCTCGTCGAGTCCACAGGAAAACTTGCTCTGGGTGACCTGGCTCAAAAGGCCCAGGCGATCCATGCCATGAACCTCAACAGCCACCTTGCCGAGGTCAAATGCCCCGTGATACTGGTGCGCACAGAAGGGCAGGGGCCCTTGGAAACCGCCGGACATGAAGCCTTGGAAAAAGGCCTCCCCAACGCTCAAACAGAATGGCTGCATTCAACGGGGCTGCATCCCTATCTGACGCACCCTCATCGACTGGCCAAGATTCTGAAGGGCTTCAAGCAGGAATAAGACTCAAACGGATGTCCGGGGGATAGTAACCCTTTTTATGACGACGATGCGGACAGGATTGTCCGCACTACAAGTCGTGAGGCGATCTGATCGAACGAGACCTACGTCCGAGTTCTTTTGTGACGTGGGTACCTACTTGTTCGGCTTGGATTTCTGCTTCGTCACGTCGCTGCTGAATTTCTTGTAGACTGAATCGTACTTCTTGGGAACGGTTGTTCGACGAGTGTCGATTTGCTGGACGTCGCGAGTCGGAACGTTTTCACCAGTGCGGACTGTTCCCTTGCGATTCAGATCCATGCTCTTGAGCATCTCTTCGAATTGGGCTCGCCGCGATTGGGATTCGGGCGTTTCAGCTCCCGCTTTTGATTCTTGCAGTCCCTTGCTGATTCGCTCGTAGAACGCACGGGTTTGTTCTTCGGTCCACCCGAGCTTTTCCAGCAGTTCTGGATCAACGGTGCCTCGTTCCAGATCCTTTTCTAACTGCTTTAAGACGAGTTCGGTTGCCTGACGCTTGAATTCCAGGTTCGCTTCTTCACCATCGTCCACGGATTGCCCCGGCGCTCCGTTTCCGGGCGTACCGTCAGGATCTTCGGGACCGCGAGGTCCCTGCTTCCCGGGTCCGTTTCCTCCTTGAGGACTCTTTCCGCTTTGCCCGCCACCGCCACTCCCTTGACCAGGCTTGCCACCGTCTTTCGGCTTACCTTCGGACTTCTTGCTGCCAGGCTGACCATCACCCTCCTGATTACCTGACTCGCCTCCCTGAGAATTGTTCGAGGGCTCTTTGGCGTCAGATTTTTGTCCACCGGACGCAGGCTTCTCGCCTCCCTGGTTCTTTTCACTTCCCTGGGAATCACCTTCAGATTTAGACTTTCCAGCACCTTCTTTCGGACCCGCATCGGATTTGCCTGAGGGCTTGTCGCCCCCCGGTTTCTTTTCTCCGTCCGTCCCTTCTTCACCCGAACCGGACTGCTTTGATTTCGATGGATCGTTGGCTTTGGGCTTCTTTCCAGGTTGCTGTTCGCCAGGACGTTCAGTTTCCGATCCTTCACCGGAATTCGGACTGCCCGGCTTTCCATTCTTATCCTCTTTAGAACTCCCTTCCTCACCACCGCTACTGGTCTTCGACCGCTGGTCCTTCTTTCCAGGCCCCTTCAGTTCTTCGTCCTTGGCATTCGGATCCCCGGGCCTTGGATCGGGATTCTTGTTGGAGCCTTGACCGGGCTTCTGTCCGTTTTCCTGATCCTGCTTGATCTTCTCCTGCCCCTGCTCGGTCGGCTTGGAATTCTTGACCTTTGTGTCAGACGGGGTCTTGGCAGGGTTGTTGGGATCGTTGGCTTTTGATTCACTCGGCCGAGTTTCCGGCTTTTCATTGGGATCACGATTCAAGTCGCCAGGGTTCTTGGACTGAGTCGGATCGGCATTAGGATCACGATTGGGTTTTGCGGGCCCCTTTTCGTTACCGTTCGCCTTCTTTTGCTGAGCGTTTGGAGAATCTTCGGCGGGCATCTCGGCGTCCGTTCCGCTGACGTTTTTCTCAGGCCCCGTCTTCTCAGTCTTCATGGGCGACTTGCCATCGGAATTCGCAGGGTCACCGGGCTTTTCGTTCCCCGTCGACTTTCCCTGTGATTTCTCATTCGAAGGCTTTGTGGACTTGTCAGGATTGGTTCCGTCGCCTGGCGTCTTCTCGGGCATATCTCCTTCGCCCGGCATTCCATCGGGAGTGTCATTCGTGGGCTTCGTGTTCTGCGGTCCCTCACCAGGCTTCTTTTCAGGTTTGGCCCCCGGTCCAGACTCTGTTCCTGTTTGATCGTTCGAGCCGGACTTGGGCTTTTTCGAGTCGGTACCTTCCTCGTCCTGACTCGACGCAGGCTTATTGTTATCCCCCTTCTTGCCGTTCTTCATTGGATCGGACTTTGGGGAATCAGGATCCTTGGGATCCTCGCCATTCGGCTTCTGACCACGGGTTGGATCATCAGCCCCGCCCATGGGATCCTTCCGGTTGGAATCACCCGGCTTCGTGTTCTTCGGAGATTCCTGCTTTTGCCCCGGTTCGCCACCATCAGACTTTGGATCAGATGGCTCGTCCGTCTTCTTCGAACCAGTCTTCGGCTCTGACTTCGAATCGCTGCCAT
The DNA here is from genome assembly GCA_963977965.1 of uncultured Schlesneria sp. Lineage (GTDB taxonomy): Bacteria > Planctomycetota > Planctomycetia > Planctomycetales > Planctomycetaceae > Schlesneria. The sequence goes on from CAXBSB010000040.1 coordinate 3,591, forward strand.
CCTCGGGAGAGTCCGACTTGGTGCCAGAACCATCTGCAGGCTTTTTCGAATCTGTTTGATCCGGTTTCGGACGATTCTTTTCGATACTTTCCTTGTACTGTTCGATGAGTTTCTTCAGTGCATTGGAATCGTCGTCTCCGTCTGGGCTGAGCTTGTCACCGTTTTCCTTCTGGCTATTATCTGGAGTGTTGCCTGCTCCATCACCAGGCTTCTTCTCGCTGCCGGTTTTTCCTTTGCCGGATTCGCTCTTCCCGTCAGGATTGCCCTGATCACCTGGATTCTTGGGATCTGGCTTCGTCTGATCTGGCTTATTCTCGGTACCTTCCTTCGGTGGATCCTGTGGCTTAGTTGATGGTTCGTTCCGGTTTTCGGTCGGATTACCTTCTTTCGGCGGTTGTTGTTCCGGACGCTCCCCATTCTGGTCGCGTTTGGCTTCTTCGAGTTTTTCGTCACGTTTGACGCGATCTTCCGCCAGCTTCTGCTGAACTTCCCGATCAGTCACTCGGTCGACAATTTTCAGCTTGATTCCGGGTGTGACCGTGGAATTCGGACGTGGCTGCTTGTTGTCGAAGGCTTGCACATGAAATTCAACCACGTCGCCTGCTTTCAGAACCAGACGGTCGAGATTCAATTCGTGCTTCAGCAACACTCGTTGCTGGCGCCCATCTGACAATGGCTCCTTACTGATCGGCTGGCCATTTTTCTTGATGTGCAGGTTGATGTGACTCAGTTCAAAGTCAGGATCGCGAGCCTCTACCAACAGCGGGATGATCGCATTCGCAGCGACTTCCATATCGCGGACAGGTTCCAGCAACGCAACTTCCGGCGGCAGATCAGGGCGGATATTCAAGGAGTATTGAGTCGGCTTGGGATCGGTCATGCCGGCTTCGGTCTTACATTCGATTTCGTAGACCTTGGCAAATCGACCATCGGACCGGAAAGCAAGTTTCCAGGTCGCGGTCAGATTCATTCCATCACTCGAAACCGACATCGACTCTTCTTCGTGATTCAATTCCGACGTCAATTCATCGCGAAATTTGATCGTCGCGGACTTCACGGGAATATTCATGCGGGCGAAGACGGTGACCGCTGTCCCTTCCCACGCTTCGATATTTCCTCCCGCCTGTTCCGTCGGTTCCAGCTTCGTGTACGGTTCGAATCGGTAGGCGATCTTTTCCACATTGGCCGACGGAGGCTGATTGACTGTCACGGTGTATGTCTGAGATACAGCATCGCCCGCTCGAACGACGTACGTCGTGTCCTGCAAAAGTCCCAGTCCATTTTCACCCAGCAGAGACCCGACGAATCGAGTCGGCGTTTCAGGCTGCATGGCCACCGGCTCATTGCGAAATTTTCCATCGGCCGTCGTGAACTCCAGCCAGACCTTTTCGGGAACTTCGCCTGCGATATCCGCCTTGATTTCAACAGGTTGACGAGCCATCACCGTGATGTTGCCCGGTTCGACCTTCAGAATCTCTGTTCGAGTTGCCACGCCAACTTCTGCGGCAGGAAACAAACTGCGCCAGATGGAATTAGAAATCTTCTTTGGTGAAAAGAGGGCATACAGGCAGAACAGCAGCATGACGGCCAGCAGGGCGTAGGCCATGCGCATCAGAGGCCGGTGATCGATGGCCTGAGTGACATCGATCTTCTGAAGTTGAACCGCAGCATTCTTCTCAAGTGCTCGCAGGATGGCAGGGTTCACGTCACGACCAGCAGCCCGCAAATCGACCAGATTCAGAAGATTGCTTCGCAGGTCAGGATCAGCCGCTTCAATCTCGCGAGCCGCAAACAACTTGTTAACGGTGCGCAGATAGGGAATGCCAACCTTCCAAGTCAGCCAGGCCGCTGTCAGAACGAGCAAAGTCACCAGCAGAGTCCACCGCAGGCCGATTCCAAACCCGCCGGGAATGATCCACTGATCGAAAACGATGAACGTCAGCAGGTAGGCAAGAAACATCGTGGCCACACCGGCTGCCGCGATCAGGATGTCGGTCGTCTTGATCGAAGCTCCCGTTTTCTGGAGCTTCAGTTCTACGTACTCGTCAAAATCGAGATAACGCGAAGAATTGGCAGAACCGGGAGTCAGACTCGACATAATGAATTGTCCTGAATTTCTCGCTCAAGCGGAGCCATAAGTCCAAGCCCCACAATGAACGCAGCGGACGCGTCACTCAAAATACCAGAAATACCATACCCATAAATCGACGCCCCGTCAGCAAGAAATGTTCCCGATTTCCAACCAAGGTTCGAACTTGCTGTCTGAATCTTGACGGCAGTCGTCCGGAAAATGTTTTGGACGAGTTTGCCGCCTGCGGGAACTTTCGCGACACTGAAACGTCACATCCGGATGATTCGGAGTAGGATATTCCAACAATTCCCGCCCTTGCCCTGGGCTAAATCTTGCTAAACTTCGCCTTGCGACAGGAGTTACAAATGCGCCGTGCCATGCCGTGGGGAGCTTTTATCGTGATGGTCACGTCGATTGGTTGGGGCGGGGAAATTGAATTTGTCGAGGATTTTTCCCTGGCCCCCGACCGTGCCGTGGTCCTGAAACAACTGATCCCGGGGACGGAGGATTATTATTACTACCACGCCCTGCATTTCCTGAATACGGAGCAGTTTGACAAGGTCCGTGAACTGACGACGCCCTGGCACCAGCGGCATGGACAAACCGGTCGGCTGACAGAAATCCAGACTCGACTGGCATTGTTGAGCTACGAAAAGCAGCCCAACGAATCGCTGAACTACCTGAAGCAGCGGCTGAATCTCAATTACCCTCATCAGCGGGAGCAACTCGGAGTTGAACCCAACTTCCCGATCCTGCTCGATCCAAAGTCGGTCTCACGCGATGAATTCCTGAAGCGAGCCGACGGTCACTCCGTTGATAACCTTGATGCGTTTGAAGACTCAGCCCTCGAATGGCTCGCCAACGCGGCGATGAATCCGAACCGTCGTCGGCAGTTTGTCACTCGCATTCAGCGCCCCGACTACGACACGCTCGTGAAACTGGTGGCGGATGATCTGGCTCATCCGAACTCAGGCGGATTTGGTTCTCTGGCAATTCATCGGCAACTTCTGCTTTCGCAACTGGAAGAGTTGTTGAAGCTGAAAGGTGACCTGCTCAATCAGCAGAATTTCGTGAATGCCTATCTGACTAAGCTGCAGCCCAACGTTGAAGAGAACTGGCGACATAACCCTGCTGCTCTTGAAGCCTACCTGAATCGCCTGACTGCGTTTGCGAACCGATTGGCTCCCGTTCACAACTCATTGAAGGCTCACGTGCTTTACCATCGACTGGTGCTGAGTCAACTGCGTGGGCAGTACGACAAGAACCTGCTGATCGAATACCTGAAGCTGCCTCGTCCGGTTGGGTACAATTCAAAAGTGATGCAGGAATCGGAGGACATGAAGCGATTCGCGTGCGATCTGAACGCGAATTTTGGTGCCGCGTTGCTGCCGCCGATCGGTAACGACGAACCACTCGTTCGACGATATCTGGCTCAACTGTTTATCGACGCGGCCAGCACCAAGGAATTTGAACCGTACATCAACGACATCTATCTGCGCCACCTGTTTGCCGAAACGAAGATTGTCAACGGACTGGGTGAACCCGAGCAATGGGCATCGATGTTGCCACCAGAGTTATTCAAGGCACTGAAAGAGCGGATTGAGATCGACTTTGCCCCGACAAACAAGACTCAGTTTGCACCAGATGAAGCCGTGAAGCTGGACGTGAACGTCAAGAACGTCAGTACACTGATCGTGAAAGTTTTTGAGATCAACACTCGTAACTACTATCGTGACCAACTGAAAGAAATCGACACCGACGTCAATCTGGATGGCCTGGTCGCCAATGTTGAGCAGACCTTTACCTACAATGAAGCGCCGCTGCGCCGCGTGCCTCGCAAGTTTGATTTTCCACAGTTGAGTAAACCGGGCGTGTATGTTGTTGACTTCATTGGCAACGGTCGCAGCAGCCGGGCCTTGATTCGCAAGGGGCGACTGCGACATCTGGTTCGGACCGGAAGTGCAGGGCAGGTCTTCGCAATTCTGGACGAACAAAACAAGCAGGTCAAAGACGCATCAATCTGGCTGGCTGGCCACGAATACACTCCGTCTGAAAGCGGCACAATCACCGTTCCATTCAGTAATGCCCCGGGACCTCAACCGATTGTCATTTCACGTGGCGATTTCTCGTCTCTGGATTCGTTCTTCCACGAGAGCGAAAACTATGGTTTGACAGCCGGAATCTATGTCGATCGCGAATCTCTGCTGAAGCGGAAAGCCGCAGAAGTTGTCATCCGCCCGAGTCTGACCCTGAATGGAAATCCATCGTCACTCAAACTGCTGTCTGATGTGAAACTCGTCATGACGTCGACAGACCTGGACGGAATCGCGTCTGCCCAGGAAATTGCAGACTTTGCTCTGTTTGAAGATCGCGAATCGACTCACGAATTCAGCGTCCCCGCACGCCTCGCTTCGATTTCATTCACGCTGACGGCACAGGTCAAGAAGCTGTCTGCTGGAGGCCAGAAGATTCCATTGTCCGTCGGTGAATCATTCACGCTGAATGAAATTGATCGAACCGAAAAGACCGAAGACCTGCATCTGATCAAGACCTCTGCGGGTTATTCGATCGAACTGCGCGGCAAAACGGGCGAAACCCGAGCATCGCGGCCTGTGAATCTGTCGATCAAACATCGCGACTTCCGGCATCCACTGAATGTCACTTTGAAAACAGATCCTGCTGGTCGAACTCTGCTGGGGGCACTGACCGACATCGTTTCGATCACGGCATCAGGGCCGCAGGGGACCTCCCATACATGGCATCCGCAGACAGATGCTCATACGTATTCACAGACCGTACATGGCAAAGTGGGCGAATCGATCACTCTTCCTTATCTGCCGCGCGTTGCCGGAAACGCCAAGGTTGAGCGAAGCGAATTGTCACTGCTGGAACTGCGCGGCGATGTCTACGTTGCTGACCGGTTCGAAAATCTGTCGATTCGATCAGGATTGATCGCGATTGAAAAGCTGCCCGCAGGTGACTACGACCTGCTGCTGAAGTCGACCGGTCATCGCATTCGAATTCGACTGACCGAAGGGGAACGGCTGGGCCGATTTGTCGTTGGTGCGACACGACAACTGGAAACTCCTGCACTCGCTCCAGTCCAGATCGAATCGATCAACTCTGCGAACGGCAAGCTGACCATCAAACTGCAGAACGCATCCAAGTTTACGCGAGTCCACGTCTTTGCGACGCGGTTTGTCCCCGAGTATTCCGCATACGGCCATCTGAGCCGCGTTCGTGCTGCCGAACCGTACCTGTTTTCGCAGTCGCCTGCAGAATCAGTCTATCTCACGGGACGCAACATCGGCGACGAATACCGATACATCATCGATCGAAAGTATGCCAACAAGTTTCCGGGCAATATGCTGGACCGCCCCTCGTTGCTGCTCAATCCGTGGGCGGTGCGAGAAACTCAAACGGGCGAACAACTGGCGATGGGTGGCGATCGATTTGGTGCCGCTGGTGGCAAGCCAGGAAGCGACGCTCAAAGGGCACTTCTCAAGGAGGCAGCCGGTGATGTCGCTGGTGGACATTTTGCGAATCTGGACTTCCTCGGTGAAACCACGGCAACTTTGCTGAACCTGATCCCGGACGACAAAGGTGTGATTGAAATCAAGAACGAAGCGATCGGCAGTCACCAGCATCTGCATGTGATCGCCGTCGATCCACTCAACGCAACCAGCCGTAGCGTTGCCCTCGAAGAACCCGCCCTCAAATTACTCGACCTGCGACTTTTGACGGGGCTGGACCCCAAGCAGCACTTCACACAGCAGAAGCTGATCACAATCGTTCCGAATGGCCAACCGTTCGTTCTGAATGATCTGACCACGTCGAAGTACGAAGTTTACGACAGCCTGCCACGTGTTTACGGTCTGTATGCCACGCTGAATCGCGATCCGAAACTGGTCGAATTCGCGTTCATCATGAATTGGCCGAAATTAAAGCCTGAAGAAAAGCGAACGTACTATTCCAAGTATGCCAGCCATGAACTGAGTTTCTTCCTGTCGCGAAAGGATCCCGAATTCTTCAATACGGTGATCAAGCCTTATCTGGCGAACAAGAAGGATCAGACCTTCATGGATCACTATCTGCTGGGGCATGATCTCTCCGCTTACCTGCTGCCCTGGAATCATGAGCAACTGAACATCGCTGAGCGAGTCCTGTTGGCTCAAAGAATTCAGGACGAGCGTCCGAAAACGGCTCGACACATTTCGGATCTGCAGTCGCTGCTGCCACCCAATATTGATGGCTTCATCCGACTGTTCGATACATCCGTCCAGCGGAGTGCCCTCGACCTGAGTGACCGGTTTGGAACTGCAACAGCGATGGATCAGGACCGCGTTCTCGCATTGCAGCTTCCTGGTGGTGCCGCAGCAGCTGAAGCACCTGCGCCTCCGAGGGCTGCGAAACCCATGGAGGCACGCCAAATGGAAGCTGCCGCAAAGGGTCAGGCAGAGGATTTTGCGCGCAAGAAAGTTGCTGAAAAAGCCAAGCAGGACATCGGCGCCAAAGACGGAAAAGGTGACCTGAAAGCGGGCCGCCGCATGGCCGAACGCGACGGGAGTGACAAAAACGCGGCGATGGACGAAAAGAAACTGCGTGAAGACGTTTTCTTCGAACGAGCAGAGTCCGAGCAGTTACGAGCCCTCTATCGAAAGCTGGATAAGACCTGGGAATGGGCTGAAAACAACTATCATCACCTGACAATTGATCAGCAGCACGCTGGGCTGATCACCGTGAATGCCTTCTGGAAAGACTTCGCTCAGCATGATCCTGCGACGCCATTCCTGTCGCGCAATCTCGCCGAAGCCTCGCACAATTTCCCTGAAATGCTGATGGCGCTCGCTGTTCTTGATCTGCCCTTTGAATCTGCGAAACATGAATCCAAAGTCGAAGGGACGAAGCTGACGCTAACCCCGGCCAATTCGCTGGTAGTGTTTCACGAAGAGATTCGAAGCGTACCAGCAGCCCCGGTTCAAGCTGGCGGCGTTCTCGTCAGCCAGAACTTCTTCCGACACGGTGATCGGACTCGCCAGGAAAATGGCGAAACCATCGACAAGTACGTGGTTGATGAATTCCTGGTGCACACGGTCTATGGTTGCCAGGTCGTCATCACGAATCCGACATCGTCACGTCAGAAGATCAACGTGCTGCTGCAGATTCCACAGGGAGCGATTCCTGTCCTGAACAGCCAGGCAACTCGAACGAATTATCTGAATCTTGAGCCATACCACACCCAGACAGTCGAGTATCACTTCTACTTCCCATCCGCAGGGCAGATGGTTCACTTCCCGGTTCACGTCGCTCGGAACGAAGCTCTGATTGCTACGGCGGCCCCCGTGACTTTGAATGTGGTAGAAAAGCCAACAAAGATTGACACCGGTTCGTGGGACTATATTTCTCAGCACGGCTCCACCGACGATGTCCTCGCGTTCCTCGACAAGAACAACGTTAACGGACTGAACCTGGATAAAGTCGCTTGGCGCATGAACGACGCAGCAGTGTTCGATGCCGTTACCAAAAAGCTGGCAGCCCGACACGTCTACAGCCACACACTCTGGTCCTACGCTTTGAAGCACAATGTGGCAGCAGCCACTCGAGAATTCCTGCAGCATGTCGATCAGATCGTCAACGAATGCGGCGGGCGACTCAACAGCCCGCTGCTGACGGTCGACCTCGTCAAGCGACGGATTTACGAGCATCTGGAATACAAGCCCCTGGTGAATGCTCGAGCCCATTCACTCGGTAAGCGTCGACAAATCGTCAATGACCGGCAGCATTATCAATACCACCGGTTATTGCGAGAACTCAGCTATCAGCGACAGCTTGACGACACCGACCTGCTCGCTGTCACATATCATCTGCTGCTGCAGGATCGTCTGGAGGAAGCCCAATCGGTCTTTGCCCGGGTCAATCCTGACAAGGTCAACACGCGACTGCAGTATGACTACTGTGCGGCCTATCTCGACTTCTTCACTGAGGCTCACGCCAAGGCACGAGCCATCGCTACAAAGTATGTCGACCATCCCGTTGATCGCTGGAAGAGCACATTTGCGGCAATTACAGCTCAACTGGATGAAGCGGAAGGGAAGGATGCTGCTGGTAAAGTTGTGAATCCGGATGATCGCAATCAGCAGCAGGGGGCTCTGGCAGCGTCCGAGCCTACGTTTGATTTCACGGTCGAGGCAAAGCAGATCAACCTGAACTTCCAGAACCTGAAGAAGGCCCGCATCAACTTCTATGAAATGGATGTAGAACTGTTGTTCAGCCGTAATCCATTCGTTCAGCAGTTCAGCGGCCAGTTCAGCTCGATCAAGCCAAACCTGTCTCAAGACGTGACGCTGGATGCAGTCGCAGGGAAAACGGGAGGCTCAAAAGCAATTCCACTCCCACCGGCGCTGCATAACAAGAACGTCCTAGTGGAAATCGTCGCGGAAGGTCAGACGCGATCTCAAGCCTATTACTCGCACTCGCTGGCAGTTCAGGTGATCGAGAACTACGGCCAGATCAAAGTGACTCATCAGGCAACAGGCAAACCTGTCGCAAAGGCGTACGTCAAGGTCTACGCTCAGACTGGAAACGGGCAGGTTAAGTTCTACAAGGATGGATACACCGACCTGCGAGGACGCTTCGACTACGCGTCGCTCAGCACAAACGATCTGGATCAAGCGGTGAAGTTCTCAATCCTGATCATGTCGGAAGCCAACGGGGCCCTGGTCCGGGAGGCAACGCCACCGAAGCAATAAGTGTACGGAGATGGCCGGAGCGTGATTTATCACGAAGAACGGTAGAGCACGAAGATGGAATTCGACGAGCTTTCGAATCGAGTAATCGGCTGTGCCATTGAGGTCCACCGTGTGCTGGGCCCCGGTTTGCTTGAATCCACCTATGAGCAATGCCTGGCATACGAGTTGAGTAGTGAGGGGATTGCATTCCAGGTTCAGCACCCACAACCGGTGCAATACAAAGGAATTCAGTTGGACTGCGGATTCCGAATCGACATCCTCGTCGAAAACCGGTTGATTCTCGAACTGAAAAGCGTGGATTCACTCAAGGGAATCCACGAAGCTCAATTATTGACATACATGAAACTGGCGAGAATCAAGATCGGGCTTCTGATCAATTTCAACAACACCAGACTCAAAGACGGCATCAAACGATTCGTCCTCTGATGCTTTCGTGCCCTTCGTGTTCAAAAAATCTTTACGAGGGACACGCGCCGAAGAATGATGTAACAGGAAGGGCACGAAGAGCACGAATATGAATAGCAGACACGCAAAGAGCCTTGGATTCCGAGTTCAGTACTGACGAGATCGAAATCTGATCCCTGATCAGCTTCAGCACACGGCTCAAAATGAAATCACTCGATTCATCTTTTTTTCTCCCTTCGTGCTCTTCGTGCCCTTCGTGTTCAAAAAATCTTTACAAAGGACATGTGCCGAAGAATGATGTAACACGAAGGTCACGAAGAGCACGAAGATGAATAGCAGACAGGAACTTTAGATTCCGAACCCGTTGGAGGGCAGTTGATTTGACTTGAAAGTCGTATGCCCGCAGAGGGTCTGCCCCTTGTTGCCGCGGATTCGTCGTACACGCGGGGCGGGCGGTGTACAATTCCGAAGTCGAATTTGCAAAAACATGGCTCACCGTGATGGACTGAGTGGCCTTTGTGCCATTCCATCGCCCGGCACGCAATTGCAGCAACGAAAGAAAACCAGATGACTATTACTGAACTCGCCGATTCGTATCTCGCCGGAGCCGCTCAATTGCGGGCAGCGGTAGCTGGCATGTCACATGAGCAGTTGATCGCTCGTCCGATACCGGGGAAATGGAGCACGCTGGAAGTCGTTGCCCACATCGCGGACTTCGAACCCGTTATGGCCGACCGGATCAAGCGAGTTATCTCGCTCGACAATCCGACACTTCTTGCAGCCGATGAGAATCTGTTCGCCGAACACCTGTTCTATCTCGAACGAAACATCGACGAAGAACTGGCCGTAGTCGACGCGATCCGCACATCCACGGCACGCACGCTGCGTCAATTGTCGGCGGATTCTCTAAGCCGAATTGGGACGCACAGCGAAGCAGGAGAATTAACGCTGGACCGATTGATCCAGCGAGCCACAAATCACATCACTCATCACCTGAAGTTTATTCAGGAAAAGCGACAGGCGCTCGGTATGCATTAATCTACGAAGCTGTTTGTCGATCTCGTAGCGAGCCCGCAAACAGATAAGTGCGGGTCGCACATCCGTGCCACATCGGAACATCGGTTAGACGCTGCCGTTTGATGCCTGCGGGACGCCACACTTGCGTTGCAGCGATCTAAATCTGCTCGATGACGCGAGGGATCAGCTTCGCCAGCTTTTGACCACCGATGGCGGCATTGGCAAGGATCTTCGCGATTTCGACGGGCTCCAGATGATCAGGCAGACAGATGTCTGTCACCACCGAGAAACCGAGAACCTGCATGCCACTGTGAACGGCAACCAGTACTTCAGGAACCGTGGACATCCCGACAACGTCCGCGCCATACGCCTTGAGCATCCGGTATTCGGCTCGCGTCTCAAGGTTCGGGCCAGGAACCGCAACAAACACCCCTTTGTGGACGTGAATCCCCAACTTGAGCGCACTGGCTCGAGCAATCCCCAAGAGCCGTTTGCTGTAGGGTTCGCAAAGGTCTGGCCAGCGTGGGCCAAGGCGGTCGTCGTTAACGCCCCGCAAAGGATTGTCCGGCATCAGATTGATGTGATCTTCAATCACGACCAGATCTGCCAGTTCCAATTGAGGATTAATCCCCCCAGCAGCGTTGGTCACCAGCAGGGTTTCGGCTCCCAGTGCCTTCATCACACGCACGGGAAATGTGACCTGCTGCAGTGAGTATCCTTCGTAGTAGTGAAAGCGGCCTTCCATAGCGACGATGGGGACTCCGCGAAGCAGACCGCAGACCAGTCGCCCCGCATGCGACGGAGCCGTGGAAATCGGAAAGTGAGGGATTTCTCCATAGGGAATCGTCGCTTGAATCTCGATCTGCTCCGTCAATCCACCCAGACCGGTCCCCAGGATCATCCCGACCTTGGGATGCCCCTGCCATGACTGGCGAATGAACGCTACCGCTTCCTGGATTCGATCGAGTAACCCCTGCACGGCAATTCTCCCTCAGCACTGCAAATCCAAAGTTGATCTAAAGCAAACACCGGCCCACGGTCTTTCATAGACCGAAGGCCGGCGTCATGCGTGCCCTGTCCATTCCGCTCATTAACGACACCAGCAGGAAATCCTGTGGCGAGCGATGGTGCTAACGATCAATAGTCGTCGTCATCATCGTCATCATCGTCGTCATCATCGTCGTCATCAAAATCATCATCATCGTCATCGAAATCATCGTCATCATCGAAGTCATCATCTTCGAAGTCATCATCGAATTCGTCGTCGAGCTCTTCGTCGTCGAGTTCTTCGACATCGTCATCGTCGTCGAATTCATCTTCCTCACCGAAGTCGTCGTCCCCTTCGGGGCCGCCTTCTTCGTCTGCCATATATGGCGAGACAACGCTGTCTTGGGAAGCGGCCGGAAGCAAGCAGGCCAATGCGTGTTCTTCTTCGAGCACAACTTTGGTCATTGGTACAAACCTCAATAACTCGGACAGGGGACTGAACGTGACAGAAACGGTATCGGGTCTGTCGCTGACACACTTGACCCTGTGCCAGACGACGAGCTCAATTCTCTACGATTTCAATACCACCGGTAATTCACCAACCGGCGGGCTCGTCAACTGGATAGTCGACACGTGAAAACTTGTCAAGCGCGCACTTCAACCAGAACTTGAATTCTGAGCAGAAGATCGGGCAGGCGGTATAACTCAGTTTTTGAAAACTTTATCTCTGCCGCAGTTCTCTTTACCGTGGTTTGTGTCGGACTGCAAATGAAGAAAACTTGAATAACTCGCGGGGACCTATGACAAAATGACGAGATTTTCGCCACGAAATTCCAAAGTTCGCAACTCGCTCGACCGGATTTTTGGTTTTGAGAACCAAATCCGCCGGTTCCCCGCTCCATTTTCCCGTCTTGTTCATTTGGCCCCAAACAATATGATCCCGGACCGGCATTTCGATTGAGAGATCAGATTCGCGTTCGCAGCGACCTCCTGGGGTAATCCAGAAACCATGAATCATGGAGTACAAATCGACGGCAGCCGCTTCTGGGTGACTCACCGCCGCCGAAGGTACGGTCCTTTTGATTACGAATGGAGTTCTGATTTTCGAGGCGTCGAATTGCTTTATGATGGCAAGAAATTCGGCGAGTACTGCAGTGCAGACGAATTGTTTGCCGACTTGAAACCGTTCGGATTACCGATGAGCGTTGTTTCGGTCACCAGCATCGTCATGGGCTGTGTGCTGTTCGGAATCTTCCGCGGACTGAAAGAGCCCGAACGACGAGAACTGGTGGCGAACCGTCTGCACGAACACGGTTTCGATCGGTTTTCGTTGTCGTAACGAGAATTGAATCACGACCAGAGTGAAAGAAACTCAAACGCCAGATTGGCAGCCAGGATCGACGTAATCCCGGCATGATCATACGGCGGAGAAACTTCGACCAGATCGAAGCCCACCGCCTTCAGACCTCGCAATCCCCGAACAAGCTGCAGGATTTCATAACTCGTCAATCCCCCCACTTCGGGCGTACCGGTCCCCGGAGCAAATGCCGGATCGACGACATCAATGTCCAGAGTCACATAAAGCGCCTTCGTTCCGACCACCGATCGAACTTCATCACTCACGTCCGCCAGCGTCCGTTTGCGGAATTCATCGAGAGCGATCATGCGTGTCCCAAGCGCGATTGCGTCAGCATAGTCCTGAGGTCCATTCGTTGGACCGCGGATGCCAATCTGAACATATGCCGTCGTATCAACCAGTCCCTCTTCAATCGCACGTTTGAACGGTGTCCCATGACTGAAGGGTTGGCCGGGGTACTCGGAATCCCAAGTATCCGGGTGAGCATCAAAATGGACGACTGCCAAAGGCCCATGCTTTTTCGCGTGAGCTCGTAGCAGCGGCAGGGAGATCGAGTGATCGCCGCCCAGCGTCAGCAGACGGCATCCAGAATCGAGAATGCGGTTCGCTGTCAACTCGATTTGAGAATGAGTCGCCTGGATATCAGGAGGAACAACATCGACATCGCCATAATCCACAACCTTCAGGCTGCGAAAGGGAGCGACATGCTGTGCGTTGTTGTATCCCCATAACAGCAGCGACTGTTCACGGATGGCTCGCGGCCCGAAACGAGTTCCACCTCGATAGGAAGTAGAACTGTCGTACGGGACCCCCAGGACGGCAACATCGACCCCGGAAAGGTCCGTAGTATGAGTTGTCCGTCCGAAGGTGCAGATCCCTGCATACGGCTGGGCCGCGAAGACACCGTCTGCCATGTTACTTGACAGCCTTTACTTCAAACCTGTGTTTGACGGGTTGGGCCATCTTGTAGATTTCGGCCTGCTTCTCTTGAATCTGCTCTGATCGCTTGGCCAGTTCTTTTGGCTTTCGCTCAGCCGCGACGTCCGCCAGCCAGTCAGGAGCATTGAACATCACGACGCCACGGAATCGCTGGTGAACCATGCCATTCTTCTGATTGATGGCATTGAAAACCTTCTGTGCCTGATCGTAAACAGGTCCCTTGGTCACGTTGCCGAGGTTCACTCCCTCTGCCAGTTCGCTGGCTGTGTGAGTGGCCACTTCGACATCATCAATGGTGATTGAATACTTTCCGGCCGCCAACCCCGACACCGAGAGTTCGTAGCTGTTCAAATCCTTCAGATGATTCATGTAGGGGAGCAGCGAGACCCAGTCACCCTGAACAGGAATCGGCAGGGCTTTGTCGAGTCGATCAAATGCCACTCCGGTTTCCGTCTTGGTTTCACCGCTGATCGTGCATTCCTTCGTCTTCGAGCCAGCACCAGGACCAAACGAATTTCGATCAATTCCGACATGGCTGACCAGTGCAGGGGCCTTCAATCCGGTCAGGATCGCATGCGCCATGAACATCCCCCCGTTTGACGAGGTATGGAATCCGTCACCAAATGGACGAACTGCGTCTGCTTTGTCCGCTTCCATTTTTTCCAGGGAGGCTCGCGTGATCGCATACTGGTCGACGAAGGAAGCACCGTGCTTGGCGGCCAGATCTTTCAATGGTTCATAAAATGTCTTCTGGGTTTCCAGGTACAACTTGAATCGCTCCTGAACGCGACGATCGACCGCATTCGGCGACACCAGGCCTACGCGAACACCGGCCGCTTTGGCCATCGTCAGCATGGCTTCGGTTCCTTCGACATACCCTTTTTGTCGATTGGGATCGAAATTGCCGTAGCCCCCATCATTCATTCCGAAATTGATCGTCATGACGGCTGGCTTCTCAGCCAGGACGTGGTCCTTGAATCGGTTCTTCCCCCCCTGTGCCGTGTCACCGCCGATCCCGGCATTGATAAACGTCAGATTCCAGGTCGGAAACCGCGTTGTCAGATACAATTCGATGTCGCTGGAATATTGATACTGTTCGGTAATGCTGTCACCGAGAAACAGAACGCGATCGTTGGCTTTGAAAAGAAAATCATCCGCCATCGACAGGGAAACAGTCGCCAGCAGCGCGACCGATGCGACCAGACATCGAACAAGACTTCGCATAGTTGTTCCTTCCAAAGTTGAAAACTGAGATATCGCCTGACGATGAAAGCCAAGGCGAATGACACGATACGCAGAATTTGAAACAGATGCCACGGTTGGCGTTCCGACGTAAAAGAATGGTTATCGAGTGAAGGGGTGACGAATAACCATCCGTCAGCAATCAGTGAAGTATTCGCACAATGAAGACACGCTGATACACTGCGTCGAGATCATCAACAACGAAAACGTCGTCCCGCAGATTCTTCTGTTAGATCACAAGAACCTTCGATTTTGATTTTGGCGAAAAGCCAGTAGATAACTTCGTATGGCATCAGAAACCGATGAGCCGAAGCCCGATCACTCAACCACGCCCCGCACGTGGCCGGGACGTGTTGGGCTCCTTGCGATCATCGTTGTATTGATCGCAATGTTCATCAGGAATCGCGACGCTCTTTCGCTGGATGTTCTCGCATCGCAGCAGGAAGCCTTGAGGCAGGCGGCCATTGATCGGCCCGCATTCGTATTAGGGTCAGCTTTTCTTCTGTATTTCGTTGTGACGGGATTGTCGCTTCCCGGTGCCGCCGTCATGACACTGGTCTATGGCTGGCTGTTTGGATTCTGGCAAGGAGTTCTCCTCGTCAGCTTCGCTTCAACCGCCGGGGCGACAGCAGCATTCCTGATGTCTCGTTTTCTGCTGCGCGACATGATTCAGAATCGGTTTCGTGATCGACTGACGACGTTTAATGTAGCCCTCGTACGGGAAGGGGCATTTTACCTGTTCACGCTGCGATTGATTCCCCAGGTGCCATTTTTCCTGGTGAATCTCGTCATGGGACTGACACCCGTTCGAACCGTCACGTTCTGGTGGGTGAGTCAACTGGGGATGCTGCCGGGGACATGCATCTATGTCTATGCAGGAACCTCCATCGGCAACCTGGAAACATTACGTGATCGTGGCCTGTCTGGGATTCTGACATGGCAAATGGCAATCGCGTTCACATTACTGGGCCTGTTCCCCTTGCTCATTCGGCGATTGATGACATTTGTGACAAAGCGACCAACTGGAACCAGCAACGGCGTACCGGAGTAGTGCTGACCGATGACTCATCCGACCCTGCAACCCGCCGACGAATTCAACGAGAAGCTGCGCGACCTTGTGCACCCGATGAATTGGACAAACCCAAATCCCGTCGGGAGGTATAACCTGGTGGTCATCGGGGCCGGAACTGCCGGCCTCGTAACGGCCGCCGGTGCTGCAGGCCTGGGAGCCAAAGTCGCGTTGATTGAACGTGACCTGATGGGAGGTGACTGCCTCAACGTCGGATGTGTCCCGTCAAAAGCGTTGATCAGCGCCGCTCGAGCAATTGCAGCCACACGGTCCACAACCCCGATGGGAATACGCGTAGAAACCCCCGCAGTCGCTGATTTTCCTGAGGTCATGCGCCGTCTGCGCCGATTGCGTTCAGAAATCGCTCCGAACGACTCCGCCGCTCGCTTCGCCAGCCTGGGGGTCGATGTCTTTCTTGGTCATGGCCGGTTTACAGGTCCTGACAAAATTGAAGTAGGAGGAAAGACGCTGCGATTCGCACGAGCCGTCATCGCCACAGGAGCACGTGCGGCAATCCCTCCCGTTCCTGGCTTGGCTGAGGCCGGAGTTCTGACTAATGAAACCATCTTCTCACTGACAGAACTGCCGCCGCGATTCGCTGTAGTTGGTGGAGGTCCGATTGGATGTGAACTCGCTCAGGCCTTTGCACGGCTTGGTTCACAGGTGACCATCATCGAGCGATCCGGACAATTGCTAGGTCGTGAGGATGCCGACGCCGCCGCTTGTGTCCTGGCATCCTTGCGACGAGACGGAGTCAACGTACTTCTGCAGACGAATGTGTTGCGAGTCGATTCAGAAAGAGGAATCAAGACGATAGCGGTTGAGACACCTGGAACAGCGAAAAGAGACTCGATCGACGTCGACCAGATCCTCGTGGCCGCCGGTCGGACTCCCAACGTTGCGGACCTGAATCTCGAAAGGGCAGGGGTGCAGTACAATGAGAAAGGGGTCGTTGTCGACGACCGCTTGCGAACAACGAACCGGAAGATCTTTGCCGCAGGAGATGTCTGTTCACCTTTCAAGTTTACTCACGCAGCCGATTTCATGGCGCGCATCGTTATTCAGAATTCGTTGTTCTTTGGACGAGCCCGAGCCAGTTCGCTGACAATTCCGTGGTGCACCTACACATCTCCCGAAGTTGCTCACGTCGGCTTAAACGAAGTCAGTGCACGCGAACAGCAATTGGCGATTCAAACGTTTGTTCAACCGCTATCCCATATTGACCGAGCCCTGCTCGATGGTGCATCCGAGGGGTTCGTCAAGATCCACGCCAAAGCTGGAACCGACCAGATCCTCGGCGCGACCATCGTGGCGGATCATGCGGGCGAAATGATCGGCGAAATTGTCCTCGCCATGACAAACCGAATCGGCCTGAAACGGCTTGCCAGTACGATTCACCCCTATCCGACGGTTGCGGAAGCAATCCGAAAATGTGGTGATCAATACAACAAAACCCGCCTGACACCGTTCGTGAAGACCCTGTTCCAGCAATGGCTGACGTGGACTCGTTAAACCGAACTCGCCTCGACGGTCCAATCACCCGGACACTCTACTTGCCGAGAATATCCAGCTTCCCTTCGGCGTTTCTCTTGAAGACGGCCTTCACGTGCGGATCAGCGATGTACAAACTTCCGTCGTGGATCGCGATGCCAACAGGATTCTTGAGAGGGTCGCCTGTAATGAACTGAGCTGGAGCCATCTTTGGCTCGACCTTCCAGATCGACTTCGCATAATTGTCTGCAATGTACATTTCCCCCTGGGAACCAAGGACGACGTGGTGTGAAAACTGGAACGGTCGTCCTTCCACGAGGACAGACTGCTCCTTACCGTCAGCACTGATTCTCAGGACCGCATTCTTGCCATGGCAAACGGCAATCAGGAATCCTTCTGAATCCATCGCCAGTCCGCGAACAGCAGCAACTTCGACGATCGGATCGGGTTCACCTCCTGCGGCGGGAATCTTGACGATCCGCTGGATTTCAATGTCTGAGGCGAAAATGGTCCCGTCCTTGGCAACAGTGATCGCCATCGGAATACCAATGTTTCCCTTGGTCAGCGGCTGAGGTTGCCCCGCGTCATCGAAACGGTAAATCTCACGAGTCGCCGAATCCCCTGCCAGCAATTTTCCTTCGTGATCGATCGCCAGACAGCGAACGGCATTCAGAGGTGTCCGGAATTTTTTGGAACCCTGAAAGTAAATGGACCACTTGTTGTCCGCAAATTTCCAGATCCCCGGCAAATCGCGATCTGCCACGTAAACAGAACCATCCTTACCTACAGCCAGTGCCAACGGATACTTCATCGATTCCTCGGCCTGGGATACCGAGGCACCCGCCAACAGGAACAGACCAAGCACGCCCAGGCAGACACGGAACAGGTTCATAGAGCAACCTCTGTAAGGAATCGACGAATACGGATGAAGTCAGAATGAGATGCCGTGAAGTGCCATCGTACAGTTTCTCTGGCAGTTTGTCCTGCAGTAGCGACACGGCCATCAGGGCAATCGGCTCTTTCAATGTTGGGAGTCAACGTCACCCACGTCTTTGTCCCTCGGTTGGATGTCGAAGTTGCAATCATCGGCATTTGTGGGCTGAAAGCCCACGAGAACAAAGCACAGGGCTTCAGCCCTGTGGAGAGAGACCGATATCTCAGAGTATGCGACCTGAAAGGTCGCGAGAAATTTAGTCGTAGCGATCAACTCCGATCGGTCGCGTCTCGCGACCTTTCAGGTCGCACGTGCTGTTTTATTTTCGTTCACAGGGCTGAAGCCCTGTGCTTTGTTCTCGTGGGCTTTCAGCCCACAGGGAATGACACGTCGCTTCGAGCGCTGGTCCACCCTGCTTTCCCAATTCGGAACGGATGCCAATCCAGGCCCAGCCACTCTCGACAGAAAATTCTACCCACTTTGCCAAACCTCAGTCATTACTACCCAATTGCCGCATCATGAAGCGCCGTGGCGGGTTCGAGCTGTTCGAAGCGCGCTGATGGGAGGTTCTGGCGGAATTGTTCTGGTAGGAAAGCTAAAGAGGGAAAGTGATGTTGACCGAATTGACAGAATAGATACAATCGGTACAACCGGCAGATTCGGCAAAATCCGCACAACTGAATGTGCGTGCCTCGTCTGGCGTCAGCGGCGGCATTCTCTCACTGGAGGGAGTCTGGAGAGAAACAGGTTTGGCCAGCGGCCGAGCCCCTGCATAGGATCAGACAGATGAAAACGGTGTTCACGACGGGCGAGGCGGCCAAGATCTGTAAGGTGAGTCAGCAAACGATCATTCGTTGTTTTGATTCCGGCCAGTTGCGAGGATTCCGCGTTCCTGGATCGCGGTTCCGACGAATCCCCCGCGATGTGCTGTACCGGTTCATGAAAGAAAACGGTATCCCCACCGATGCTCTCGAAAGCGGTCGCCGTAAGGCACTGATCGTTGACGACGATGTGGAATTGGTGGAATTGATCCGGGACGCACTGGAAGCCGATGGCAGATTCGAAATCCGAATCGCCAACAACGGCTTTGATGCCGGGATGATGGTCAAAGAATACCGCCCAGACATCATCGTTCTCGACGTGATGCTCCCCGATATCAACGGAAAAGAAGTCTGCCAGCGAGTCCGCATGGATTCTGCACTCGATGGAACTCAGATCATCTGCATCAGCGGTATGGTCGAAGCCGACAAGATCGCCGACCTGAAGGCCTCCGGCGCAAACGACTTTATGCAGAAGCCATTTGAGATCGATTCGTTGATCGACCGGATGTGCAAGCTGCTGGATGTCGAACCTGTCCGTGCGTAGCCAGCATTCGTCGAAGAGTCAGCGCGAGGACGGTGGGTGACCATCGTCCTCGCTCCATTTTCAGGTCCGATCTATTCGACTGGTGCTGGAAACTGATCGTGGATCCGCAAAAGACATCCGTGAATTCAGCCCCCGGGCTTTCGACAGCTTCCAGCACGGCGGATGTTTCAGCCCAGCCCACGAATTCTGCAATCATTCCCAACGAATCGCACCTCGAAGCACTCGCCGAGTTTGCTGCCGGGGCAGGGCATGAGATCAACAATCCGCTCGCCACAATCATTGGTCGAGCTCAGCAGTTGCTGAAAGACGAACGCGACCCGCAGCGGCGTCAGATGCTGCAGTCCATAGGAGCCCAGGCCTATCGCGTACGCGATATGATTGGCGATGCCATGGTGTTTGGCCGTCCTCCCAGGCCCGATGTTCGAGTGGTCAGCCTCGCAGCCACCGTTTCGCAAGTCATTTCTGGACTAAAAGATGCTTTGACGGCTGCCCGCTGTACTGTCGACGTTTCCGTCGCCACCGATGCTCAACTTCACGCCGACCCGGCTCAACTGGCAATCGTTCTGAGTGAACTGATCCGAAACAGTCGCCAGGCACTCTTGCCAGCAGGGGGAACGATCCACGTTCGCTCGAAGACTGCGGAACCGGGACTCATTCAATTCCAGGTGGAAGACTGCGGCTGTGGGTTCTCGGAGACTGAACGGACGCATGCCTTCGATCCCTTCTTTTCAGGGCGCCAGGCTGGTCGAGGACTCGGGTTCGGCCTGCCAAAATGCTGGCAGATCGTCCGCATGCACGGCGGGACAATTCAGATCGACTCCCCCACCGGTGGCCCGACCGTCGTGACAGTAATGTGGCCAGCAGGTGTCGGTTCGTAAAGGGTTCACCTCCTGCTGAAAGTTGCTGCTCAACAGTGCGGCGGATTTCAGGACGACCAAAAACGCCACTTTCGTGGTCCGGTCGTACCAAATGTTCCATCGACGCCGACCGTGCGGTGGTAGATGTTGAGTTTCCACCACGCTCACCACTTCCCCAGCGTCAAATCTGCGGTAGAGTCTTCGCAGACACCGGAATTTACCAACCCGCCGCTTCGGTCCCAGTGAGCCTCCACCATGCAGTCGCGCAGCAAGCTTCAAGGCATTTTCACTCCCAACATCGTGCCACTCGACGCCAAGGGTGACATCAATGAAGGGGAACTGCGGCGGTATGTCGACTGGCTGATCGCCAAGGGAGTCCACGGCCTCTATCCAAACGGTTCCACGGGCGAGTTCACTCGATTCACCGTCGAAGAACGAATCCGGATCATGGAGATCATCTGCCACCAGGTGCGAGGTCGAGTTCCCGTCCTGGCTGGTGCTGCCGAAGCCAACGTGAAAGAGACCGTCCGCGCCTGCGAAGCGTATTACGAAATGGGAGCGACCGCGGTCGCGATCGTCGCTCCGTATTACTACAAGCTGAGCCCTCGATCGGTTTATGCCTACTTCAAAGAAATTGCCGACAACACGCCGATCGACGTGACTCTGTACAACATCCCGATGTTCGCCAGCCCGATCGACGTTCCCACAGTGAAGCGATTGGCCGAAGAATGCGATAAGGTGGTGGGGATCAAGGATTCCTCAGGGGATCTGCCGAACATGATCCGAATGATCCAGGCAGTTCGCCCGCTACGTCCCGACTTCAGTTTCCTGACGGGCTGGGATGCTGCGTTGATGCCAATGCTGCTCATCGGCTGCGACGGCGGAACCAATGCGAGTTCCGGAGTCGTACCCGAATTGACTCGCAAGCTGTACGAGTTGACGACGGCCTACAAAATCGACGAAGCACGTGATCTGCAATACGACATCGTGACGCTGTTCGATTCGATGCTGTACACGGCAGAATTCCCGGACGGATTCCGAACGGCAGTTCGCCTGCGTGGCTTCGAAACCGGCGTCGGCCGTCAACCGCTGTCGGATGATCAACAAACGGAATTGGCAAAGCTGGCCGACAAACTGCAATGCCTGCTCGCCCAGCACGGCTTCACTGATGAACCCGTCTGCGGATGCTCCATCAAGCCAGACGGCAAAGGCTCAAACCCCGAAGAAGTGGCCACGATCGTTCAAGCCGTCGTCAGCGAACTGAAGCGACGCGGAATGGCGTGATCCGTACTTTTCGGTGACGACAAGCGTTCGCACCCGGAATGTTTGTCACACTGAGCGGATGGCTTTTGAGATGTCAACGTTGAGCACAAAGAGCCAGTGAGTTCAATGCACCCATCAGCCGGCACGCGCTAGCGGCCGGTTCCGATCG
The DNA here is from genome assembly GCA_963977965.1 of uncultured Schlesneria sp. Lineage (GTDB taxonomy): Bacteria > Planctomycetota > Planctomycetia > Planctomycetales > Planctomycetaceae > Schlesneria. Next base: position 25,506 of record CAXBSB010000040.1, read on the forward strand.
AAAACGGGCTCTGCACACCGGCGGGAACTGGATGTCAGTCCCGTAGGTCAGGCTGTGCCTGACTTAATTGCAGATGTAGCTCGTTTGCAATTGTATCTCTTCTTCCGCCGATGGCCCGAAGTCATGCTGAACCTCACCTCCGTCAGGCACAGCCTGACCTACTGGTCGATCTATCGTCTGATGTCAGGTCCGGCATCCTTGTCGCCTCACCAATGCCTGAAAACGAGCCAGGTCCATTTAGGTCATTTTATCTTCACTACAGCATGCATTACGGCATGCAGCGAATGAACTTATTCCGCCCTCAATCGTTCCAAGACTTCCTTCGCCCTTGCTTTGACGGCCTCTGTACTCTCGGCAGACTCACAAATCTTCGACATGCTTTGAATGAAGCGGCGAGTATCTGCCCCGTCTCGTTGAAAATACAATTCGACGCCACGGCGCACCCAGTCATGTTCACTCAACGACAAACGACACAACACTTCGATTCTTTGTTCCCATTGTGGACTCGCGTCAATCGCTCTATCGACAAGGTAGTCCTGCTCTTCAACTGTGCCCGACTTGATAACGGTTCGGCAGACGTTGTCTAAAGATTCTGCGCCCAGTTTTGGTGACATTCGATATAATGCCATCGCACATGCAATCTGAACGCGCAGATCCGACCTCTCCAACCCAGCGGTCAATACGGCCACAGTTTCGCGATCACGAGCGCCTATGGCCTCAATGCACTCGATCGCATCAACGCACGTCAGAACCTCTCCATTTCGCGTCTGTCTTTCTCGCACATCATTGACGAGTGCGCGAACCTGTTGCATCACTTGATCACTGACAATTCCGCAACGGACCACTGCATCGAGTGATGCCTTGCAAACATCTGCGTTCTCATCGTGCAGGCCCGTCAAATACGCTTTTTCTGCCGCAGCATCACGAGTCCCGACTTCCGAGAGCAATTCAATTCCTGTCCAACGGATGCTTGGGTCGGTGTTATCTGCAATGGCAGCGTTCAACACCTTTCGCAATTCACCGCTTTCCATGCCACAGCGAAACAGCGACTCGATTGCTGCGCACCGAATAACGGCGGCGTGTTTTTGATCTGTCATCTCAACAACTGTCGGAATGTGCTGTCGAGCTCGTGTTTGAAATGCCGACAATGCCCGCAATGCCAACAACGTGGATGCCTCGGAGTCCGATTGGCGAATGAGATCGATGATCGCGGGCATCTCATTTGCAGGCGGGTATTTTTTGCGGGACAGAATCCGCAATCGCTCGTGCAAATCAGTAACGCTTGCAGAGGCTCGAATCGACTCTTCGGGACTGAGTTCCAATCCATCGCTACCCAGTAAAACCGCACTCAACATGAAAACAAGCATTTTCAGGATTCCCTTGCGGTTTCTACAAACAGCGACGTACCGGCACAATTGCGTGCCCATTCATGAATGCTACTCGTCGCCTTGCCAGCCGGCGTGTTTGAAGTCGCGACCGGTCAACGCACCCAGGAAACCAAAGACGATGAACAAGACTCCACCACCGATGAGACCGATAAAGACCAATCCCATTTGTGCCATGGCAAAAACGAGGAACAACGCTGCGCCGCCGGCGATCATCACCACGCCTATTCCGCACTTTGTCAGTCCGAGTATCCGATTCTGGCGACAACGAACCTTATTGGGCTCTTCGCCAATGCAGCCGATATACAGACCAATGAACCCAAAAATAACCATCGGCCAGCAGACGACGACCAATTTCATGGCGATGGGAATTCCGACGGGCCGGTCGAAGAACACAAATCCATAGATCGCATAGATCAGCGTAGCCAGAAAGACAGATAACCCCGCACCTCGAACCAGTAAGTCACTCGTGATCATCGAGCTTGAACCGGCCGAGCCGTGCCGCTTCTTTTTCCGCTTGCCACGACGAGTACTCTTCTGGGACGCGTCACTACTGTCATCGTTGGAATCACTCTCGATCGACTCGTCCCACTCCTCGTCGACAGGTGCATCAGGAAGCGGCAGTTCCTCACCGCAATCTTTGCAGTGAATAAACTTCTTACTCGTATTCTCAGGGATGCGGTATCGCTTTCCGCAGACACATCGGACCAACGTGGCCATCAACTTCTCCCGCGGACTGAGCGCCCTGTAATTATGAACATTTATTGGCGAAAAAGGCAGAATAGGGATACGGCGGCGCGTGCGTCAAGATCCACACTAAAGGCTGGCATACGACGCTGAAGGCGTAGCAGATCGTAGCCGGGGGGTCGGAGCGAAGCTTCGCCCCCCGGATCGAAGAACACGCCAACACCATGCATCCCGAAGGGATGCCAGATCGCGTCATGCTGATCGCATTCGCAACCTCAAGAGCGTATCACTCTCGAGTTCACTCAACGGCGAATTGAGGGAAATCAATAAAACGTCGCGTATCACACATGAACTCGGTTTGAAAACCTTGAGCTTCGCGAAAACACAGGGGCTTCCTTCATAATGCCTCTGTCCAGCCCCGCTACGACATCCTGTCCTCACTCAAGGAACGGTCATCATCAACGATTATCCGTTCGCGTGAGAGTTTGACCCATGACGGCCCAGTCCCATAGGTCAGGCTGTGCCTGACGAAATAGCAGATGTAGCTATTTTTCAATCCCATCCTGTTCATCATTCGATGGGCTGGTGTCACGTTGATCTTCACCTCCGTCAGGCACAGCCTGACCTACTTCTACTAACAATCGCGGCAGTTCGCTGTGCGGTTTGGCATCATGCAGGGAACAACCCATCTTGCCGTTTGTGCAACCGGCTGACTTCACGCTGAGCGTGAAGGCTACTTTGGAAGACTCGTAATCGTCGACCGCACATTCGCGTGTGCGCGATTCGCTGATCGTGTGAGAAAGCGAAGTTTGCCACGGGGCTTCGATAGCCAATATCGGTCGGTCAAGTTACGCTCTTTGGGAATCAGTCCATCTGAACCCCGGGGAGATTCATCATGAGCCGAAAGACTTCACAAACAGTTAATCGACGTCGGTTTTTGCAGACAACAGCCGCGGCCGCAGGGAGCCTGACATTTGCCGCCCCCGCAATTCTTCGAGCCAAAGGGGTTGTCGAAAAGCTGAATGTGGCCGTGATCGGAGCAGGGGGGCGAGGGGGAGCGAACCTGGGGGCCGTTGCTGGAACCGAAAATATCGTCACGTTGTGCGATGTGAATGAGGGGAATCTGAATCGAGCTGCCGCTGCTCATCCCAAGGCCAAAACAGTCGTCGACTTCCGCAAGGTGTTCGATCATCCGAATGAATTTGACGCTGTGATCGTCAGTACCTGCGAGCATACCCATGCATTCGCAACTCTGGCGGCTCTTCAGCTTGGCAAGCATGTCTATTGCGAAAAGCCGCTGACGCACAGCATCTGGGAAGCTCGCGTCATTCGTGAAGCAGCGGCCAAGGTAAAAGTTGCCACGCAGATGGGGATCCAGATTCACTCGGGTTCAAACTATCGCCGCGTTGTCGAACTGATTCAAACAGGAGCAATCGGGCCTGTTCGAGAAGCTCATGTCTGGGTCAGCCGCGCCTGGGGATGGCAGTCCGATGCGGATGCCAAAAAGCATGGTGACCTCGTCTCAACTCAGGATCGCCCAAAGGTCTCGTCGCCCCTTCCCAAGGGACTCGACTGGGATCTGTGGCTCGGCCCAGCACCTGAACGTCCGTTCCATGAAATCTACTTTCCGGGGCCTCGCTGGTACCGATGGTGGGAATGGGGCAGCGGCACGATGTCCGATCTCGGAAGCCACTGGAATGACCTGCCATTCTGGGCCCTGAAGCTGAAGGCTCCATTGACCGTGGAAGCATCCGGTCCGCCGCCTCATCCGGACCTCGCTCCTGCGTCCATGCAGGCAACGTATGAATATGGGGCTCGTGGCGATATGCCACCGGTCAAGCTGACCTGGTATCAGGGAGTCAACAAGCCAAAGATCTGGACTGACAAGGGAATTCCTCAATGGGACAGCGCAGCGCTCTTTATAGGTGACAAGGGAATGCTGCTGGCCGACTATGGCAAGTATCTGCTGCTTCCAGAAGACAAGTACAAGGACTTCAAGAAACCTGAACCATTCATCCCGGAATCGCCCGGTCAGCAGGCCGAATGGGTTCGCGCCTGTAAGACCGATTTGCAGACCACCTGCAACTTCGAATACTCCGGATGGCTGACCGAGGCAAACCATCTTGGCAACGTCGCCTATCGCGTTGGCAAGAAAATCGAATGGGATGCCGAGAACCTTCGCTGTCCGAATGCCCCCGAGGCGGCTGCGATTATCCGCCGCGAGTACCGGCCAGGATGGAAGCTGGTCTGAGATGACGAACAGGATTCCCCCGGGCCCAAAGGACTGGATGTTTGGAATGCGCACGATGGCCTGGATGAAGGCTGACGTGCTGGGAGCCTATACGTCCCTGCAACGCGATTACGGGGATGCCGTCTCATTTCGAACGGGACCATTCCAGTTGTTTGTGTTCTACCATCCAGACCAAGTCCGGGAACTTCTGGTAAGTCGCTCGAAATCTTTCATTCGCCTCCCTCGCGTGATGCAGACGTTTGCTCAATGGAATGGCGAAAGTATTCTGATTGTCGAAGGGGAAAAGTGGGTTCGCCAGCGACGCCTGGTTCAGCCCGCATTTCAGCCTCGCCGATTCACAGATTACGGCCGGATGATCGTTGAAACGACCCAAAAGATGCTGGACTCGTGGTCCCCAACGTTGGAGCGGGATGGCCAGATCGAAGTCGATGTAAATACAGCAATGACCAGCCTGACCTTGGAGGTCATCTGTAAGGTGCTGTTCAACATCGATGCTTCCGAAGCGACGGAGCGAATCGCCAGAGCTGTCGCAGTGCTATCCGCAGTCGCATTCCACGAGATGCAGGCGGCCATTCGCCTTCCCGACTGGTGGCCGTCGGAATTCAATCGCAAGAAGCGGGCGGCGATGAAGACGCTCGACGATTTCGTTTGGGGGATCATTCGGGAACGACGTAGCGAAGGAGTTGACCACGGCGACTTGCTCTCCATGCTGCTCGCTGCGGTCGATGAGGAAGGAGACGGCGGCAAACTGGACGACAGACAGGTCCGCAATGAAGCAATGACGCTGATGCTGGCAGGTCATGACACCACTGCGGCAGCACTGGATTGGGTCTGGTACAACATCGCCCGCTTTCCTGCAGTGGCATCCCGGTGCCAGGCGGAAGTGGATGAGGTATTGTCAGGAAATCTTCCGACAGTCGCTGATGTCCCGCGACTGAAATACCTGGAAGCAACCATCAAAGAGACCCTGCGACTCTATCCCCCCGCAATCGGAGTGTTTCTGCGGCAGGCGACCGAGTCCACAAGCATCGGAAGTTATGAGATTCCGCGTGGCAGTCTGGTCGGCCTGTCGTCATACGCCACGCACCGTGACGCACGCTGGTTTCCTGACCCCGAACGGTTTGATCCCGATCGCTTCCTGCCACCCGCTGTCGACCAACTTCACGCGGGAGCCTATTTTCCGTTTGGAATGGGACCACGTGTCTGTATTGGCCAATCTTTCGCGATGACAGAAATGATCCTGATCGCAGCGACGGTTCTTCAGAAGTGTCAGGTCACTTTGAAGAACCCCGCACACGATCCGGGAATGCTGGTCCACATGGCCTTACGCCCAGGATCACCTGTGATTCTGAAGTGCGAACGCAGATGATCTGGCAAATCAATCCTTGCCCGGGTGAGCAATCTGCTCCCAGTACTCCATGAACGCATCGGGTTTGAATTTCGGGCTGTTGTCCGAGTCGTGGCACTGAATGCACATTTCGCGACGAGCCTGTTCCAGCGTCCGTTTGACGCTGTTTCTCGCAGCCGTCACGTCAGCCATGACGATATCGGCCGCCTTGGCTTTCAGACTTTCTTCCAGCGCAACGTGCTTGCTGCCCGGGCCGTGACAGTTTTCGCATTGCTGACCGATCAAGTGAGGAGTTTTCTCTTCGTTGAAATATCCTGAATCGAATCGCAGCATCTGCTGCGGTTCCCAGCCGGTCACATGGCACGACAAACATTCGGGGTCGTGGATTCGCACGATCCAGTCTTTTTCCTGACCGGGATGCCCCGTCTTCAGGCTCGACAAACCTTCCGCATGCTTTGAATCCTTCCAGATGTCGAAAGCCTTCTTGTGACACTCCGCACACTTCGCGGCTCCGGCAAACGACAACCCGGAAGGGTGCCGCAGCAGCAGTTCATCCGATGTCGCCAGACCTTCATCCTGAATCTGCTGCTGGTAGTTCCGCATCAGATCTCGCATGTGTTTGTCATTCTGGAACCGGGTGTCATCGAGTTCAACGAGATCAAACTTGAACGGTTCAGCAGCGTTGTCGGGGTAATAACCGAGTACACCGACTCGTTTACCCTTGTGCCCCGCGTTAAGAATCCACGTCTTGCCGACAACAACAGGCTTGGCATCGGGCTCTTCAAGACCACCCGCAGCCAGGATAATCTGGAACTGAGGAAACTTTTCGGCAAGCAGCTTTGCTTCGGCTTCATTGCCATGGCAGAGCAGAACCAGGAACGCGGGCTTTTCTGCCTGCAGCGACTCGATCACCGCAGGAAGTACTGCCGCCGGATCTTGAATCGTGATATTGGTGGCGGCACCTGCCGGGGCAACCTGATCTTTCAGACTGGCACCAATGACCGCGGTAACACCGACTTTGACTTCACCGACCTGAACGATCCGCGACGCCATTGGCCAGCCGAGGTCGGGTTGATCGAACAGGACCACGTTGGCCCCCAGCAATCCGACCCCTTTCTTTCGATCTTCAGGGTCACCGGGCATCTGCTGGAGAAGAAAATCTGCGCCCAGTTTCAGTTCTTCGAGGCCGGTTGCGACGGCGGCATAATTCAGGTGCTTGAAGGCATCGAGCATCATCAGAAACTTGATGGCATCCTGACGCCGATTTCGTTTCAGAGTACCGCCGACATCCAAGCCGGACAGTGGCCACTTGCGGTCTTGAGACAACATTCGAGCCAGATCACCGCGACGTGCCATACCACCAAGTTGATGAAGGGAACAACCACACGGTTCAAAATATCCATGCTGTTCACCGGTCAGCAGGAATGCCGCAGCAGGTGTCTTCCAGTCGGCCAGGGGAGGCCCCAGTTTGGCGACAGTGGTCTTCGGAACAGATTTCGGAGTTTCGGCCGCATTGTCGTTTTTGGTCTGGGCATCATTGAGGGTCGGCCCAGTCTTTTTGGGTTCCGTCGTGGAAGTCCCAGGACACCCACCGATTCCGACAACAAAGGCCAGCCCGATGGCCATCAGTTGAAGCCTGACCCCACTTGCGACATCTGATGTATTCTTCACGGCCCCCTCCTGGAAATTCAAAAACAAGTCGGCTTCCCCAACAAGGCCCGTGTGTCGCTCCGAACTTCACGCCCTTTGCCGAACCGAAAATGGAACGACGAAGCGATGTGCTAACGAATCTGTCAGCGACCCGTCAAGACCCGTTTCTTGCGAGCAGACGAATCGTGATGTGTGCCGGGGGTTACTTTGCGTGAAAATCGGCGAACAATTTGAATTCTTTGACCGTCGGATGGTTCAGCTTCAGAACCAGCGGAACGGCTTCTTTGCCCCGCCGACGTTCGGCAGGGCCGGGCGGAACCTCGATTTCCACTTCGTAAACCTTCGACTTCCCAAACGTCTTACCGCTTGAGGCAACGTGGACTTTGACTCGAGCTTTTTCGGCATCGACCTGCTGAACCTCAAGGTCTTCGTCGAAGTTTCGGACGTACATCATCAGTTTGGATTTTGCACCGGTTGACGCGACAACGTCACCGAGCAGTACAAGGTTGTTTTCTGAATTCCAGCCGCGTCCTTTGATCTCGACTGATCCTGGCCGCCTTCCGGCAAGATCGAACTCAACAACCGTCTCTTTTCTCACTGCTGTAAACAGTTTGACGTTTTCGCGAACCGGCCCCAGGGTAGTTCCGGGTGGAATCACCACTTTGATCTTGTGTCCCGCTTTCGCCATTTTTTCCTTGAGCACTTCTTCGGCAACCGGTTCCCAAGTCACTTGAATCGCAGGATTGGAGCATTCAAAGCGGGTGATCGGGATCTCATCAAATTGTGTCGAGTAAAGGACTCCCTCCGCGACTGTCGGTTCAATCTCACTCATGTCACCGAGATTCCATGTCCCTTCAGGAATCAGGTGCATCGGACTGTCAACAAAACCTTCGATGGCGAGAATCAGTTTTTTGTTATTGGGATCTGTTGTAAAGACTTCGGCAGTCTGCCGAAATTTTCCGCCCACGACCTTGATGGTCCACTTGATTGTTACTTCCGCTGACTTTCCGGGTGGGATTTCATCTTCGCCCGTCTTGGCAAATGTGCATTGGCCGCATGACGTTGTTCCCGTCTTCACGCGAAGCGGTCCCTCGCCTTCATTCTTGATCACGAAAACGTGAGAACCCTCGTCCCCTTTTTCGACGGAACCGAAGTTGTAGGTCAACTCTTCGGCAACGGCTTTCCCGTACGGACCTGTTTCGGGAATCGGCAGTTCGGAGGTTGCTGCCACGGGGGCAGTCGGTTTGGGCTCAATGATGTCAATCCGCCCCTGGTCACGACCAAGCCAGACCGTCAGGGAGAGCACCACAATGACGACCGTCAGAATCAGCACCAGTTGTGCAGGTTTCATCGAAAAGTCCTTACCAATCTGCAGTGACCGAAATCAAAAAACTATCACGAATAGATGACTGAAGTGGGAATTCCATACAGAAAGATTTTACGTCAGACGTCGCTCACATTCATGCATGACAGGTGGTGTTTCCTGAATTTGTCGCTGAGAATACGTTGGTCCTGGGATTACGGAGCCTCGGCCTCGGCAAGGGGTGAAATCAACTGTCGCAATTCCGGTGAAAGATAGCGGTCAACATGCCCTTGCTTGTGGTAGATGGCATCTTGTGCCAGCGCTCCCTGAGCGGCCAGACGTGCCGCTGAGCGATCTCCGGCTGCGTTGAGTGCAATGGCGAGTTCCCCCTCAATTTCTGAATTCGTTGGATAAAGCACCAAGGCTCGCCGCAGCCAGTTGACCGCCAGTTGACAGTCGTCAGGCCGGTGCGAAACCTGCCACCGCTGAAAGCTGAATCTCCCTAATGTGCGCGGTCCCCAGAAATTGTGCGGGTCACGTCGCATCACTTCGTGCAGATGCTCTACGGCCGTCTCAAAGGATTCGTTGGATCGAATTCCATCAGTTGCGGCCTGTTCGAATAGATGACGCCAGGGTTCCGTCGACCAGGGATCTGCCACAGTCGCCCAGCGAAAGTACCGCTCGGGTTCTTCAGCATTCTGAGAAATCCGCGACACACTCATCGCAACACCTTGCGCTGTGAGGTGTCGGCACTGCGTCACCGGAAACAACGCGGTCACGCTGACTCCGACCAGAAGAATGGCTGCAGTGATTGCCAGGACACCTCCGACGATGCGCGTTCCCAGATGCGATCGCGCAGCACTCGGCGTCGTTGCTGGATCAGATGCCGCTGTACCGCTACTCCAGGCAAGCAGCAGAACCAGAAGTTGGGTGATAGCAGGCATCGAAATCCCACCAGCCCCCAACAGGTGGACAACCAAGACCACTGCGGCAGCACGGACGATGTCAGATTGATCGAAATTCAGTGCGACAGACGATTTTGTGCGTCGCGGCCAGCAGACCGCCAGCAGACCGCCCAGAGCGAACCAGACCAGCGTCAGAATAATCAGTCGATCTTCCCATTCGCCCCAGCAGAGTAGCAGACCGAAGAACGCAAGAACCGGACCTGCACCTGCCAGCCAGAAGACGACGGGCGAACCGTCTTGCGGTGCATCAACAGTCTTTTCACTCTCTCTCGAGATCTGCGAATCCCCGCGATAACGCATCAGCCCCAACCACAGCACGAGTAATAGCCCAGCGAGCGAGAAGACTCCCCCCGTCGCTGCCATCTCGAAGACCATGTTGTGAGGATCCGCGATTTCTTCACTCGCTTCGGGCAATTTGAATTGCAGATAGAACTGTCGGAAGTTTCCCGGCCCCACACCGAACCACGGATGAGCGGCAATCATACGACTGGTCGCCTGCCAGTACTGAAGGCGATACGAAAGCGATTTAGGGGCTTCTGACAGAACCTGATGATCAAGGCTCCCGATCGCCAGCAGGACCCCGACAATGGCAGTTCCGGTGACGACCGCATAACCCAGTGGCAACAGGAACCGCCGCAACTGCCTGTTGTTCTGGATCCAGGGGGACAGCAGCGCCAGTATTCCACAGGCAGCACCAATACAGGCTGTGCGACTCTTCGTTAACAGCAGACACCAGCCGATGACTCCCGCAACCAGGATGAGCGGAAGCATCAATTTCCATCGACCGCCGCGATGCCATAGGGCGATCACTTCACCGAGCAACAGCACCAGCGAAACTGCGAGAAAACCGCCGAACGTATTCGCCAGAGCAAACAATGCCAGCGGTTCTCGACTGTCGCGAAGGCGCTTTTCGAACAGGATGGCAGCCGCTCCTTCGGTCGGGATTCCGTCGCGCATCAGCTTTTGCTTGACCGCAGCCAGTTCCGCACCGGTTGCCGTATGCAGTTTATCGAACAGCGGCGCGTACTCAGCGACCATCTGGGGATGCGAGACATAGTGCTGGTACATGCCTAGCCCGGCCAGCAGCGTTCCTGTCAGAACAAGGGCTCGCAGAATCGCCTGGCGGATCGACCGATCCACCATCCCATGTCGAACCACCAGCCAGATCACTAACAGTCCAGCCCATTCCCAGGCCAGATTGGTCGCAGATCTCTTATCGCCGCTGCTGCAAACGACAACAATCGACGAAACGATTTGTCCTCCCATCCAGAGTGCGACGGCGAAATCCATCCGGTCAATTCGCGGGGCAGGGAACCAGCGTAGCAACATTCCTACGCCCGCAATGGTCCCCAAAATCATCCACGCGGCGACAATCCATAAGGTGTCACCTTGAGCCGCAGATTCGGCAGGGAGGAAGAATCTTGAGAAGATCAAAGCGGCCGCGAGCCCCGCAACGACAACAGCGAAGACGGGCGGATGATCACCACCTTCATCGGTCGCATGTGGGCGAGGTCGGCGAACTGAAGATTCCGCATGGCTCATCGCACGACTCACTCACAATGTACTCAAAACTTTCCCCTCGCATGCCTTTTGAGCGAAGCGGACGATGAAAAACTAGCTCGCCTCACGCGGCGCAGCCTCCAGAATCGCGATCAGTAACAGGATGCAGATAACCGTCGCAACGATCACAAGTGCTGCAGACCAGGTCGAAACAGCGTAAAGGGTGAGGCCCAGCAGTCCAGTCGTCAAGGTGGTCAGATGGACCGTCAAAACCGCCTGAACCTTGGTCAACCCGAGTGCCACAAGCCGATGCGAAAAGTGACGCTTATCAGGCTGAAACGGGCTGCGCCCTTCCCACAACCGGATCAGCACGACGGAACAAATGTCATATAGCGGGACTGCCATCACACAAAGCGGAGCAAACACCACGTGTGGATTGGAATCCTTCGAGTGCGAATAGAATGTCCCCAACAACGTCATCGACGCAACGCTGAATCCCAGAAAGTAACTTCCCGCATCACCCATGAAGATCCGGGCTGGCGACCAATTGTGAACGAGGAACCCCAGTAACGATCCTGCCAGGATCATGAAAAAGCCCCCGACAAACCAGTGAGGGTCACCCGGTTTCGTCAGCATCATCACACTGAAAATCAGACTGACGATCAGACCAATCCCCCCGGACAGACCATCCATGTTGTCCAGAAAATTGAAGGAATTGACCAGCACCACAAACCACAGCACCGACAGGATCGCCCCTGGTATCGGACTGTTGACAAACACAGTCGCCCGGACACCGCTGGCAACAATCGCGATCGAAACACCGAATTGCAGGACCAGACGCAGTTTCCAGGACAGCGGGCGAAAGTCGTCAGCCAGCCCAGTCGCTGCCAGTACCGTCGCTGCAGCCACGATTCCCCAAAGCTCACCCGAACGATAAATCGCACCCGCCAGATGTCGAGATAGCTCCTCGGGAAGCCATTCGGGAGGATTCTGCTGCCATGACCAGATCAGAATTTGTGCTGCCGCCAGAGGCAGAACAACACCGCACCAGATTCCAATGCCTCCCCCCAGTGCCGTCGGAACCAGATGGACTTTGCGAGCAGCGGGCTTATCAATCAGACCAATTCTCGGGGCGAGCCAACGCATGCCGAACGTCGCCATCAGCGACGTGAGGAATGCAGAGCCAAGGCAACCGGCAATCAAGAGCCACATGAAGTTGTTTTCGAAGGATTTATGACCGGTCGGCTGGTCTGGCATCCCGTGGTAAAAGGGGTCAGACCCTCTCCGGGCATCGATCTAAAGGGTCTGACCCCTTTTACCACGGGATGCTAGTCTTCCGGTACCGATTGAAAAAACGGATTCGAATCGACAAATCTTGTGCAATCTACGTCGAATCGAATGGGATTCGTTTGCGCAAAGTCTGATTTAGCCAACGGATCGGCATTTTGAAGGGAACTCTTCAGGCGAGTCCCGAGGCGACCGGACTGCCAATACTGTCGTCATTTTCGCACAGACGATTGTCAAACTGACATTCCGAACACGTGAACCTCAGACAGCTTGACGTGTCATAACTCACTGCTAGGGTTAAAGCTGAGGAATGTCCCTGCGAATAATCCGCAATTCGGCACGGAGCGTGCGTAGGAATTCAAGCGGATACGGCAGGGAACTTGCTCGTAACACCATTTTGAGTCTTCACACCCAAGGGGAGGGAGGCTGCCATGAGAAGCAACCAAGAGGAATCGGAAAACGCTCCATTCAACGCCCAGTTGATCGTTCGACGTCTTGCAGCCGCCGAAGGGTATCTGGAACTCAACATGCCACTGTACGCGATCGATGAATTGAATCGCGTTCAGGACGCTGGCCCCTTTGAGCCGATCGCCCAGCTATTTCGTGGCGAAGCCCTGCAGGCTCAGGAAAAATATGCAGAAGCCATTGAACCGCTTAATGTTGCGGCTCATTTGTTTCCCAAACCATTCAATCAAAGAGCCTTCATGGCTCTGAGCAATTGCTACCGCCATGAAGGTCAGGAACAATTGGCAGACGAGGCCGCCGCTGCCGCGTCTGCTCCGACTGAAGCCGGTGGCGTACTTCAACTGATGGTCACTCCGATCTTCCAAGTCCACGCAAGTGGCTCGAACCGAATGACACACGGGCACAACTGATCGAGTTTTGATAGGTCTCAATCGTTTCAGCCACGCTTCAACAGCGTGGCTGATTTTTTGGACTTGAGACTTTGCAGCAAACCTACCTTCAGATGGCGAGGTTTACTTCTTCACCGATTGACGCATGCCCACTCGGTGAGTGACGTAATGTGCCAAGACCGCATCCAGGTGTTCGCTGGTTCGAATGGTCTGGTAATCGATCATTTGCCTGGTGCAATTGCGTCGAACGTCATCCACAAACGCATTGACGGCGGCCATGTAGCCTTCTCTCAATGAGCGAGGATCGCAGATCAGGTCGCCCATCTCTTCCATGCCTTCAAACTTCGTTGTTCCGGCATAGGTGAAGTCCAATTCTTCATCATCCATCACGTGAAAGACCATGACGTCATGGCCACGTGTGCGCAACAGTTTCAATCCTTTGAACAGACCAGGACGATCGACGAACAGGTCTGACACCAGGACAATCAGTCCTCGCCGCGTCTGCTGGTCAGCAACCTGGGCCAGCAGGGTTTGCAGGTCTGTCTTTTTCGCCGGTTTTTGAATATCGAGCGTTGTCAGAATCGCCTGCAGGTGGTTTTGTTTGCTGCTCGGAGGAACAGTCGAACGGACGACATTATCAAACGTCACCATCCCGACAGAATCCTGCTGCCTTAACAGCATGTACGAGAGTGACGCCGCGATCCGGCAGGCGTATTCGTATTTGGAAAGTGCATGAGACCCGAACTGCATCGATTCTGAGAGGTCGACCAGCAGTGTCGTGCGAAGGTTGGTTTCTTCTTCGTACTGCTTGATGTAGTAACGATCCGTCTTCGACCAGACTTTCCAGTCGATACGACGGATGTCATCACCCGGTGCATATTCGCGATGCTGCGCGAATTCGACCGACTGACCGAAGTAGGGGCTGCGATGAAGACCAGACAGGAATCCTTCGACCACACTTCGAGCTAGAACTTCCAGCCGCGAAATGCGAGCGATGGCTTCAGGCGGCAAAAATCTTCGCGAGGTTTGGGTCACGGGTCAATTCGCCTTCTTTCGACGGTGTGGACTGAATCAACTGAGCGACAATCTTGTCTGATGTGATCCCTTCGCTCTCGGCCGCGAAACTGACCACGATTCGATGACGTAAGACGGGCGCTGCCAATGCCTGAATGTCGTCAGTCGAAACATACGTCCGCCCGTTCAACAGGGCACGTGCCTTGGCCCCCAGCAACAGGAACTGCACTGCTCGCGGACCAGCTCCCCAGCTCAGTTGATCTTCGACAAACTTCGGGACACCGGGCTCGCCAACTCGAGTCTGACGGACCAGCGCCAGGGCATAGTCAACGACGTGATCGCTGGCCGGAACCTGACGTACAAGCTTCTGCAGGGCCAGGATCTCGGCCGCATCCAGCACTTTCTTGATATCGTCACTCTGGATCGACGTCGTTCGCTTGGCGATCTGCCGTTCTTCATCGAAGGTCGGATAGCGAACAAAGACTTTGAACATGAAGCGATCCTGTTGCGCTTCTGGAAGCGAGTAGGTCCCTTCCTGTTCGATCGGGTTCTGGGTTGCCAGTACGAAGAATGGATCGGCGAGCAGGTGTCGGTTCTGCCCGACGGTGACTTGTCGTTCCTGCATCGCTTCCAGCAGCGAAGCCTGCGTCTTGGGTGGCGTGCGGTTGATTTCGTCTGCCAGGATGACGTTGTGGAACAGTGGTCCGGCGATGAACTGAGGTTCGCGTCGACCTGTTTCACGATTTTCCTGAAGCACGTCCGTTCCGGTAATGTCGGCGGGCATCAGGTCCGGGGTGAACTGGATGCGGGCAAACGTCATGGAGAGACAGCGTGCCAGCGTACTGATCATCAGGGTTTTTGCGAGACCAGGGACCCCTTCGAGAAGGCAATGCCCACGGCTGAAGAGGGCGATCAGCAGTTGCTCGATCACGTCGTCCTGCCCGACGATGACCTTGGCCATCTGTTCGCGAATTGACTGATAGGCCTGGCCGAGTTTGGCGATCGACGCTTCGATCTCGCCCTGTGACACTGAATCGCTCATCTGCTTGCCATCTCCCCGTGTGACGGAAAGGACCATGAAGATTTCAAGAACTCAGGCATCCTACCGACCCCAACGAGCGGGCAG
>CAXBSB010000041.1:0-40718 GCA_963977965.1 uncultured Schlesneria sp.
AATTGTCAAAAACGGGTGTTGAAGATCGGGAGGGCGAAGCTCCTGCTGAGCCGCTTAGGCAGTTGGCGCACATCGACTTAGCGGCTCGGCGGGAGCCTCGCCGCCTCGCCCTCCCATTGCATTGAACCCACGTTTTAGCTTTGGCAAACCACTAGCAACTGAATGCAATACTTCTGAGTGCCGGGTTCATGGAGCCGAGAGTGACTACAACACAAAAGGATTCGACATTTCCTGCAGCGATTGTCGACACGATCCGAAGTCGACGCACGATTGGAGCCTTCCGACCGGAACTTCCAAATCGTGAACTGGTACTTCAGGCGCTGGAGTTGGCCAGGTGGGCTCCGAATCACAAGAAGACGGAACCTTGGAGCGTCGTTTCCCTGGGGCCGAACGCGATTCGCTCCGCAGTCGAACTCAATACACGGATTCTGACAGCATCCAAGGGAGCGACCGAGGCCGCAGCGAAGTCAAAAAAATGGCTGCAGGTTCCAGGCTGGCTCGTCGTCCTATGCGATCAGGCGGACGATCCGCTTCGGCGGGAGGAGGACTATGCGGCCTGCTGCTGCATGATTCAGAATCTTTGCCTGGCACTCTGGTCTGCTGGAATCGGGACCAAGTGGTCTACGGGTGATGTGACGCGTCATCCCGACTTCTATCACTTGCTGGAAGTTGATTCTGCGAAGGTACGGGTGGTCGGGCTGGTCTGGTATGGATATCCGGAGTCTGTCCCTGAACAGACTCGAAAGCCGGTTTCCTCGTTTCTGCGAGAACTCGCCTGACGCGAGTGAAAATCGAAGACGATCAGGGTGGACTCGGCGAATCGTGTTTTAGATAGTGATGTCATTCGTTTGAAGTAAACCAACAGTTATCCGCACCCCATGACACTTTTGAACCCCGCATTGCTGGCAGGACTGGGATTGGCGATCATTCCACTCCTGCTCCATCTATTGCTGCGGGCAAAACCGAAACGGCTGATCTTTCCCGCTCTGCGTCTGATCCAGCAGCGTCGGCGTCAGAATGTTCGGCGCATGCAGTTGCGTCACCTGTGGCTGCTGCTGCTCCGGATCCTCGCGATTGTTCTCGTCGTTCTGGCTGTCTGTCGGCCATCGCTGCCTGCGGCGAATTATTCCCTGACGGTCTGGGAATGGGTGAAGCTGATCGTCATTGCGGTCACCGCTATCGCGGCTTACGTAGGCGTGATGAGGTGGTTGCAGCGACGCAGGATGTCTCACACAGAGTTATTGACGCGACGAACAATGCTGCGCGGAGGAGTCGGAGCCATTGCAATCCTGCTGGCACTCGTCGGTGTCGCCTGGCCCTATGCCCATCGCGTCTCTGCGGACATCAAGAATCCGGCACCGCGATTGGCTGAAAATGTTCCTGTCGCGGCGATTTTTCTGTTCGACACCAGCGCCAGTATGTCCTACAAGCAGTCGAACAAGACACGACTGCGCGAGGCACAGGAAACAGCCAAACTGCATCTTGGCCGACTTCCTTCCGGCAGTAAAGTTGCCGTCGCGGCGAGTGGCGAAACGGGGCCATCGGCATTCTCATCAGACCTCGTTGCCGCTCAGTCGCGGATTGACTCCCTCGATATCAAGTCGACGGGGCTGAATCTTAACGACCGACTGAATGCCTTGTTTCAGGTCCACGAAGAGGATCGCCGACGCATCACGACCGAACAGGAATCGGTGTCGGCCGATAAGCGTCAGGATCGGTTTGTGCGCGAAGTCTATATTTTCACGGATCTGTCAAAGTCCGCCTGGCGCGAAACAAATTCTCGACAGTTGCGTGACGAACTGGAACGACTCAACTGGATGGGCGTGTACGTGATTGATGTCGGCGAACAGTCACCGACGAATGTCGCATTAACGGGACTCAAGCTCTCCCGGGAAGCAGTTCCTGCGGGAGGATCTGTCCGGATTGAGGCAGCGGTGTCGGGCATCGGCCAGATCAAGGCCGAGCAGACGGTAGAGTTGTGGATGAACACGAGTGCTGCACCCGTCAAGAAGGCGACTCAATCGCTCAAACTGGAAGCCGGAGCTGAGTCTCGCGTGGCGTTCTTTCCCGTGGACATTCCTGATGGGCCGTTCACTCAGGGCGAATTGCGGTTGGTCGGGTCTGACCCGATGAGTATTGATGACGTCTTGTATTTCAGCATCCAGACCGTTCCATCACTGCGAATTCTGCTGGTGGCTGAACGTCCGGCTATCTCTGAATACTGGCAACTGGCATTGAAGACGTTGAATGATGAACACGTGTCGTCATACCAGACGTCGACGACGACGACCGATCAATTAGAAGCAAAGAATCTGGACGAATTTGATGTAGTCTGTCTGGTCAACGCCAGTCAGCCATCTCCCGCCACCTGGACCAAGTTGAAGTCATTTGTCGAAGCAGGCGGTGGACTGGGAGTATTTCTCGGAGCAAGTTCTGCAGCATTGGCGGGGAACAGTCCCGAACGAATTAATCCGGACGACTATCAGTCGGAAGCGGCGATGGCGATCTTGCCAGCTCGCTTGAAAGCACAATTGACGCATTCGCCAGCGAGAACGATGGATGTTCGTAAGTCACAGCATGTGTTCCTGAAGCGACTTGAGGAATTTGGTGCGTTAACCGAACTCGGAATCACTCAAGTTCGCCGTTTCTGGAAAGTTGATCCCGTCGCTGACGCAGCGATGATCAGCCGGTATGAAGCCGCAGGTGAAGATGACTCAGCGGGACCAGTCGCGCTGGTGGAACGACGAATTGGACAAGGTCGCGTTATGATGATGACCACCGGTGTTGATGGCATTGCGTGGAACGACCTTCCCTCGCTCGAAAGCTGGCTCTACATTGTTTTCGTGGACCAGTTGACGCAATACCTTGCCTGGCAGGCGTCAGGTCGATTTGATCACTTTGTCGGCGATGAAGTGAACTTGCCGCTGGATCGAGATCGCAAGCTGACGAAAGTCATCGTCCGATCTCCCGACTTCAAGCAAAAGCTGATTGATATTCCCGCAGAATCTCGCGTTCTGACACTGCGGGATCAGACCGCCGTCGGTTCATACAAGGTTGATTCGGTCGATCAATCACTCGACTATCACAAGGGTTTCAGCCTGAACCTTCCCTCGTCCGAAAGCGACTTGAAGCGATTGGAGACGGAGGATCTTGACGGGATTCTGGGGGAAGGCCGCTACAGTGTCAGTCGTGATCCAGCGATCCTGGAACGAAATGTTGCCACAGGTCGACTGGGTCAGGAAATGTATGGTATGGTCGTGGCATTTCTCGTTGCTGTTTTTGCCATGGAGCAATTCACCGCGACATGGTTTTACCGGACCGATGACGCATGAGTCATTGCGAACGGATGGTACCAGCCGTTTACTCGCAGAGCCTTTAGATCACCTATGTACATGTCCGTCGAACCCATCTGGCCGTGGCCTGTCGTCATCCTGACGAGCGTGGGATTGATGGTATTGGTGATTGTCACATACCGGACGCAATTGAAATCGTTGCCGCCTCTGCTTTCACGAACTCTGCTGAGCCTGAAACTGGCCGCCGTTCTGGTTCTCACCTTCGCGATGTTACGTCCGGTGCTGCAAAAGTCGGAAACCGACGAGACCGAAATGCAGTTGCTGATCCTGGCGGATGTCAGTCGCAGCACGAATACGGCAGACATGCCCGGCAAGATGTCACGCTTTCAAGCGATTCGCTCGGATATTGAAAAGCTACAATCGCGGATGAAGAACTGGACGAAAAAGGTCGATGTCCGCCTGTTTGACTTCGCGAAGGAACTGGCGTCTTTCGATCCAGAACTGAAGGAAGGGACGGGCGATCAGACAGCATTTGGGAAGGCGTTGGAGGAAATACGACGCGAAACTCGTAATCGCCGGACGATGGGCGTGTTCCTCTTCAGCGATGGTGCCCAGCGTGCGGTTCCTCCATACGACATCGATCCCCGAACGGCCGCTCGCAATTTGGCGGATGACCAAATTGCAATCTATGGGATAGGCTACGGTGCCTCGTCGATATCATCATCATCGCTCGACGTTGGGATCGAAGATCTGGTGATCCCGGATATCGTGTACGAGCGAAGTCGAGTCCCTGTCACAGCGAAACTTCGTACGACGGGTGCTGCCGGAAGAAAGCTCAAAGTTCAGATCCTGGTCGAAGACCGGACTGACAAGCGTCTCGATCAGACCGGGGAGATGAAGCCGGTCCCGGTATCTTTGCAAACTCGACCTGTTCAGGAAATTGAAATCACCAGAGATTCCGAGATCGTTCCAG
Organism: uncultured Schlesneria sp.; assembly: GCA_963977965.1. Taxonomy (GTDB): domain Bacteria; phylum Planctomycetota; class Planctomycetia; order Planctomycetales; family Planctomycetaceae; genus Schlesneria. The sequence goes on from CAXBSB010000041.1 coordinate 4,267, forward strand.
TCGACTTGTCGTTCGAAGCAGGCCTGTCTGGTGAAGTGAAGGTCGCCGTTCGCGTTGAGCCTGTTGAAAATGAGATCCTGACAGGAAACAACCAGCGAGAATCGATCATCAGCGTCAAAAAGGGAGGATTGAAGGTCGCATACTTTGATCTGCCACGAACCGAGCAACGTTGGATTCGCGCCGTGAGTGGTGCTGACAAAATTCAACTCGATTTTCAGGAAATTCGCGGCGGCAAGTTTGCCGCTCAGACAAAGATTGATCCATCTTGGTTTCAGCCGGGGCGTTACGATGTCTACATCATCGGCGATGTCCGGTCTGAGATTTTCGGGCAGGAGTTGTTGACTCAACTGGCCAACCGGCTGGACGAAGGGGCTGCACTGTTGATGACGGGTGGTGTGCAGAACTATTCCGTCGGAGGTTATGCAACTACACCAATTGCCGACTGGATTCCCGTTGAGTTGAATCCTGCGGATGCCCGACCACCAGGCAAGGTCAATGTCGGTACCCAGTTGATGGGGCCTCAGAAAATGATTCCGACGGAACGAGGGCAACGTGAATACGTGATGCAGATGGGGCCGGTTGATAAGAATCGCGATCTCTGGATGGCTCTTCCGCCGTTGAAAGGTGCGACTCGACTGAAGCCCGTGAGTGATCTGCTGGAACCGTGGGCCGCAACGCCTGATGGAGTTCCTTTGTTGTTTGCCACGACACGCGGTAGATCGCGCATTGCAGCCTTTGCGGGTGACACCACGTACCTCTGGTGGACGCTGGGAGACAAATCGGAATTGCACCAGCGGTTCTGGCGACAATTGATTCTGTGGCTCGCAAAAAAAGAGGCGGACACTGATCAGCCGATCTGGGTCAAAGTGACGCCGCGCAGTTATCCTCCCGGCTCGACTGTGAATCTGACATTTGGTGCTCGTGGGGCAGACGGCGTTCCGCTGGAAGATGCGGAATTTCAAGTCAGTGTTACCCTTCCTTCCGGCGAGAAAACCACTGTCGTCCCGCGAAAATCGACAGGAGACCGCGGACAGGTTGAACATACGGCCGAATTCATCAAGTCTACTGCTCCTGGCGATTATTGGGTCAATGTTTCAGCACGATCAAAGGGGCAATCTCTTGGATTTGACGCGTATACCCGATTCATTGTGGATGCCCGTGATCTGGAACTCGACTATCCAAGTGCTGATTACGAATTCCTCAAAGAGCTGTCATCGATGACGGGGGGAACTTCGCTGAAGCCTGAAGATGTCGGTGATCTGCTGGATCGACTGAAGGATTCAAAGTCCGATTTGACTCGGGTTCAGTCTGTCACTCTATGGGACAACTGGGGGTTGCTACTGGTTTTCGTGAGCCTGATGAGCCTGGAATGGTTCCTGCGGAAACGGCGTGGGCTGGTTTGATGGGTTCTCTGATATGATTGCTGTCGTAACGACAGAATTCATAAAGGATGAAGCATGCAAGTGAATGCCGTAAATTCGTTGGTATGGCATGCGACCATCGTTCGTTTCCTGGTAGGGATGGTAATCGGTCTGCTGAGGGTCCCCGACGGAGAATTGTGGGCTCTTCCAACGGCTTCTGAAATTGCCGCTGAAATCAAGCAGCAAGATCGTGCGTGGGATGATCTGGAAATCAGATATCAGGTGGATACCCAGTACTTAACCAACGACCAGCGTTGGGAAGACCAACCGCAGCTGCGGATGAACTGGATTCTGACTCAATCGGGGTGGCAACGCGTGCGTCGAGAACGCGACACATCATCAAAGCGAGTATGGGTCGAAGAGGCCAGTTTCAATGGTGATTACTACATGTCGAGGGATTCTCAATCAGCGGGCAGTGGTGCGTTCGGCCATCAGATCGAACGATTCCTGTATCACTCAAATGTACCACACATGTTCGGACTTGCCGTAAGCGGTGTCGAGTTGTCGATGCCTGTCAGCATCGCGGACTTCCTGACGTCGGAAGAGTCGGAGGTTGCTCTGGAGGATTCAGCAGACGGAGGACTGATTATCGCCAGGGGGAATGATCTGATGGCGAAAGGAGTCAAACTGGAACTTCATCTCGATCCGGCAGTTGGTTTTCGGCCACGAAAAACGGTCATCTCGGATGCAAATAGGTTACTGTCAATCTATGCGGATTTGAAGTACCAGAAATGCCAGGGAAAAAGTCGAGAATTCTGGTTTCCAGTACATGGCGTCTGGAAGGGGTTCCGTCCGGGACAGGAGAATGAAGTTTCACGAGTGACCTATCGCGCTCAGGACGTGCTGGTCGACGTCAGTCCAACTCGCGACAGATTTGTCCTGACTTACCCATCAGGCTCTCTGCTGCTGAATACGGATACAGGGGATTCGTTTTATCTGAATAGTGATACTACCACAGCAGATGTGCCATTCTTTGCCGGGAAGAAAATTACACTTGCTGAACATGATCTCGATCGCGAAAACGAGATGCGTTCAGAAACGCTGCAAAACGTGCCATCACGACGATCTTTTCTGTTCCTTGTCATCAATCTAATCGTCCTGGTTACCGTCGTCTTCATTCTGGGAATCTGGAAGTGGAGAAAACAGCCGTAATGTGATTGTCAGGCATTCCCAATCTGGATCGCGAAGTATCCATGCCCGCGATTCAACGATCATGACGCACTGGATTTCTCGGGCTCCACCTGCAGATCTGGAAAACTGGAGTCGGACTATTCAGTCCAAGGGATATTAAAGAAGTAAAAACCGTCGACTCCGTTCAATGAGGCTTGCAGAGCACGACGAACGAGGGACCTTGATGCGCCTGAAATTGTCTCAACTACCACTCTGGACCACGTTGCTGGCCGTTTTGATGGTATTGATTGTCATTGACCGGATTTTCGCGGCAGTCGTTTTCGCCCCTCTGGCATTATGGATACAGACATCGATCGGACTCGACGTTGCTGACCCGCAGTTGTTCGATCCCGATGCGTTGTCGGGCATCTGGATGGCACTCATTGCGCTCGCTCTGGGAACTTTGCTGCTGGTGATTTCGATCGCGTCGCAAAGCATCCCGCGATTGATCGACCTGTATCTCGGAAATCGGCTCAGCCTTCTGTACATCTGGTTCCTGATTCTGGGAGCCGCTGATTCTCTCCTGGTGATGCAGACTGCGACGGTGCCTGCAGGACATTCCATCAAAGCCTGCAACCTGCTCGTTCTGTTGCCGACGGGTTTATTGCTGGTGTTTCCTTACACGTGCCATGTGTTGAAGCAGAGTAAACCTGATCACATCATCAATCAGATCTACCAACAGATCCAATCGGCGCTGGGAGAACTGGTAAAGGTTGCCAATCTTCCAGGAACTGACCATTCGCGATCAATCGCTCGTCTACAAGGAACGATTCTGGAGTCCTTTAACCAGCTAGACGACGTTTTGTCATACATCACCTTCAAAGGGCCGCGAGCCGAAATCATTTCGCTGCTGGGACAGGCCCTTCGCGAATACATTCGGATCAAGCCGATGATTCCGGCATCTTTCTTTCAAATGACCCCGGCTGCTCGGGCTGATATTTCGTTCATGACAATCGCTGATCCCAATGTGACCGTCGTTCAGACGCAGACATTGATTGAACAGAAAATCATGCGTCTTTTGAGAAATGCCTATGCGCAAACAACCGCTTCATCAGACTATGACCTCGCGTCTCTCTGCATGAAAGAGTTACAGGAAACCTGTCGCGTCATCATCCAGAATGCTCCACTGGAACCTTCCAGTTCCGTGATGACACAAACACCGATCAGCACGTCCGCGACTCTCGATTTCTACCTCGTCTGGTTCAATACGTTCTTGCGTGTTGCCATCAAGGATGCTGAAAAGGTCTGCGATATCCGCAACCTGTTCAACCTGTTGTTCTACTACGGGCAATTAGCGGGTTGCCTGGTGACAGCCAAGCGATCCGATACGCTGCGCACCGTGTTTCGATACCTGCGCATTTATGGTGAGGAACTGTACAACAAAAGCCGGCGCGATCGTTATCTTGAGTTTGCGGTCGATGTCGTGGCGGCAGAAATGAGCAAAGTTCTGCGACAGATTCACGTTGATCGCTGGCCAGAACCACTTCAGATTGAACTGTTGAAAGTCCTGATGTCGGTTGACCGCCAACATGGCTTACGTGGGAACGATGAAGACCCGCAGGCCGCGATCAGTCTGGGCGTTCGCTTGATTCAGATGGGTCTTGCATTGTATTACCTGGATCAGGGATTTGACGAAGCCGTGACTCTGATTCTCGAAGACCTGAAGCAGGATTTTACGGCTCTGGGACGTGAGCGTTACCGAAAAGTATTTGAAGTGATCATCTTCCGACTGCGAGTGACAAATCGCGAGTTCTGGGAGGATACCGATCGTGGTAACGAGAGCCTGTACTTCGCTCCGCAAAAGCATCGTCTGGACGAATTACGTCAGCGAATTGAAGAACAGTTCGGACTCGTCACGTAATGCTTGGGTTCCAGTCCCGCAGGGCTTGACGGGTATAGTCGTAGCATCGCGATTCGACTTCGTGAATTATCTTGATGGTGCGGATGTCGAATACTCCATACTGAGTGACTGGCGGTTGCAACATCAGGAGTTGGCCGTCAGTTTTCAACGAAACGGTACGATTGGCACTCATCAGCGTGCAGCACCGGGAAATGGTTCCCATCATAGCTGGCAACGATGTTTGGTTTGCCGTTGGCAGCAGGCGACGGGCAATGACTTTCCAGCCGGACAATTCCAGTCCATATGGCATCAGGTCCGAGTAGTTGTCACCTCCTCCGCCAATATCGACGGCGATCATCTTGCCATTCTGGCAATGTGGTCGCAGCAGATCGATCGGAAGATTGTTGACAACACCGCCGTCCACCAGAACTCGTTCCTGATCGATCACTGGCGGCCAGGCACCTGGGAGTGATGAACTTGCACGTGCAGCGACGCGAATTAAACCGCGACGATGGACGTATTCTGCTCCCGTTACCATGTCTGCGGAAACGATTCCTAACGGAACGAACTGGTCTTCGATCGTGGCGTCGCCAAACCAGTCTTCAAGCAGTCGATTCGGATGCCGTCCGCTCATGATTGAAACAACAGGCGGCCCCATGGTGAGTAGATGGCCAAGCGTACGTGTCAGCATGTGATCGCATTTTGCGAGCATTGCCTCGTTACTGGCTTGCATTCCGACCAACCCTGCGATCGCCGATCCTGCACTCGTTCCATAGACGACGTCGATCGGAATTCCAGCCTCGCGAATCGCCCGAATGACACCAACGTGTGCCACTCCGCGTGAACCGCCACCACTGAGAGCAAGTCCATACGCTCGCTGAGTCAACAATCGTGCGAGGCGATTCGTATCTTCGACATTTCCTACTCGAAGGTGATGATGAGCCCGAAGCGAACGAGGTTGCAGCCACCGGATGGTCTCCTTAGCAGCCGACGCGGTTGCCGCGTGCAGTAAGATCAATTGTCGAGGAGTTTGGGAAATCGAGCTGGCTGAATCGAAAGCTGTCGTTTCCAACTCAGTCAGTTCCGGCCACCCTTGTGCATCCGCGAGCAGCAATATCTGATCAGCTTGACGAAGTGAACGTTGCGTCCACGGGGTGTTCATTCCTTCACACACGTAAACGACAAAGTCGGACGACAGTTCTTGTCGATGCAACCATTCGACGACCATTGCCTCGCCGGGTTCTCCGCGCTGTAACCTTGCAGAACCGAAACCGAATCGACGGTCGATCGCTGTCGCATCAATGATGCTGCAGCGCCCGAGTGCTGCCAGCGACGTTTCCAATTGCTGTATGAATTCAGTAACCTGTGGCCCTTGGAATAGAGGCTGCACAGCAAAGCATACTGACTGTGCCGCTGTCCCGAGTCGTCGTTGCCCACTGAGCCGGTCAACAACCACTCTCGCCAGATTGACGGTCCATTCCGGTCGAGCATGTGACAAGCGTTTCCATGTGGCAAGTGGCAGTTTTGCAACAGTGGAATCACGCAGGGCGGACACAGTCGCAGTCCGCGGTTCCTCGATCAACAGAGAGATTTCACCAATGACTTCTCCTCGTCCCATCGCCCCGACTACGCGATCCCCACTGGCTCCAGAAACAGTTGCTTGAAGCCGTCCGTTGATCACGATAAAGAGACCATCGGAAGGAGTTCCCTGTCGAAAGAGTACGTCGCGCGCTGATAGATTGATGATCTCCATGCCGCTGAGCAAGGTTCGCAGGTCGTCTTCAGAAAGACTTGAAAACAGTGGCGACCGACGCAGCCATTCGGGCGCTGCAATCGATTCCACCAGCGAGTGGGTCAATGTCCTCCAGTCTTCATCCCTGCCCCCCTGAATGAAATGTGTCGCTCGCCATGTTTTCGTTGAAGACCATCGGACAGCCGATTCCCCCGAGACCGGTTTTGATTCCCGGATCACGACCAGTTCCGCGCTGCCACAATTCACGTCGGACGAGAAACCAAACTGTTGATCGGGGGGCGAGTCGCCATTCGCAACAACCAATACGCGATCCGATTGCCGCAGACATCGTCGATTCCATTCCGAGTTTTCATCTCCGATGTAAATGACCATCACGTGGTTTCGCTCGAGGTCACTCAATCGGTTGATTAAATCCAATTCCGATTCGTACGCCGTTTTTCCTGGGTCAGTCGGAAAAGTCATCGAGTCCACAACGGCAATCGGGCCGCGATCTCTGAGACGCGCGATCAAGTCGAGGACGAATCGTCCTGCAACATCGTTGGATGCTGCCGGGATCACGGAAATTGCCTGGCAGAATGTTGGCTTCGAATGAGTTCCTGATTCTCGCAATCGTCGAACTGCAATTCGCGTGACCGTGCGCGCGAGAACGGGATGAGTGCTTAACAACGCACAATAATCAGCCTCGCTCAGTTCCCAGAGAACAGTGTCGCGTAAAGTCACAGCACTGGCTGAGCGACTTTCGCCAGTGATCAGAGCGATCTCGCCGAGTAACTCACCGAACGGAATCTGGGCGACAACGCGAGGATGTCCAGCAGCATCGGTGCGGATGACTTGCAGGCGGCCTGCAGCCACGATGAACAGGCTGCACTCCGCGTCGCCCTGTTTGCATACGGTTGTCCCGCTCTGCACCACACGTATTCGCAGTCGAGACTGCAAATGTTTCAGGTCATCGTCCGAAAGAGGAGACAATGCTTCAATCTGCCGCAGGCGAATCCAGTTGTCGGCAGTCATTTTTCGGCCTGGGTGCAATGGGGGTCAAAACTGGATGCTTGATGCCATATCATCCAGAGGTACATATCGTCTGACAGGCATATCTCGTTCGGTGACATGCAAGTCGTCGACGAATTTACGGCTCAGTTGAATCAATTCCGCATCCGCGAAGTTGTACTTTGAATCCGTCAGTTTTGTCAGCACAGTCGGCCTGAAAAACATCTCATTCGCCAGATAATGTCGGGCCACGTCTTCGCGGTGGATAAGTTTCCTTCGATTCAAGGCGGGGATTGAACGACTGGTCGGGGGGGCAACTCGCATCCGAAGAGGGATCTGATTGTACGACGGGCCGGTGTAGTAGTGATGATCTGATGTGTGACAAATACTGTTTGTGCAGATAATCGTCGCGGCGGCGGCGGCAAGCGTATTCGGGTCGGCAATCGCCGTTTCATCAGGGAAGCCCGGAATAAACGACGCACAATGTGCGGCCCAGCGTCGAACGTATTGGTCGCACGGAGCAATGCGAGATACGACTTTCTGACAGTAGCTCAGAATTGTCTGGTAGTATCGATCCAGAAAAACACCATAACCTGAGTGAATGGTGCCGACGCCGTGCTCGTATCGATAGGCGGGATACGAACTGTTACCTGGAATACCGAAGTATCCGCGATTTACCAGCGTGAAGTTTCCCTTCCCTTCGCAGCAAAACGGGGCATACAGCTCATCCTGACGGTTGTGAAGTACTGATCGTGACGTGAACAGAACTCCGCTTTCCAGTCCGAGTTGAACCTCCAGATGCGGTAACAGCAAATTCAGCAGGACGTGATCTTTGGGCAATATCGTCTTGGCCAGTGCATTGGCCGGATTCAGTGGAAAGTGCAGCCTGGGGTGAATCAGTGCGATCAGGTGATGGCTGGCCCCTTGCAGAACGAAATACTTTGCCAGTTCCCATGCATCTCCGTCATCAGGGTGAAGTACAATCCCTGGCAACGAAATGGCAGCTGGAGTAAATCGACCGTCGCGATCACGAACCATCAAGGTGATTGAAGGAGCGCAATAGACACCGGGATAAGTCTCTATCTCGCTCATGGCGGAAAGGTCTACCTTGAACGGTTCGCCATCGCCAATCGCTCGCAATTCATCTGCAAACGTCTGCTCATCGACGGGATCGAGCGTCGGATTGATCATGCGGCTGAATGCCGTATCCGTCAGAGCCTGCGTGAACTGTTCGTCGTTCACAGGATCAAGGCCCGGATTACGCAAGGCATGCAGCCACGCAGCAGGGCGTCCCGTCCAGCGTTGTCGCAGAAACCGCCGCAAGACTTTGCGGCGGTAAGTTTTCATTTCTGCGTCAGGCAACAGCACCGCCACAGGCGGGCTGGCTTCGGGAGTTACGGCGTTGTGGCTGGGCCAGGGGCCTCGATAACCGTACAGAAATTTTTCGGGTTGATCCATGGCTCATCTACCGTTCTGAAGTTCGCCCCCGGCGTTTCATCACCAGCCCGCGCCAAACAGCCAGTTTCCGCGAGAATCAACTGACGTGCTGGTATAGAATTCACAGACGTTTTGTCGCATCTCAGTTTTGGAAACCTGCCCGTCGCCGTTGTGGTCAAGCTTCGGAAAAGCAGATGCGGCGTCGGATTCGGTGGCTCCATGAGCACACAGCCAGCGTGAGTATTCGTCCGCGCCAATTTCGCCATCGCCACTGGTATCGACACAGTCAAACACCAGGTCTGCAGCCTGCGAGATCACCTCTTGAATCGAGTCTGATTTGACCGCATTCGACCAGCCGGCAAGCCATTCTGCTTCTGTCAGGTCACCATCGCCATTGGCATCCATTCCAGAAATCAGTCCCCAGACCAAGTCGTAAGCCGACTGAAGATTCTTGTGGACAGACGAACCCAACGGTTGGCCAAGGCGGCCGCAGATCCAGGCGGGAGCCTTCTCGAAATCTGAGCGATTGACGCTACCACTGCCATCGACGTCAAATCGACGGAACATGTGCTTGTATTTGCGAGTGATCAGATCCTGACTCATCAGACTTCCTTTCGAGCGATTACTGGCAGTTGCGATCATCACGGGGCACTCGCGTGAGTACTCGCAATGATCTGTGGTGTTACCAGTTTCAATTGCCAAACTTGTGCAAAGTCCGACATCCGGGGTTCGTGGAAATCAGAAGACGTCTGCCGGGTCAGCCGCGAGAACCGTACGCACTGCAAACCAGCCGGAAACAAGGCACATTCCAACGGTCAGAAACAGAACGGTTGCAGCGACACCGACCTGAAGACGCATCAGCAGTCCGGTCAAAGAAGCAATCAGGCGATAGCCACACCAACTGGCTGCTACCCCGGGCAGGAATCCCACCAGTGCCAGAAACGTCGCCTGCTGGATGACGACTCGGCGCAGATAACGATTGGTGTATCCAATCGCCTTCAGCGTGGCGTACTGAGGCATTTTTTCTGAGATGTCGGTGAAGAGAATTTGCGAACAAATCACGATCCCGACGATGAAACCCACAAGCGTTCCCAGATTAAAGACCAGGCCAACGGGTGAGTCATTCATCCAGAAATTGCGTTCCACTCCAATGAACTCTGCGCGAGTCACAGCGCGGACATCTTTGGGAAGCTCGCGATTGAGACGCTCAACAACTTCTGACGTTGTCATTCCTGGAGAAATCTGAAGCAGGCCGAGTTCCACACGATTCAATAGGGGGTCGGCTGCCCGATAGCGGGGAAACAGATTCAGAAAGGTTCTGTCGCTGACGATGGCGCTTCCATCAATGATAAAGTCGGTTCCTAATTGAAATTCACCGACAACGTGAATCTTGCGTTTCGTAACTTCGGTGGAATCTCCCTGGAACGCCCGGCCGATGTGACGACGACAGTCTGTATCAACCAACGCTGTATCTGGTTGCCACAACTTATGCTGTTGATCCGACAGTTGCTTTTCATTGAAGATTTCGTCGTCCGGGTGAACACCTACGACGCGGATGCGATGCGTTGTCCGGTCGTCAGGACTCTTCCACAGAGCCTCTTCCAGTGCCAGGTAGATGGGACGAGCAGACGCAACGCCCTCCACGGCAGCAGCCTGATACAACCGACGGCGGGGAAACGGCTGCATCACGTTCAACTGGTATTTCGAGGCACTCACCAGAACAATGTCTGCTTTGAGCCAGCGCAGAATTTCCACCTGGCTATCAACGAGTGCGTTGCGAAAGCCGAGTTGCATCAACATCAAAAGAACGGCAAAAGCGATCCCAAGCGTCGAAACCGCCAGTCGGCGTTTGTCGGCAGTCAAGTTTCGCCATGCGAGTGGTACAGCCATCTTGAGGCAACCTGCTGAAATTGAGATTTCGTCTGACTTCGGCAGCCCCTCAAGCGTACCAAAGCACTCTTTTCGCTTAGAACAAATCTGCGGGATCAGCAGCCTGCACTTTGCGAAATGCCAGCCACCCAGATCCAACAGCCATGCCGATTGTTAACAGGACCACCATACCAATTCGTTCCCACGTCATGATCATGGGCAGAAATACTGCCATTTGTACTGCCGCATATAACCCCATCGCCGCGATCAGTCCTGGCAGAAAGCCAAGCAGCGCAATGAAACACGCTTGTTCAACAACAACTCGAAAGATCTGCAAGGATTGATAACCAATGGCCTTCAGCGTCGCGTACTCGTTCATCTTCGTCATGATCTGAGTCGAGATCGTCTGGTACAGGATCACGAGACCAACAAGAATTGCGACGACGACGCCGGACCCGAAGATGAATCCCGTCGATGTTGCAACCAGCCAGTGATGGACTTCGTGGTTACGAAATTCGTCACGTGACCAGACATGAACATCCGAAGGCATTACTTTTCGAAGAGCACTGACAACCGCTGTCGGGTCGGCTCCGGGGCGAACCTTGACGATGCCCAGTCCCACGTCATCCAGCGTCAACTGAGGCACAATCCGGCGAAAATTCTGGTCGCTGGTCAGAATAATACCCAGTTCCAGAAAAGACGTTCCCAGTTTGTACTCATCAACCACGGTGACGTTGCGTCCGCCAAGTTCAATCGAATGTCCCGGCTTTCGGTTCCCATATTTCGGTCGCGTGTCGGAGTCGACTATGACTGTGTCGGGGGCCTTCAGTGAGATCAGGTGAGGTTGAATGGAGCGGGTGCGAAAGACCGGGCGGTCTGGATCGAATCCAAAAACCAGTGTGGCATTACGACTGCCGGTCTCAGTGTTCTGCCATGTCACACCGCTCATATACAGCGGCCTCGCCGAGACGACTTCAGCCAATGACATCGCCTGATAGAGTCGACGACGCGGAAATGACTGCGGGGAACGAATGAAGTTGTACTGACGTGAAACGATCACCAGATCGTAATCGAGTTCGTCGTAGTACTGATTGGCACTGATGATCACCGAGTTGAAAAAACCAAGCTGCAGGAAGATCAGCATGATCGCAAAAGCGACGCCTGCGATCCCGACCGCAGCTCGACTGCGTTCGTGAACCACATTTCGCCATGCCAGAGGAACCCGCATCATGCCGTATCAGTCGTGAGATTAAAGTTAAATGGAAGACCGTTGAAACCAGCGTGGTGGGACTGTCACCTATCGCTGGAATGCAACCTTTCGCAGTTGTTCATTAAAGCTTCCGCTGGCTGCGAGTGCCGACTGGAAGTCTTGCTTACCGAGTGCGTACAGCGTTGTCTGGACGGTCGCCACAATGGAGGCACTTCGGGGATCACCAGACAGCAATGCCTTTTCACCGAAGAACGCACCTGACGACAGATGATTAATGACCTTGGGATCTTCGTTTGGCTTCTGAATCAGTACGTCCACTTCCCCTTCGCTGATCAGGTAGAACTTGTCTCCCTCGTCCCCCTGTTTGAAGACTGCCTCACCTTTTCCGAATTGTTCGCGTTTCATCTTTTGAGCGATATTCAGCAGTTCCGTCGGGCTGAGATGCTGGAACACGTCCGACTTTTTCAGGATTTCGCAAATCTTGATGGTGTCGTTCACGATCACATCGGATTCGATACGCCCGTCAACGAAGTTCACAATCCGATCCGCGACGTCCAGAATGCGGCTGTCGTGAGTCACCATCAGAATTGTCGCCTGCTCTTCGCGAGTCAGTGCCTGCAGCATCTCAACAACATCACGACTGGATTTCTTATCAAGTGCGGCGGTCGGTTCGTCAGCCAGAACGAGTTTTGGGCGATTGACGAGGGCTCGTGCGATTGCCACTCGCTGCCGCTGCCCACCCGACATCTGGCGAGGCTTGTAGTGAACTCGATGCCCGAGGCCGAGTTTCGTCAGCATTTCAGTTGCCAGTCGCAGCATGTCTGACGAAGAATACTTTCTCAGTTCCATCGACATGCGGACATTTTCGAGTGATGACAACGAGTCGAACAGGTTGTGCATCTGGAAAATGAAGCCTATGTTGCGGCGAATGTTGACCAGTTCCGCAGCATCCAGGCCTCGTAATTCCTGCCCCAGGACGCGATTGACCCCTTCCTGAGTCGATCGCAGAGCGCCGATGAGTGTCAGCAGAGTTGTCTTACCTGAGCCCGATGGCCCCGTCATGATGACCAGTTCGCCTGGGCCGACTTTTAGACAACAATCAAACAAGGCCTGTTTGCGTGTCGGACCATCACCGAAGAAGTGGTTCAGATGATCGACATACACGACGGCATCGCCCGGAACGGAACCGACGATGGTGTTTTCGGGAATTGCGGACGGCACGGCCTCGATCATGGGTCAGTCCTTCGAGGCGGTTTCAATCAGGACATCGACCTGAAGATTCGTAAGACCAGCAACCTTACTGGAATCTTTCAGCAGGATGCGGACTTCGACCACACGTGCATCAGCATCAGCTGCGGGATCGACGTTCAGAACATCGTTTTTGTAGATCATCGAACCGATCTGGACGACAGTCCCTTCCAGTGGCTCAGTGAGTGCTGATGAGGTGGCCGTTGCATGCTGCCCGAGACGAATCCTGCCAATGTCTGTCTCGTAGACCTCTGCGACGACATGCATCTGTTCGGTGTTTCCCAGCTTGAGAATGGGGTCTTTCCCGATTCGCTCGCCGGAATGCGTCATGACTTCCAGTACCTGTCCCGTGATTGGCGACCGAATAATCGTTCGCTGGACCTTGGCCTCGGCAAGCTCGACCTTTCGTTCCAGAGATCGTACCGGGATGGTTGCTCGTGCCAGTTCCAGAGCTGCTTTCGCCTCGACAACCGCAGCGCGCGCTGACTCCAGTGCCAGTTTGTAATTGGCCTCCATTTCAGTCAGTGTCAACTGCGATGCGACCAGTAATTCCTTTACCTTTTTTAATTCGGAATGCTTGCGGTCATGCTCTTCACGCGAAACCGTTGCGTTGGCGTGCAACTTTTCGACTCGCACATATTCCGTATCCGCCAGCTGATGGTCGACTTCCAGTGATCGAACACGTGATTTCTGTGAATCGATTCGAATCGGCTCGACGACTTCAACGGTCTGCAGCTTCAACTCCGCGACGCGAATCAGGGCTTCGTGATGCTCTTCCGTCGTCTTGAGTCGATTCCTGGCTTCTTCAAGAAGTGCAACAGATTCCTGCTTTTCCGCTGCGGCCACATCATGGGTTTCGAGATGGGCCAGTTCATCACCACTGTTGACTCGTTGACCTTCAATCGCGAGTACCTTCAGCAGACGATCACCAGCCGCTGCGTCAATATCCAGAATTTCACTGCTAGGCTCGATCCGTCCCAGTGCACCGACGCGGGTGGGACGTGGTTCATCTACCTTTTCCTCGCGATTTGAACCTTGCCCCAACAGGCGAGCCAGAACTCGCGATTGTGACCAGCCGACGAGTACCACCGCGACAAGAAGTCCGATCAGCAAGGTTCGCGACACTACTTTTTTCATCTTGATTCTGCTCGCTCCCAACGACTGAACAGTTCCTCACTTCCATCCTGAACGGTCACTTGAGGAGCACGAATCCTTCGTGACTTTCGCTCACATGCCGAGCGGGCTCAGCAGCCCGTGGCAAGAGGAGTCAGCCACTCAGGCTTAGTGCGGGGCCACTAATCTAACATAACCCTCTGACCCGAAGCTCCGACATCATTCTCTCATCGCAGAAAGTACCACAGGCACAATCCGACAATGACGATCGTGGTGACGATGATGCCCCACAGGATTTGTGGTTTTCTGGACGTCGATGTTTCTAACCGAACAATCACCGGCAAATCGATCCGGGCGTCCATGGAAGGATCGCTTTGAGGAGGTGCAACCCCTTGTGTCAGCCCGTTGCTCAAAGCGACGGCAACCGCTTGAATCGAAGGGAACCGCTGTTTCGGATCACATGACATCATCCGCTGGATCGTCGACGCTAGCCAGTCGGGAGTGTGCACGGTACAGAGCGAATGCAAAATCGAACCAAGGCTGAATTGATCACTGGCGGATGTCGGCGATCGCCCCTGCAACACCTCCGGTGCACAAAAATCTTCGCCGGAACGACCAGTCCCGCCGGATTTTGTCGTGGATTGTAGGACCTTGTGCCAGCCAAATCCCGCAACTTTGACGCGAGCCAGCCCGTTTTCCAGCGTGATATTTTCGGGTGTCAGACCGCCATGTACAACCCCCTGTTGATGAGCAGCCGCCAGAGCCGACGCCGCTTGCCACCCGATTCGAGCAATTTCTGTCGCACTGGGGTGCGAGCCATCGGGAAAATGGTCGGGCAGCGTCTGGCCTACGCAATACTCCTGGAACTGGCAAACAACAGAATCAGATTCGTGAGTTGCGAAAACGGCCATGACGTGAGGATCGCTGATCGTCGCGACCGATTGAGCAGCTTGCAGGAAATCTCGCCTTGCTTCGCGATTTGCCGCGAATTCCCGCTTCAGGATCGTCGCCGTCACAATCCGGCGCTGTTTCGGATCTAAAGCCCGAGCCGTCGTGCCGACCTGACAGACGCCCGTCGTTTCCAGGATCTGGTACTGTCCAATCTGACGCGGAATTGCCGTACCGTCGATACTCGCCAGGACAGCCGTCAAAGGATCCGTAACCGGTCGTTGACGGTCGAGGGTTGAAGTAAATTGCGAAGTCTCTGCGTGTCGCTGCGCAAGATCGTCCGAGATTTCGGGAAAGCGCAAAGCATATTCCGAAAGCGAAGGGGCTTCCCCGTGAGACTGACGTAATTCAAATTCGAGAAGTGCCAGCTCGCGGCAGAGTCCCTTCCGCATATGGGGCGGAACACTCCCTACGATGACCTCAATAACGGGACAGGCACCTTCCTTCCAGCGAACTTCGAAATGATCGCAGCTACGGTCGATCAATTGAAGTTCTTCGTCCGTCAGACTGTTCCAGGAAGACACCATTTTCAACGAGGCATTCTTGAGAAAGAACAGTGATGCGAACCGCTCGACATCTGTGTTTATTGCTTTTTGGAGCCAAATTCCGACAAAAAACGTAAAGTCGCCATTTGACTGAAGTTCCAGAGCTTGAATGTACCGTCACTCTTCGACTGTTCCGTCATTTTCAACCCGCTGGCTCCATTCACGCCGGATTCTCTCAACCTTTCTCTCAATTGTTCGCCTTGTCACCTGCAGCTTGTCCGCAATTTCGCCATTCGTATACCCCTCCATTTTCAGTTGAGCGATTTCACGCAACGAGTCTTCGGAAAGGCTTTGCAGGAGCAAGTGGCACGTCTCAGCAACCTCGACTGCAAACTCGGGAGTAGGTTCGGCGATTGGCAGACCATCCAGGCCAGGAGAAGATTCACTGGAACTGGCCGAAAACCCGGATTCCGTCATGACCCTCGTAACGTCTCTCTTATCCTGGTGATTATACCGCTGACGGATTGCAATTTTGCGAGAGGTAATCGTCAGTAGCAGTCTCCACAGGTTTTCTCTGTCGGCCAGATCCGGAAAACGTCCACCGACCATCCCTTCGCACAGACTGTGAAAAGCGCTCAGAGCGACGTCTTCCTCATCGTAGACTCGACGCATTTGTGAAGGGAGACGTTTGCGAGCAAATGTCTGCAGTTTCTGTACGTAATGCTCCCAGATTTTCTGTGCAGCTTGCTGGTTACCCGTCTGCAACTGCTGCATCCAGAGAGTGATCGGATCTTCCATGGCTTACCTGTCAGAATCAGAACAAGCACAAACGCAGTAGACAAACGCCATCATCCCTCGGGTCGTCGTTATGGGGCGGGAGCTTTAGGGTTTGCCGACTTTTATTTCTCGGACAACACGAAACCCTTTGATGACCGTAGCAAAGTTTAATTCAGGAAAACTACGACGGTCGTTTAGGTAGCGGTTTGAACTTCTCAAGCGTAAAGGACTCGAACTGGATGCCCCACCACGGACGACGACAGTTTCACCTTCGGAACCGACGGGATCGGTTGCCGGATCGGCGGTGTAAGTCAGTCCCATGTCCAGGCAGATTTCATTCACATTTCCATGCATGTCAAACAGTCCGAATGGGTTGGGGGAATAACTCCCCACAAGCCGAACCGCTGGATTTTTGTCTTTTGAAGAATTCGCCTTTTCGTGGTCGAAGACGTCACCAAAGCTGTAGCGAGTCAGTGTTCCAGCGCGACATGCGTATTCCCATTCCGCTTCTGTTGGCAGTCGATAAACTTCCCCTTCTTCCTTGCTGAGCCATGCACAAAAGTTTCGTGCGTCCTGCCAACTGACACATGTCACCGGAAACGCCTCTGATTCTTTCGTCGCCGGATAAATTGATTTCCAGATGTTTTCGGGACGACGGTCCTTGGGCTGTAGACCGTATGCACCTTTGCCATCCGACTCAGACTCTGTGACATATTTTTCGGCATCAACAAATCTGCGGAATTGCCCCACGGTGACTTCGGTTGTCCCCAGATACCACGGAGATGTCAGCGTGACCTTGTGTTGAGGCCTTTCTATTGGAAGTGCTTCTGTGTCTCCGTCCGCTGCTCCCATCAGAAAGTCGCCCGGCGGGATCAGATTCAGCTTCATCTCAAGCGAGTTCTTGACTTGGACAGGAATATTCAAGCGGTTCGCCAAGTCCTGCTGAATTCGCCTTGCCTGGACATCGGCAATCGTCGAATCAAATGTCGCGACAGGTGCACTGCCCCCTTTGATCCAGATGGCAGAATTGATCAGGCCGTGGTGCTTGTTTTCGGATGAATCACGCAGTGCCGTGCCAACTCCTTCGTCACAGTGATACAGCGCCAACGTATCGGCATCAGGCTCAAAACGAGGTTGTGGGGTGAAGTCCAGGTCGTACCGACAAGTCTTGGATATTCGGATTTCGTCAATTGCCCCCAGAAAAAAGTACTCAATCCGATTCAAGTCGCGATCAAGTGGATGAGCCCCGATCCAGGTTCCGTCAAACAGATGTTCGGTTTGAACTGGCTGTTGAGCATTTGGCATTTGAGCCCGTTTGACACCATTGATGTAGATCCGTACTTCACGTTCCGCATTGACGATTGCGACATGCTGCCACTCATCGCTGATGAATTCAGGACATCGTTCTGAACTTAAGAATGGCGCATAGCGCGATGCGACAAACAAATGGCCATCCGTCTTCGCTATCTGAAAGTGAGACGATCCTGCGACCAGCAACACAACTTTTGCTTTAGGCTGAAATACCGTGCGTATCCAGCATTCGAGTGTCAGTGGTCCCTGGTCCGTCCGAGAAAGACTCGGGATTTTTACAAACGCTGTCTGACCATCAAACTGCAATGCCGAACCGGTCTCAGGAAGAGTGGACTCGGCATCACCAAGCGATCGCAATTCCAGCTTTCGAAATTCGATACCTGTGAGGCCGGGCTGACCATCGAGCTCCAGGTCGATCGAGACTTGATCACTTGCTGGAATCTGCGCAGTCACTGCGTGCTCATCGTTGACACGACTGGTGATCGATGTCGCTGTCTTGACGATCTCTAGTGAAAACCATTTTTCGGTAATTCCGGTAGGCGATTTCGGTCGAGCAACAGACTTCATTGAGGCCAATTCGATCAGAGTACCAGCTTCGCCGGGACGAATATCGACCTGGAATCCATGGTCGTCAGTCCCTTGTTTATGCAGAAGAAGATCGAATCCAGCGTTACCGGGGCCCGTCAGCTTCGCCTCGCACCGCAGATGAAATCGATTCGGCCCATGAGGCAGTAGCGTCAGTGCCCCCGCATCTCCACTCACTTCTCCTTTGAGATTCTTCTCGACAATCGACCAATTCCCCTGTCCCTTTCTGGGGTCGTTAGCGAGCGTCTCTGCATCGTGGATGAGCGAGATCCAATCGCTTTTCTGAGCCGGGGCCGGAATCGGGGGATTGCTTTCACCCGCCGTGGTGTTGTTTGTCTGATGAGGGTTGTTCGGAACCTCGGTAACGGATGGCTTGGGATCGCCCGTAGAGAGAAATCGGGGCACACCAAAAGCCAGCGCCATGAGAATTACTGGGACCAGGATTGCCAGAATCAAGGCCCGGTAACTTTTAGCGGCCGGCGTTTTGACTTCACGTTTTGCTGCTTCCGGCGCGTTCTCATTCAGTTTTTCACGCAGCAGTTCGCAAACTTCGGCAGCAGACTGAAATCGATCTGCGGGTGATTTCGCCATCAGTTTACTGATGAGTTTACTCAACCATTCCGGGATATCCGGACGAAGCGATCGTACGGAAACAGGCTTGTCATCGCAGACACGCCGCAATACCACCACCGCTGTTTCCGCATGAAACGGCGAAATGGCGGTGCACATCGAATACATGACAGTGCCCAGGCTGAACAGGTCGGATCGATGATCGACAACCTGCCCCTGCGCTTGTTCAGGCGACATGAACTGAGGTGTTCCGGCGACCTGACCTGATTGCGTCAGCCCGACGTCACTGACGACACGTGCCAAGCCGAAGTCTGTAATCTTGACGCGACGTGTCTCACCTTCCAGCAGGATATTCGCAGGTTTAATGTCGCGGTGGACGAGGCCGATCCGATGCGCGGCATCTAATCCAGCCGCAATCTGCATCGAAATTCGAATGATCTCATTCAGTGCGAGCCTCTCCGGCCCATCGACGCACTGTTGCAACGATGTCCCCGAGATACATTCCATTACCATGAAGGGTGATTCGGCATCTTCATTGACGGAATAGATCGTCACAACATTATCGTGGCGTACCGCCGCTGCCGCCTGGGCTTCGCGCAAGAACCGTTGTCGCGACTGTGGATGAGACGCAAAAATCGGTGAAAGGGTCTTGATGGCGACAACGCGTCGCAGCTTGCAATCAAAACCCTTCGTTACGACTCCCATCCCGCCTTTGCCGAGAACTTCGTAAAGTTCATACTCACCAAGCTTCTTGGGCGGCTGAGAATGGGAGACTGCCAGGGCCGATTGCAATTGCGAGCAAATGACAATTTCTGGAGCCTCAACCGTCTGGTCAGTCGAAAAAGATTCTCCGTCAGTGCTGCGGTCCTGAACGAGGGTCTCTGGAAAATCTGACGGCGTTGAAAAGGCCTCTTTGCTCAATTGATCTGCAATCAATTGTTCGACGCGTGCTCGCAAGTCGGGATTTCCGGCGCAGCTCGATTCCAGGAATGCAGTGCGCTCAGCCGCCGTCGGCATCTCTAACGCAGATCGTGCAATTTCCATCTCGGTCACGACGTGAGGCCCTTCACCAGATCAATCTTGAGACTCACCAACATCATCAAGAATTCAAAGGGCGTGGCAACCCTTTATCCCGTCCCCTTAACAACTTTCACAAACTGCTTGCAGAATTTGGAGTTGTCCGAAAAACGGGTGTCGAAAACAGCCAGAAAAACTCGCGGAATCTGTGCCGAAATAATGCCACTGCGTACGATTATGGCGCAGCTCCACCAGCGAGAAGCCCTGCAGGTTGTTGGAGGTCAGCCCGAATTCGTTTATGGACTGCAACGCTGTGTTCGAGTGGATTTGGGAATCAACAGCCACATCACGGTATTCAAGTTCACGATTGCGGCTCGTCAACAATATCGCAAATTGACCACAAAGAATGAATTAACCCCATGCTTAACATGGGGTTAAAATGAAGGCCCCGGTCGGAGTCGAACCGACGATGACGGATTTGCAATCCGCTGCCTTAGCCACTTGGCTACGGGGCCGACAGACCAAGAATCGGCAATCGCCGTTTATGGGTTGAGTTTTCCCGGTCCGAGAATCGGAAAAAACCTCAAACCGCGACTTTCCGGCAATCCCTGCTTGAGCGCGGAATCGTAGTCGCAGTTTTCCTCCCGGTCAACCGTCTCAAAGTTTGCCTTTTCTTCCCGCTTCCACATCAGCCTTTTCGAATGTCAACAGCGGAGACCACTCGATCAGACAAACGAGCTTCGATTCATCCGCGACGTTTTCGCGTTCGTTTCCCCGTCTCTATTACTGGCAGTTCGCAAGGATTCAAAAACAGCATCTCACTGACAAGGCCGCAAGGATTCTCAATGCCGATAACCTCAGGCCAACTCAGTTGCTGCAAACAAGAAGAGACGTTACGCTCCCTTTGGTTCTCTGGAATTTCGTTCTCAGGAGTTGGTTTGAATGACTGCCCCGATTCATGTTGCCGTCACTGGTGCCGCTGGCCAGATTGGTTATGCCACCCTTTTCCGCATCGCTTCTGGTGAGATTTTTGGCGCCCACCGTCCGGTCGTTCTGCATTTGATTGAAGTTCCACCAGTCATGGCGGCACTCGACGGAATCCAGATGGAACTCGATGACTGCGCGTTTCCGACGCTCGCAGGAGTTCAAAAGCATGACAGTGATCATCTGGAAGAAGGCTTCCGCGACTGTAACTTCGTGATCCTCGTTGGCAGCATCCCCCGCAAGCAAGGGATGGAACGAGCGGACCTGATCCGCATCAACGGCCCGATTTTCACAAGCACGGGTAAGGCGATTCAAGCGGCTGCCGCGAAAGACGTGCGAGTTGTCGTCGTCGGAAATCCCTGCAACACAAACTGTCTCATCGCCATGTCGCATGCTCCCGATGTGCCACGCAACCAGTGGTTCGCGATGACACGCCTCGATCAGAATCGCGCGGCTGCTCAGTTGGCGATCAAGGCTGGACGGCCAGTTTCTGCTGTTTCCAACGTTGCCATCTGGGGAAATCACTCCGCTACGCAATACCCCGACTTCGTCAACGCGAAAATCGACGGCAAGCCAGTTCCCGAAGTCATCAGCGATCATGCCTGGTTGAAGGGCGACTTCATCAGCACTGTTCAGCAACGTGGTGCTGCCGTGATCAAGGCTCGTGGTGCTTCCAGTGCCGCCAGTGCCGCCAACGCGGCTCTCGACACGATCAAGAGCGTCATCACCCCGACACCGGCCGGTTCCTGCTTCAGTGCCGCGGTCTGGTCGGATGGCAATGGTTATGGAATCGATTCAGGGCTCGTTACCGGCTTGCCACTCTGCAGTGATGGTCATAACTGGCGAGTTGTCCCCGGCTTCAAGGTGGACGATTTCAGCCGCAGCCAGATTGATAAGACGATTGCGGAATTGAAGCAAGAACGAGACACGGTCAAAGACCTGCTGCCATAATGATGACGTCCAATCCCTGCCGAGACTGATCTGGTCTCGGCAGGGCAGTCTGACAATTCGAAGTTCGATTTGTGGAAGGGGGCCGACGATGGACATGCGATGGAAACAGCGAATTCGTCGAGCCATTCTCGCAGCGGGATGTGTTGGTGCCTTAACGGTCTGTAGCCCAGCGAAAGCGAGTTTTCCATTGGCCCAGGCCACTCCGGCACCGGGTGCCGCCACTGTCAGTGCCCCTCCGAAGTACTACATTATCGAAGGAATTGTCGTGGTCCTTCTGGTTGCGGGAGTGGTGTTTGCCGTCTGCCGTACGAGCGGCCGCACCTGACACTCTTCCGACCGCCAAGACCCCGATTGCCAACTTCCCGACAGCACCACTGTGACGAATCCTCTAGGTACTGATGCTGGTACAGATCGACGTGTCGTCGTGACCGGGATCGGTATCTGGTCGCCGCTGGGGACGGATCGCGAATCCACTTGGAAATCATTGATCGCAGGAAACTCTGCATCACAATGGTTGACTTCTCCACACTGGACAGGATCCGCGCAATTGGCCGGGGCACCGTGCCAGATCCCGGACGAGTCCGTTAAGTCCGGGATCGATCCGGTGATGAGTCTTGCCCGGCAGGCCGCCACAGAAGCGATCAACGATGCCGGGCTGGACCGCGATCGCCTGATGTCGGACACAACGGGTGTTGTCTTCGGGACGAGCAAAGGGGGATTACATGCGGCTTCCCGTTTCCTGGCAGGACAACAGCTTTCTCGAAACTGGCTCGATATCTGGCCCAGTTCCGCGGCAACCCATGTCGCATCAATGCTGGGGTGCCGTGGACCGGTTATCGCTCCGGTTCTCGCCTGCGCAACAGGACTGGCATCGTGTATGCGAGGGTTTGAATTGATCCGGGACGGCCGCTGCGACATCGTCGTTGCCGGCAGCTCTGACGCCTCGCTGCAGCCCGCAATTCTTGGGTCATTCCAGCGCTTAGGAGTGCTTGCCAGACCGGGTTCAGATCCTTCAATGGCCTGCCAACCGTTTGACAAGAATCGATCAGGGTTCGTGGTGGGCGAAGGAGCTGGATGCCTGATCCTGGAATCTCTGCAGCACACATTAGCCCGCGGTGGAAGCTGGTACGCGGAGTGGCTTGGAGGGGGAATGTTGTCCGATCCGATGGGGTTAACCCAACTCGATCCGACCGGTGCATCGCTGAAGCGATTGCTGTCAGACCTGCTTCGAACAAACCCACGGATGCCGGATTATGTCAATCTGCACGGGACTGCCACGATTCCAAACGATCGCGTCGAATCCAGAGCCGTGCGCGAAGTTCTCGGTGACGAAGCCAGCAAGATCGCTTGTTCCAGTCTGAAAGGAGGGCTCGGACATCTGCTGGGGGCAGCGGGAAGCGTTGAACTCGCCGCAGCAATACTGGCAATGCGGGACCAGGTGGTCCCCCCGACCGTCAATCTTCGCACCCCCGATCCGGCCCTGAATCTCAATTTCACACCAAACGATGCAGCGCAGCGGCGGATTGACCATGTGTGGAAACTGTCGCTCGGTTTTGGAGGTCACCTGTCGGCAGCGTGTCTGGGACGACTCGCCGGGACTGGCGATCGAACGAATGCACTCTGATCTATAAAACGAACGGGGCTGCAGGCGATCAGCGCAGCAGTTGCTATCATGCAAAGCACTGGCCATTCATGGCCAAAGTGTTTTCATTATCGAAAGTATTGTCATGACACGACTAACGCAGGATCAGGGCATGGGAATCGCCATCGTCGCGGCCTGCTTGCTGATTCTGATGCGTGAGCGGTGGTTTCTGAGTGAAACAAAGAAAGGCCAAAGGCTTGTGACATGGCTTGGCCCAGTTCGAGCCATCTGGGCATTGCGGGGAATCCTGGGGCTGATTGCCGCCGTTGGGGCTTTGCTGGCCAGTGAAATCATTCGCCCGATTCGCTGGCAATAGGGCGGGATTCATTTTTTAAATCATAAGCGTGCTTTCAGCGTCGCTGACGAAGCGGGAATGCACTATCATGGGGCGACTATGTTTGTCGACAACGTTACGATTTTTTGCAAAGCGGGTGATGGCGGAAGCGGTTCGGCCAGTTTCCGTCGTGAAGCACATGTTCCTCGAGGCGGCCCCGACGGCGGCAATGGCGGACGGGGTGGCCACATCATCATCGAAGCTGATGAGAACGTCAGCAGCCTGATACATCTGGTGGGCGTCCGGCATTGGGTCGCTGACAGTGGCGAACCGGGAAGTGGCTCGCTGAAGACCGGAAAAGATGGCAAAGACACGATCATTCGTGTCCCCACCGGTACCATCCTGCGTGACCTGAAACGAGGCCACGTTCTCAAAGATATGGTCGAGCACGGTGACCGGGTCGTCGTTGCCAAGGGGGGGGACGGGGGCAAAGGAAACGTCTGTTTCATGAGTTCCACGAACCGCGCACCGCGTGAGTTCGGACCAGGTGAACCGGGCGAGCAGCGCGATGTTTCGCTGGAATTGAAAGTCATCGCCGACATGGGATTGATCGGCAAGCCCAATGCCGGAAAGTCGACGTTATTGAGTCGCCTGTCGCGCGCCACGCCTGAAATCGCCAACTACCCATTTACGACGAAGTATCCCAATCTCGGAATGGTCCGAGTTGGTCACGAGCGCCAATTCGTGCTCGCCGACATCCCTGGGCTGATTGAAGGAGCTCATGCAGGGGTCGGTCTGGGACACGAATTCCTGAAACACGTCGAGCGGACCAAGGCTCTGATCCATCTGGTGGAACCTGCCCCGGATGATCAGACGGATCCCGTCGAAAACTATCTGCAGATCCGCGAGGAATTGCGCCTGTACGATGAGGCTCTAGCGGCCCGGCCGGAAATTGTTGTGATCACGAAGAGTGAACTTCCCGATGCCAGCGCCGCTGCAGAACTGCTGGAAGAACGTATTGGCCGCCCCGTGCTGATGATCAGTGCTGTCACCGGCAAAGGGCTTCCTCAACTGCTGCAGGCGACCATCCGGTTGCTGGATGAAATGGAAGAACCGCAAGAATAATCCTGATCGCTGGCGAGCGTGACGCGAAATGCCTGAATATCGCCACTCACTGGGGACTTCGTCGTATGTCTTCAAGGACTTGCGAACGCTGCTTGCCAAGGCGAGCCCCCGCCGCTCAGGCGACGAACTTGCCGGGGTTTCCGCGAGTTGTGATGAAGAACGGTTGGCCGCGCGATTCGCACTGGCCAATATCCGGCTGCAGGAGTTTCTTGAATACCCACTTGTCCCCTACGAACAGGACGAAGTCACGCGGTTGATCTGCGATACGCATGATCCCGCGGCATTTGAACCCATCCGCAGTCTGACCGTCGGTGAGTTGCGTGAATGGTTGCTAGACTACGACACTGGCACCGAGCGACTGCAATCGGTCGCACGGGGGCTCACTCCCGAAATGGTTGCTGCCGTCAGCAAACTGATGCGAAACCAGGATTTGATTCTGGTTGCCAGCAAGTGTCGGGTCGTCACTCGATTTCGAAATACGCTGGGCCTTTCCAAGCGACTGGCAGTCCGCCTGCAGCCAAACCACCCGACAGACGACCCCGCAGGAATCGCAGCATCGATCCTGGATGGATTGTGCTATGCCTGCGGTGATGCAGTCATTGGAATTAATCCTGCGACTGATCATGTCGAAAACACGCTCCGGTTGATTCAGCTAATCGCTGAGATTATTGAGCGGTTCCAGATTCCGACTCAATCGTGTGTGCTGGCTCATGTGACAACGTCACTGCGAGCCATCGAGCGAGGGGCTCCGGTTGATCTGGTCTTCCAATCGATTGCCGGGACTGAAGCCGCTAACCGCAGCTTCGGTGTGACACTCTCGCTGCTCCAGGAAGCTCGCGATGCGGCCCTGTCACTGCAGCGCGGGACGGTCGGGAATAACGTGATGTACTTCGAAACGGGGCAAGGGTCATGCCTCTCGGCAAATGCTCATCACGGCGTTGATCAGCAGACATTGGAAGCACGAGCCTATGCGGTCGCACGTCACTTTCAGCCCTTACTCGTCAACACGGTCGTCGGATTCATCGGTCCGGAATATCTGTATGACGGCAAGCAGATCATTCGCGCGGGACTGGAAGATCACTTCTGCGGAAAACTGCTGGGAATTCCAATGGGTTGTGATGTCTGTTACACAAATCATTCGGAAGCCGACCAGGATGATATGGACACATTGCTGACGCTGCTTGGGACCGCCGGGTGCAACTATATCATGGGGGTTCCGGGTGCGGATGACATCATGTTGAATTACCAGTCAACATCATTCCACGACAGCCACTATCTGCGGCAGGCATTGGGACTGCGTCCTGCTCCGGAATTTGAGGACTGGCTGATTGCAAACGGAGTTGTTGACGATGATCTGAGGCTGCGTCCGATGTCGCGCAGTCATCGTCTTCTCGACTTTCGACCGAGGTCACCATGAACGATCCTCGATGGGATGCGTGGTCTGACTTTCGCTCACTGACGGCAGCGCGAATTGCACTCGGCCGCGCGGGAGGAAGCCTTCCAACCCGCGAACTGCTTGATTTCGGTCTGGCTCATGCACGCGCCCGGGATGCAGTGACGATGAGCTTCGATGCGTCAGGGCTCGCCCGAGACTTTGAAACCGCAGGGTTGCCGACCGTTTTACTGAAGAGTGCTGCGAATACTCGTGAAGAATACCTTCGGCGGCCCGATCTCGGACGACGACTGGCAGATGAGTCGCGTGCAAGATGTGTTGATCTGGCTAAATCATCACCGTTCGACCTCAGCATCATTGTCTCTGATGGGCTCTCAGCTCGCGCGACGGTTCATGCACAACCCGTCGTGACGGCACTCCATACAGGCCTGATGTCAAAAGGTTGGACAATCGCGCCAATAATCGTGGTACCCTTCGCTCGTGTTGCGATTCAGGATGAAATCGGATCGGTGCTGAATGCCAGGATCTCGCTGATCCTGCTGGGTGAACGCCCGGGCCTCGGTTCACCTGACAGCCTGGGGGCGTACTTCGTCTGGGGACCGAAGGTCGGGCGATCGGATGCCGAACGCAACTGTGTCAGTAACATTCGACCTGAAGGGCTACCCATCCCGATGGCAGTTACCACCCTGGATTATCTGCTGACAGCATCGCGACATCGAAAATTGAGCGGAGTTGACCTCAAGGACGACCGGCAGCTTCTTGGTTGATGACCGTTTCGATGCCAGAATGCATGTCTCATTCGCCATCGATGTCATTTCACGTCGATTGCCATCTCAGGCCGTGATTTCCGCAAGCGTTCAACCCCTGCAGGTGTCAGGGATTTGATTCCTGTCAGCGACAACTTCTTCAATGATTTTGCTGCCGCCAGTCCTTGAAGACCGTTGTCGCTGAGTGTCGCACTCCCAATTTTCAGGTCTTCCAAAGCGGGAAGCTGCGCCAATTGTTGAAGCGATTCATCCCCGACTGTCGGGGCGTGCGAGATATCCAGTCGCTTCAAAGTGACGATTTTGGATGCATGGGCAACTCCTGCAGGTGTGGCCTGATTATCGAGTAGCGCCAGGTCCTCCAGCGGTAACATCGATAACGCGCCAACAGCTTCACCGGTGCTTCCCGGATCCGTGCTGCCGATTCCACATCGCTTCAGTTGCTTCAATTGCGACAGATGAACAGCCCCGGCATCAGTGAACTTTGTATGTGCAAACCACAGCCGTCCAGAGATCGGTACCTGCGAGATTTCTTTCAGGCCAGCATCGTTGAGCGGCGTAAAGTGAAAGTTGACACTTTCAAGTTTCTTCAGCCGATGCAGGAACGCAAAACCGGCCCCGTTACATTGAGCTGAAGCCAGACCGAGAACGCGGAGTTCGACGAGGTTTGCCAGATGTTTCAGGGAATCGTCCTTCACTGGCGTCAGGGTCAGATTTAATTCCCGCAGGTCTGTCAGCCCTGCAATATGTTCCAGTCCATCCCCTTGAACAGCGCAGTTCGCGAGATCCAGCTTTTTCAGTGATACAAAACCCGCAAGTCGCTTTAACCAGGCGTCGTTGACAGCATCGTTTTTTCCACCCTTTCCCTTCAGCGGATTATTGCCGTTGTACAGGTCGATTGATGCCGGAACATCAAAGACCTCCAGTCCTGCATCGCCGGTTGCCAGCATCAACCATCGTGGGGCACTGGACGAATAGACCATTCTTCCTCCAGCTTCTTTAACGTGACCTTCCAGAGCCAGGATCGCAGGACGTTGTTGCATGGCACGTTGAATCTCTGGCTCAATTGCCTGGCATCGAGTCCGCAAGTTCGCGTCAGACAATCTCGCGATCAGCGTGGACCGCGTGGCTGATTCTTCTGTGGAGACGATCCTCGCAAGCAGCGATTTGTCAGCCGAAGATGTGTCCAACAACGACAACACGCTATCGAGGTAGCTCTTCAATTCCGGATTCAGCTTTTCAAATCCAGCGGAGGACGCGGACTGCCCGAAAGCACGCCGAACGGCATTGTGCATCAGGTATTTGCCATGATCCTGCGTCAGATGAATGTCGTCGCGATAGAGTTCTGCGACCTCCTTGAGGGGAGCACGGCCAGCGGTGCTCTCTTCCTGGATCGTTGCCAGCAGGTACTGGGCAAACGTCTGACGAATCTCCCGTCCCGGATGTCGCCGGCGCAGTTCGCTGATCAGTTCGCGAAAATAATGAGGCGAGTGCGACATCTGTTCAACAGGGGAATAGCTGCTGAATTCGTTTCCGACCTGTGTTCGCCACGCCCAGCCAGAGTGAATGACAAAGATCGCTTTTGGCTGCATCTTCATCCAGCCGGAGATCGTGTCGGCATCCTGAGTCATCGTCGAACCATAATGAGGCTGTACAGAGACCATGTCATACTGTTTGTCGGCGAGGGCTTTGGGCCAGACTGTCGAGGATTTCACACACGGCTGGTCGGGATTCGCGAGAATATGAGGCAAGTGAACACCGCAGTCGACGTGCCATTGCACGTCACCCGAAAGTCGCTCGGGGACCGTGTCCCACGTTAATGAATTACCGATCAGGTAACAGCGAGCCGTGGGGGACTCTTGCGCAGAAACAAACGAGGTCACGGCAAGAGTAGAAACCACGACCAGGACGACAGCGTTCAGCCGATTCAGCATCAAAGAGACCTTTCGATGATCCAGGTGCGATGAGTCTGAGATTTAGTGACGGATACTGCCCCGTTCGTTCAGCGGGACCCACGCAGTCGCGGGTCTGCGGCATCGCGTAGCGCTTCACCGATCAGGTTATACGCAGTGATCGTGATGAAAATTGCCAAGCCGGGAAAGTGAATCAGCCAGGGAGCATGATCGAGGGCTTCGCGACCATCGGCCAGCAGGCTTCCCCACGACGGAGTTGGCTTCGAGATTCCCAATCCGAGAAACGACAGCGCACTTTCGGTCAGGATCGCCCCCGCGACACCAAACGTCGCCGAAACCAATACGGGTGCCATCGCGTTCGGAAGAACATGTCGAAAGATCAAGCGGAGTGGCGTGTAGCCCAAGGCTCGGCCTGCCAGGACGAATTCCTGATCAACCAGTCGCAGGAATTCGCCTCGAACCAGCCGAGCGATACCTGTCCAACCTGTCAGTCCGATGACAACCATGATATTAAGCAGTCCGGGGCCAACCATGGCGACGATCGTCAGGATCAGGAAGAACGATGGAAAGCAGATCACAACTTCGATGATGCGCGACAGAATCAGATCACAGACGCCACGGAAATAGCCCGCGATCGCGCCGACAACGATTCCGATCGAGACATAGATGGCAACAGCCACGATGCCCACGGAAAGACTGACTCGGCCACCCCAGATCATCCGGCAAAGGACGTCGCGTCCAGACTCGTCAGTCCCCAGCCAATGAGGGGTATTCCAGCGCGAGGCGGCTTTGCGAGGCTCCTTCGATTCCGCTTTACTCGGTTGCGGATACCAGGGAGGTGCCGCGGCTTTGCCTGCCAGATCGTACTCGTCCAGGGCATAAGCAATGGGGGGCCACATGACATTTTGAAAGACGATTGGTGATTTGTTCTCGGCGTCGTCTGCAGCCAGAACGCCCGTCTTATAGTCACTCCGATCAAAGCGGACCGGGACACAAAACCACCAGATTCCCGCTGAAAAAAGGGGGGCGAGAAGGATCAGAACGACCAGCTTTCCGCGACGTGAATCCTGCCCTCGGGGAATCACCCAGATTCTCCACAGTGGAAATGTCAGAACGAGCAAGATCGCGGACATGAAGAACAGATCGGACGCACGAAGCGACTCAGCAACCGGCCAGTGGCTGCGAGAGATCAACTTTGGCTCGAGTGACTCAAGAAGCGTCCGGAGTTCCCCTTGCAGACTGCGCAGGCGGGCAGGCCCCTGTGCGCTATCATTCGCAGCCGCTTCGATCTTTTCTCGCATCTCCCGCAGGCTCTGGTGTGTATCTGCGGGGAGTTCCTGAGCCATCAGATCGAACTGTAACTTGACAGAGCGAAGCTGGTCCGCCGTTCGTGTTGCAGGTGTGGACTTATTCGCGTTAGTGAGTTGCCCCATGAGTCCGCGAACTGTTCGTGCCGCTTCACGGAATTCGAAACGATTGATCCCGAAGTAATAAATCGGTCGATCGTTAGCCAGAAACGGTGCAAACACACTGACTGAGACGAGGCCCAGGACGATGAAGAGAGCAGCAACCGCCAGACGGCGTTTGAAGAATTCACGAGCGACCAGCGCCCACTGACTTTGGCGCGGCTTGGCGCCGGTCGCTGGTTGCGAGACTCCTGTGCCCACGGACATCCTTTCCGATTTGATAACGAATCCAGAGCAGACGCCGTCGCCTGCTTGCTGGATCATATCCAAAGTCGCCGTGGTAAACCATGAACGGGGATGCTACTTCAACTCGACAACGATCTTCTGAATCGCTCCCGTGAACTTGTTGTCGCCTTCCTTGTAGTCGTTGGTCACATTGGTTTCACCATCTTCTCCAACGTCGACACCCTCATCGGCCGAGAATGCGAAGCCCTGCGTCCTGACGATGGCCCCTGTTGCGACTTTCTGACCATTGACGAGAATCGTCCCCGTGCCTCCCTTGCCCGGGCCACCTCCGTCGTACGCGAATTCATAACGAACGGTGACTTTCCCCGCTGGCAACGGCTTGTCGGCTGCCACCTTGAAAATCTCCAAACCGAGGAAGTTATAGGCATACATCGGCTTGCCGTCTTTCACGTAAAACGACCAACCGCCGAATCTGCCTGCCTGCGCAATCAGGACGCCGTTCGCTCCCCCTTGAGGAACTTCCAGATCCGCTGTAATTGAATGCGACCGGTTCTTCGTGTTCAAGAAGACGTTTTCGGTCATCCCGGTCATCCCCTGGAAAACGGTTAAGGACGTTCGTCCTTCCAGAAGATCAGGTCGGCCAACCATGCTGGCGTTCAGACGTTCTAGCATTCGGTCATCCAGCGGCAACGCACGGTTTCGGGTCGCTTCCTTCAAGAACAGTTCTTGAAGTTCTTTCAGTTTGTCGGGATGAGCTTCTGCGACATTTCTGGCAGAACTGAAGTCCACATCCACGTGGTAGAGTTCCCATTTGTCCTCGAGGAACGGATGGCGAGATTTGGATTCCCAGGGAGCCCGGTGAACGGTGTGAGCCAGCCAGCCATCGTGATAAATGCCTCGATTGCCAAAGATTTCGAAGTACTGTGTTTTATGTCGGTCCTTGGCGGTCGGTTCTGCGAAGGAGTAGACCATGCTGACTCCCTGAATCGGAATCTGGGGAGTGCCGTTCACAGATTTGGGCTCAGGCAGCCCAGCCGCTTCCAGAATCGTTGGAGCAACGTCAATGACGTGATGCCATTGCGATCGGACTTCTCCCTGCGATTTGATTCGCTTTGGCCAGTGAATAACCAGGCCATTCCGTGTGCCACCGCTGCTTCCGGCGACCTGCTTGGTCCAGGCAAATGGAGTATCACCCGCAACGGCCCAGCCAGCCGCATAATGTCCGTACGATTCTGGGCCGCCAAGCTGATCGATTTTCTTCAGGATTTCTGGCACTGATTCAGGGATGCCATTGAAGTAAGTCATTTCGTTGAAGAGGCCATTCATCGTCCCTTCGGCACTGGCGCCGTTGTCGCCAACGATGTAGAAAATCAAGGTGTTATCCAGTTGGCCTAAGTCTTCGATTGCTTTAACGACCCGGCCGATTTCAAAGTCGGCATACGCGCCGTAGCCGGCGAACACTTCCATTTGTCGTGCGAACAGACGTCGCTCATCGGCACTGAGCGTAGACCAATCTTTGATCGCTTCTGGCTTGGGAGCCAGAACAGTATCCTGTGGAACAACTCCCAGTTGCTTCTGCCGAGCCAGTGTATCTTCTCGCAATTTGTCCCAACCCTGGTCAAACTTGCCGTGGTATTTGTCAATCCACTCTTTCGGGGCGTGGTGTGGAGCGTGGGTCGCGCCGGGAGCAAAATACGTGAAGAATGGCTTGTTGGGCGTTAAAGACTTCTGGTACCCGATCCATCGGATCGCCTGATTGGCGAGGTCCGTCATCAGGTGGTAATTCGGATCTCGAGGGATTTCGATACGAGTCATTCCATCGTAAAGTGCTGGGGACCACTGATTGGCTTCGCCGCCGATGAATCCATAAAACCTGTCAAAACCAGACCGTGTTGGCCAGCGATCTGTCGGTCCAGATGGGCTCACTTCCCACGCCGCCGTTTCGTGTGATTTTCCAAATGCTGCCGTGCTGTAACCATTCAGCCGAAGCATTTCTGCAAGCGGAGCGACGCTGTCGGGGCGCTGTCCGGTCTGTCCAGCAAAAGCGGTGGCCGTTTCCGTAACGGATCCCATGTTATTCACATGGTGATTACGACCACTCAGCAGTGCTGCCCGAGTCGGTGAACAGAGGGCTGTTGTGTGAAACTTGTTGTACTTCAGGCCGCGGCTTGCCAGGCGTTCCAGTGTCGGCATCTGGATCGGGCCACCGAACGCGCTGGACTGACCAAACCCCATGTCGTCGATCAGGATGATCAGTACGTTAGGAGCACCAGCAGGGGCCTTGACCTGAAATTGCGGAGGAGCCTTCACATTGCGCGCATCGAGTTCTGTCACAAACGGAGGAACCGGTTCCGCAACTGGCAAGTTTGTACGGTCAATTGCGGGGGGCTGAGCTGAACTGAACGAGGCCAAAACACAAAACGACACTAATGCGGACATCAGTCCACAAAGGGAAACTCGAGACATGCAGATACCCTGGTGAAACGCGAGAGGTGAAATCAACTTGCCCGTCGATCGAAGCGTGCGGTTATCACCAGCTACGAAGTTCGACCGTAACAGTATGTTCCGTGTTTCCGCGGACAAATTCAACAGGAACCTTGTCGCCGGGCAGTTTCTCACCAATTTTGTCGACCAGAGTTTCGAAATCCGGGACATCAAACCCATTGAATTTCGTGATACAATCACCAGGTCGCAGCCCGGCACGGTCGGCAGCCGAACCCGTTTCAACCCTTTGAATAAACAGTGAATTGCGATCGGCGGGCGAGATCCCCAGACAGGCCGGACCTCGCTTGAGAATTGCGAGCATCGGCAATTGAACCTGAACGTCTGCCATCGCTTCCTTGCTGACGGGGCATTTGGGGGTGACATACAGGACTGGACCTCGGATTTCGGTCTGAGCCCGGAAATCTTCAATTCGCCTTAAATGCTTCAGGCCTTCATCTCCACCCTTCCAATTGTGGTTGATCATCGCATATTTAATGGGTCGGTATTCACCTTCGGCAATGGGTTGCTCTTGCTCCTCATCGAACCGGACGATCCCTCCCAACGCTTTAAAGCTGGTGATCGCACGCGCATGCCGAATCGGAGCGGTTTCTTCCATCGCAGATTCCGCCCGGGCGACGACATTCGAGTTGTCACTCCTTGTCAGCGATTCCAGCGCTGTTTCAATCGCCTCGTGAATGTCGTTGTTCCCTTGGCGATAAATTCGACGCAAGACTTCAACTGCACGAATCGATTCTTCCGACGTTCCGTCGTTGGCGAGACGAGTGAGTGGCTCGATGGCTTCCAGCTTACGTGCAGCGAGTTGCTGGCAGGCTTTTTCACGAGTTTTGAAGTCGCGGGAAGAGAGTCCTTGCAATTCGGCAGCCATTTCTGCAGAGATGGCGGGTGTCGGTTCTTGTGCGACGATTTCTGTCACCGCCAGAGATGCGGCCTGGAATCCAATGGCGACGATCACCATCGCCACAGTCATTTTCGTCCACATATGACTCGTCCTCGTGACAATCCGTATGCCCCCGCACCAACATCTGTCGCAGTCGGGACTTCGAAGATATTTGTCCCTTAAGCATGCCACAAAACGGCGTCTCTGGCTACCGCGAATTCCGAAGACGCCGAATTTGGGGGGCAGTCGTTCCTTGGTGGTCACAGGAAGCCGTCCGTGCGGGGTGACTCGGTTTTGGAGGTTTTGGAGTCCGCGACAAAGTCGTGCGTTTCGGCGGCCACGTAGGACGGACAATCTGTCCGTCTCGCTTTATTTGTTTTTTCGCTGGTCGCGGTCGGTCGAATGCACGACGGACAAGATCGACGCGCCCGACAAAATTCGCGGAAAGTCGTCGCGCGGCACGATTCGCACGGCGAATGGGTGGCGATTCGCGTCGCTCCACGTGCGAAGACACGGCCTTGTCGCGGACTCCAAAACGACTCCAAAACCGTGGCACCCTAATTGTGGGTTCTCTCGCACGAGTGACTCGAGTGACACAACCGCATTTCACATCAAGGCGTTGCGGCCATGCGATGGGTCGGCTGAGGCCTGCCTGGTCGGAACATTTGCGTTTTGCCAAATTCAGGGACGGCCCCATGCATCGCGCAGGCCTCGCGAACAACCAGATCGACTTCACGACCGAGCAATTCGGGGTCGCAGGCGACACGCGCATTCACGACCAGGTCGATTTCGCGTGTTTTCGTGTGCGATGGCAATGACAGTTCGGGGGGAAGATCACGGCTGACCAGGTTTGAGACTCCGAAAGCGGCGGCACTCAATCCAATCACCTTCAGGTGCGCGACTTCCAACCCGTTTTCGACCAGTCGTGTTTTCAGGCCCGTAACGATGTCCAGCAAGAGATCGTCGAGCACAAAATCCTGCGGGGCAGAGATCTGTACGCTGCTGTTTAACCAGCCGAGTTCCGCTTCGCCTTCGGCGTACGTGTCGTAATCAATATCCAGCACCCGGCGACCGAAGGCTCCTGTCTGATCCAGGAACTCGAAGTATCCTGCGAATCCCAGTCCCGTTTTCGCGGAGACTGCCAATCGGGGCGTGGTGGGATACTGCTGCTCGAGCAATGTGTGAAGTTCTTCCAGTTGCTCGGCCGACAATTCGTCAGCCCGATTGATCAGAATCAGGTCGGCTTCTTCCAGTTGCTTCTGCAGAATGTAGGCCGCCTTCGGCGAAAAGCCGGTCCCAGGCTCATTCTTCAGGATCTTGCGCCCCTGACTGGGCTTCAGGATCACTCCGTAGGGCGCAATCTCAAATCGGGATTCGTAAAGCTGACGAATCGGCTGAATCACGGTGGCCACAAGATCCGTACAGCTCCCAACCGGTTCTGCCAGAATGATGTCCGGAGCCTTGTCGAGGCCGAGCTTATCGATGGTTGAGATCAGGTCATCAAAACGGCAGCAGAAGCAGGCTCCAGCCACTTCACCGACATCGAACCCTTGAGAACGAAGGGATTTGGTATCAACAAGGTCAGCAGCCTGATCGTTGGTCACGATCCCGACATTCAGCCCTTTTGCCATGTAATGGCGAGCCAACCTTGCCAGCGTTGTGGTCTTGCCGGCACCCAGAAATCCCCCAACCATGATGAAGCGAATCGTCCTGGCCATTCACTGCCTTTCGTAACCTGCAAACGGATCTAATTTCAGGGGGCTTGACCTTCGAAACATCATTCGCCGATGGAATCTCATCCGACAGTCGTCCACCGGATTGACACTCGAAGTCTGATCTCTGCATAGTAGACCTGACGCGTTGCCGCGTCGCAACTTACTCCTGTGATGATCAGGGCCGATCCCTTTTTAAAGCTGGGTTGGACTCAGGATGGGACAAGTGGTGCTCCGCTGCGCAGGCCCCAGCAATTCTCAACGATGCCTGAACGGTGGGCCTTCGCGGCGAAGTGTGGCATGGAAAAAGACTTTCCAAATGGGCTGAATGAGTGTCTTTCACCAATATAACCGATCCCGACCCCGATCGACCTGCCATCCTGGGGGGGCCTCCTGTCAGACGATCAGGGCCTCCGGGCTGGCCGCGTCGCAATGATGCGATTGCCGAAATCCTGCGTGGAATGGCGGAGTCGGGCGAGTGGGGACGTTATCACGGTCCACATGTTCCAGAGTTGTCTCGCCGACTGGCAGAGTTTCACGCGGTCGAGCATGTCCTCCTTTGCAGTAGTGGTACAGCAGCCGTCGAATTGGCGCTGCACGGTGTTGGCGTCCAGGCAGGGGACGAAGTCATTGTCGCAGCGTATGACTTCAAGTCGAACTTTCAAAACATCCTGCAGCTAAAGGCCACCCCGGTTCTGGTCGACCTGCATCCGCAAACGCGTCAACTTGATGTCAATCTGGTCGAGGCCGCCTTGACCGAAAAGACCCGAGCAATCCTGGTCTCGCATCTGCACGGTGGCTGTGTTCCGATGCGGCAACTTCGCCAGATCACGGAGCCTCGATCAATCGCCATCGTTGAAGATGCCTGCCAGAATCCGGGCGCCATCATTGAAGGACGTCGCGCGGGTACGTGGGGAGA
>CAXBSB010000042.1:0-40682 GCA_963977965.1 uncultured Schlesneria sp.
GTACTGGGCCGGATTATTGATTTGTACGGCTTTCGCGCCATGTACATGACGTCCAGCATGTCAGCCCTGCTGATCGCCGTTGGATACATGCTGATCGCTTACTGGCACATCGACGAAGAATCACAGGCTCAAGGGTAGTCGACATCCAGCATCATCCAGTTGCGATCATCCCGATGATTCAAGATCCATGACAGAAAAGGAGTTTGACATTCATGGCAACCGCACCATCTCCCGATGCGATCATGCAGCTTGCGTTTGGATTCTGGGGTTCGAAGACACTTCTGAGTGCCGTGGAAATGGGACTTTTTACGGAACTCGCCAGGCAACCTCTGGATCTCGACGAAATCCGGCGTCGAATGAATCTGCATGACCGAGGTGCCCGGGATTTTCTGGATGCTCTCGTGGCACTGGGAATGTTGACTCGCGAAGACGGTCGATACGCCAATACTCCCGCGACAGATCTTTATCTGGATCGAGCGAAACCAACATATATGGGGGGCATGCTTGAGATGCTCAGTGCCCGCCTGTTCCGGTTCTGGGCAGATCTGACCGAAGGGTTGCAGACGGGTGTCCCTCAGAACGAAACAAAACACGGGGGAGACCTGTTCGGAACCTTGTATGGTGACCCCGCTCGACTGGAACAGTTCTTGTCCGCGATGACAGGCCTGAGCCTGGGAATCGCACACGCAATTGCAGACAAGTTCCCGTGGTCAAACTACAAGACATTCGTTGACGTTGGTGCGGCACAAGGTGCACTTTCCGTCGTCCTCGCACAGCGGCACCCGCATCTGATGGGACGCGGAGCAGATCTTCCCGTTGTTCAGCCAATCTTTGAAAAATACGTCGCGTCCAACGCCCTTCAAGAGAGAATCTCATTTACAAAACTCGACTTCTTTCAGGAACCACTTCCCTCTGCAGAAGTCATCATCATGGGACATATCCTGCATGACTGGGACTTGCCGACCAAGAAGATGCTCTTGAGTAAAGCGTATCAGGCGTTGCCGAACGGGGGTTCATTAATCGTTTTCGAAGCACTGATCGACGACGATCGTCGCAGCAACGCCTTCGGACTGCTGATGAGTCTGAACATGCTGATTGAGACACCTGGTGGTTTCGATTATTCAGGAGCCGACTGCATCGGTTGGATGCGCGAAGCTGGATTCCGTGAGACTCGGGTCGAACACCTCAGTGGCCCGGATTCGATGGTCATTGCTGTCAAATAGCGATTTCAACGGCAGATCAACCGCTGCAGCGACAAGAAGGTGCAACTCGCCCTATTCGTCACCACTCTGATAGATACGCAGGAATCGGTAATACACTTCCAGGCACATGGTGCTGACGGCGGTCGAATAGAGTCGGCCGCCGATTCCGGCCCACTTTCCATTCGGGTCCCAGCTACCCGCGAGTGGTCCCTGAGTCCGCTGCAGTCCGACCAGCATGTCGCGCAAAGATCCGTTCCATTCTTCCCACGGTTCGCCGTCGTACTGGAACATCGCCAGAGTGCCGTAGTACCAGTAGTACTCGTCGTACGAAGTCAGTCGCGGCAGGTTCTGTCGCAGGTAAGCGACTGCTTCCTGTGATGCACTGTCGCGCGAACGAACACCAAACATCTGCCGGCAGAAGAGGGCTTCCGCGGTCATGGCGGGCGTAGGACCTTCGTTCAACTTATAGCCAGCCAGTCCGCCACGAGTTCCCAGGGCTCGTGACTGCAGGAACTTGGTCATTCCACGGCGATTTTCTTCCGGGACGGGAATCCCGGCATTCACAGCACTCTTCAAAGCCATCAACTGCCAACCAAACATGCTCATATCGCTTTCGCCACCCTTGCCGTAGCGCCATCCGCCATCCTCATTCTGCATTGCGCAAATCAGCCGGACGGCCGAGCGAACAGCATCGCGCAGTTCCGGGAATGAACTCGAATCCGCCTGCATTCCATACGCTTCCGCCAGGGCAAACGTGGCCATCGCATGACAGTACATCATGTCATAGCGAGTCGCCTTACCGCCAAGAAAACCGTTCGAATGTTGTTGAGCGATCAGCCAGTTCAAAGCCTTTTTCACGACGTCTGAATATTTTCCCTCTTCGTGCGTGTAACCAGCACCGAGGAACGACAGAACGACCAGACCAGTAATGCCAGAATCGGCATACAGTCCACCATCCAGACGGTTTTGTCCCTGGGGATCCTTCTTGGCGGCACCGCCTCCGTGCTTGGCTGACGACCAGTTACCGGCAGGCTCCTGAATGCTCGCCATCCATTTCAAGCTCGCTTCCACAGCGCGCTCAGAATCAATCGAGCCCCCGTTTTTCAACGCAGCTGCGCGGCGCTGCTCAATTCGTCGAGCCCGGTATGTTTCCGGGTCGCGAGACGGCGTTCGAATTGAATTTGTCGAATTGGGTCTGGCCAGTTCAGGCCGACGGATCTGGTCAGGGAAATCCGTTCCGGTCGAAGGGCGAGAAGCGATCAATGATTCTCGAGCCGAGACCGAGTTCGCAGACGCTGATGGGTTAGAACGCGATGGGACGGTCGGATCGATTTCCGCTTCTGGAGATGTCTTGCTCCCTGAACGGGTGAACTTTCCAGTGCGGCGATCTCCCGTGTTCGTCGCAGCGGTCGACGCGGGCGAACTTCCCGTATCAGCAATGTC
The DNA here is from genome assembly GCA_963977965.1 of uncultured Schlesneria sp. Classification (GTDB taxonomy): domain Bacteria; phylum Planctomycetota; class Planctomycetia; order Planctomycetales; family Planctomycetaceae; genus Schlesneria. Next base: position 2,646 of record CAXBSB010000042.1, read on the forward strand.
AGCCGGGGCAGGGCTGGGATTGGTACGACGACGGATCATGTCATTCGCAGGTGCACCGACAAGTTTCGGAACCGATGCTTCAGGAGAAAGGTCCGTTGGAAGCGTCAGCACAGCCCCATCGTCGATAAAGGGGGCTGCTCGCTCGGCCGCGCCACGTTGCGGTTCGACGCGCGATGACACGTCAATCTGTGAAGTTTCCCGCGCCATCTGCTGCCGTGTTGCGGAAGCCGCAATGCGAGTTTCAGGGCGAGCTTCCGGTGTTGGATCATCGATCTCTCGGGACTGACGCGCAGCGGTCGCTGCGACCGACGAAGCAACGGACAGTTGCGAAGGAGTCTCGACGGGCATGTCCGGGCGATCAGGAAGGTCGGCAGCAACGGGAGCAATCGGTTCGGCAGCAGGAGCTTTCTCAACCGTCGGATCTTCGACACTAGCCATTTCCTGTTCGACTCGCTGCATGCGCGTCATTTGTGAGTCGAGTCGCTGAGTACTGGAACTCCAGACGGGCCTTGATGACGTCCCTGGCTCAGACGCATCCTCCTCGCTGGTGAGTGTCACTCGAACAGGTGATGCATCAGCCTCACCTTCGGGGAGCGACGTCTTTGGCATATTCTCAATCGCCGTTGCCCAGCCGAGACCAAAGCAGCAGTGGAGCAACAACGAAAGAAAGAATGATTTCGAACTGGCATTGCGGTCGCCGTAATGAGTTCCCCACATCGACAACAACTGAATGGTGGCGAACAGCGAACACAGAATCAGCGCACCACGCAGGACCATGCCGCCGGTCGACATGGTCGAAATGTTGTGGGAAACCAGATCCCAAAATCGCGATACCGATTCGGGCATTACGATTCCTGCTTCCTGGGGAGATGTGCGACCGAAATGTTGCGAATTCCCGCCTCTTTGCAGTTAGAAAACGCGTCCATGATCAACTGGTAACGACAACGCCCGTCCCCGCGAATGATGACAGCCTGATTCGGAAACCCCGCTTGAGCGTTTCGGAGCAAAGTCTTGAGCGACTCTGCCGAATGAGGTTCCCCTTTCACAAATACCTGACCAGCTTCCGAAACATTGACCACGATTTCATCCGGGGTCCCTGTGAGGGCCGCAACGTCAGCAGCCGTAGGAATCTGGATGTCGGTCTGACGTTCTTCTTCCGAAAAGCGCGTCCCCAGCATGAAGAAAATGATGAGCAGCATCACCACGTCGAGCATGGAGGTGAGGTCAATCCCCGGCTCTTCCAATGGTGCTGTCTTCAGTGGCATCGACCGCTCCCTCGGTGGCAGATACGTTCAAACAATCGACGTTACATCCTGTAAACAATTCGCACTTCAGATGTTATGTGCGGAAATCTCGCGAAATGGTATGCCGGATTCCTGATCCAGGCAAGTCCCTTCCCAAACGACTCAGGGCCGCGGTTCGGGAACTACCGTCCCGTACCATTCGCGATGCTGGGCTCTGCGAAATGCAATACTCTTACAGATCGGCAGTTTTGGCACGTTGACGTCATGAATCGTAAGGGAACCCTGTCGTACTTTCGCCATCCTTCGCGATCGTTACCACTGTCACAGTTACCGGTTCCGTCGAAAGAACGGTGCAGGCGAACGCGTCGAAGTTCAGGGACAACTGGACTACTTCAAAAAGTCAGGCAGGTATCCGCCATCGTCTTCCATTTCGGGTGAGACAGGTTTTGCTGACTGACGCTTTTTCAGTTCGTCATCGCGCAATTCCTGGTATGAACCCGTCAGCAAACGATCCTCTTTCCCGTCGCCCGCAAAAATCACGACGGCGGATTCTTTCAACAGATGCTTATCAGCCACGTTGATTCCATAACACCGTGTCTGACACAAACCGCAGCCAACACACTTGTCTGCAAGTACGACAGGAGCCAGGAATCCCGAATCTTCGATTGGCATTCCTTCGGCGTCGACTTCCGTTCCGACCCGTGTGAATTCAATCGCGTGGTATCCGGCATGGTGACATTCATCGACGCAAAGCTGACACGCTTCGCGACCCGCATGTGGCAAACAGGTCTGCAGATTGATCTCAGCAAGGCCAATCCGGCAGACCTTTTTCTCGGCCAATGGAATCGCGCGGATTGCTCCCGTCGGGCAGACCTGAGTACAGGCGTTGCAGCTCGATTCACATCCCGCCCAGTTGGCAACGACATTCGGAGTCCACAGTCCCTCCAACCCCTGTTGGAAGCTGAGCGGTTGCAGGACATCGTTTGGACAGGCCTTGAAGCATTCGCCACAGCGGATGCACATCTGCAGGAATTCTTGTTCGGGAACACTTCCTGGCGGACGAATGGGACGCCAGGCATTCGGATTATCGAGATCCGCTCCCGAGATCGTTGTCGCCGATGTGATTCCCAGTCCGCCTGCAACGCCGGTAGCCAGACCAATCCCGGCTGACAGAAACCCTCGGCGTCCCAAGGCTGTTTCATGAGTTGCCGGATCGTTGAACGTCTTTAGCTGCACCAGATCCCACCGATCCACAAACTTGATGGCCTGAGTCGGGCAGACACCTCCACATGTTTGACAGAGTGTGCAGTCTGTCGTGCGAGTCGTGAAGTCGGGTTTGATTGCATCGAACGGACAGATTTCCACGCACTTGTTGCAGTTGATACACGACTGCTCAACCTTGCGTTCCGTCACTCGAAAGAGATTCCCCAGTGAAAAGACAGCTCCGCTAGGGCAGACATAGCGACACCAGAAACGCGGCTTCAGGAAACCGAGTCCCAGAACGAGCCCAAAGAGTGTGATGGAAATCCAGTGGCCTGCGCTGAACGGCGGAACTTGATGCCATCCCCGTTCCATACCAGTCTGCAGCGGAGACAACGTCAACAGCAGACCGCGTGTAATGACAGGGATCGCAGCAACGAATCCCGAAATCAGCACACCGCAAAGCGCTGCAACTCCCGTTGCCAGCAACAAGTAATACTTGATGTGAACCCACCAACCATCGTCACCGACTCGCAACCGTGTAAAGCGCGAACCGATCCACCAGTCGAACAGATCGATGAGAGTCCCGAGTGGACAAAGGTAGCCGCAGAACCCTCGAGGAATGAAAATGCAGACCATCAAGATGGTCGCAGCACAGGACAACGACCAGACCCACGAATGGGAAGCCAAGGCGGTCGAAAGGCTGACCAGTGGGTCGATGACCAGAAAGAACTCGGCGTGGACTAGTTCCTTTCGAGCCAGCTCATCCGTGTAATGTGATGGCCATCCCTCGACATCTGGAACGGGCCTCGCCGAATACGGCCAGCAGACGTAGAAAAATAGAACCAGGTAACCAATGAAACAGACAGACTGAACCAATCGCCGCTCAGGAGCGGACAGCCATGTCGGGCCGATCCGTTTCAACGTTTTTCGAATCAGCCCTGGTTTGCCAGTCTGCAAATCCGCAAACCAGGACGAAGGCAAAATCCGACGTGCCATTCGAGCCAGTCGGCCGGGTGGCGCTGGTTCAGTCCCTTTTTTGGGCTTTCGCAGAAACGGCAAAAAGAAGTCGACTCTCATTTGTTACTTCAAACTGCCATAGGGAAACGTGCGGATTTGCGTCCTGAAGGATGTGAGGCCGTCGTGAGATCACCTCTATTTCGGAGCCGCCGCCAGTGCCTTTGCCGTCGCGTTGATGATTGCTTCCGACGTAATTGTCGCATTACTGGTCGTATCAACCCCTTTCACACTCTGTTTGGAGATGATTTTCGCAGGGGTATCAGTCATCGCCGAATAGAATTGCTTTTCGCGATGCTGAACAATTTTGACGCTTTCGATCTTGCCACTGCGAACCGTCACCGCGACTTCCACAGGCGCCTCGTAGCCCTGGCTGCTCGACTTGTACGTACCGTCACGGACTTTCGCAGGATCAGAGAGTTCGAACGACTTGATTGCTGCAACATTTGCCTCAGCACGTCCGCGATTCTTCACTAACCTTCCGGGTGGATTCTGCGCAGGAACGGGTATGGCAATGATCTTCTGGTAATACTTCAGAGCCTCGTCATAGCGTCCCGCATGGCGACAGGCGTCGCCTGCAGCGAGGAAGGCATAACCTTGTGAATCCTCTTCCGCCATCGCCATCTTGATTGCTGCTTCTGTGTCACCCATGTCACCCAGCAATTTGGCGTGCGAGACGCTCGACGGAACCTTTTCGAGAAGTTTTCGTGCTTCTGCTTCGAAGCCAAGTCTCCAATAACATTCCGCCAGAATCACTGCCGAGCTAGCGTATTCGACGGGATCTTTTTCGACGCCCGCCGCGCGAAACCAGAAGGCTGACCGCCCGTAATCCTCCAGAAGATTATGGTACATCCGAGCCAGCGCCAGCATGTTGCGTTCACGTTTTTCTGGATCATCCTTGTGCATGGTCAGAAGCTGGTGCATCAGTTTCACCCCTTCTTTCCAACGTCCGGGATTCGGATTCACAACATCCCAATAAAACTGACCGACGTTCTTCTGGTTGTTCCAGCCACCTTGAGGCGCCTGCATGGGCCACGTCAGATCGAGCGTGGTGGGATAATTGACTTGAGTCGACTTGTACCAGTCGGGCTGCGTCTTCCCGAGGCGGTCGACCAGTGCATCCAGTTCTGCGCGAGTCCCCTTGGCTCCCGGTTTCGTGCTAGACGGCTTTGCCTGCCCATAGGCAGTTGACAACATCGAAACGGCCATCAGACCGACCATGATCATTCGTGACATGAGTTTGACCTTCTTGATCAGATTCACAGCTCACAGGACAGCCGATTTTGGAAACCCCGCCGACTGCAACGTCTTTCCCGATTTCAGAATCAGCAGCGCGTCAACATCGGGAATACGTTCAACAAGAGCCAGCGTTTGCTCTGCTCCTAGAACCATGGCCGCCGTACTCAATCCATCCGCAAGCATCCCATTGGGGGCGACGATTGAGACACTCGCCAATTCCCGAGGAGAATCGCCTGTACGTGGATCGAAGATATGATTCCGGCTGAAGTCTGCAGAAAACGTCGTTGCATAGTCACCTGAAGTCGCCAGGCAGCGCCCATCCAGCGCAATCACTTCGGCATATGCGTCAGGTTGACGAGGATGCTGAATTCCTGCCACCCATGGCTTTTCGTCCGCTTTTCCACCCAGGCTTCCAAGTTCTCCGACATTGATCAGAGCCTGCTGAATACCAGCCTGCCGCAGGGCCGCAATTGCCCGATCTGTGGCAAATCCCTGAGCGATCCCGTTGAGGGTAATCGCTTCCACGGGCTGATTGAGTCGCACGCAATCCTTTTTCAATTCAACAGATTGCCAGCCAATCGATCGGCGTGCCGCGTCGACCTTTTCGTGAGATGGCTTACTTCCAACCACCTGGAACTCAGCATACAGGTTCCATAGTGGTTGAACGGTAATATCAAAGGCTCCTTCAGAAATCGAAGAGATCGACGCCGCGGTCGCAAGCACCTCACGAAGGTACGGATGGGGATTCTTCAGTAATCGCTCGCGATTGAGCTGACAGATCTGACTGTCCGGTCGATACAGGCTCATAACCTGTTCAACGGTCTCAATCTCTGCAAACGCGGCTTCGATCGCCTGCTCACCCGTAGAAGTTGATCTGGCGATCACGGTCAAAGAGAGATCTGTCCCCAGTCCGCGTCCTTTCCGAGTAACTTCAACAAGTCCCGGTTGACGTGAAGGCTGCCGCATTGAAGAGAGCGTGCCAACCCCCGCCGACAATAACACCCCGCCCCCCAGAGACAGAGTCAACATCCGACGCCGAGACATTTGCATCGTAGCTCACCGGTTCTATTGGAAGTTTGTATGCGAAATGAAGAACGGAAATCGCCATCGAGATCGTGAGCGTACCGTTGATGGATACGACAAGCAACGGCCAGTGGCGCTTCGCCGCGCCGGCCCATCAGTAATACTCAACGCTTCCTGATGGTGGGCTCGCGCTCTAATCGAGCTGGTCCTACCCTACGTTGAAAAAAGCGATTGCCCTGGGCAGGCAATGCCGTCTTCAAGAAATCCCTTCATCGGGTGCCTGGAAGATCGGCAATCGGATTCTCCAGCGAATTGCCGCCAGCCGCAACAAGAGAGTGACCAGAGCTCCGAAGACCAGATTGAACCAATGCCCCGGCCAGACCGTGGCTGCTCCGAGGAATGCGATGCTCCCGAACAACGCGGCGGTTGCATACAGGTTGATGTGTGGCCTGAAGACCAGCGGCACTTCACCTAGCAAGACATCTCGAAACATTCCACCTGCAACTCCCGTCACCACACCGAACAGGGCGCAAATTGTTCCCGGGTGCTTCAAGCTGAGTGTCTTGTTTGTTCCCACCATCGTGACGAAGGCGAGGAAAAAGGCGTCCGTAATTAAAAACGGGGTCGATGATGGATTCAGGTACTGGGCCAGATAGATCGTGAGTGTTGCGGTGATGATCCCGGAAATCAGAAACGAATGATCACTGACCCAGAACACGGGAACATCCAGAATGATATCCCGCAAAGTGCCACCGCCAACGGATGTCACAATCCCCAGAACGATCACGCCAAACCAGTCGATTCCCTTACCTCGGGCCGCGAGCGATCCTGTAGCTGCTCCAAATATCACCGCCAGATGTTCCAGCACGTAACGCACAGTGTTGACTGTCTTTTGAAGTTGTTGTTCTTTGGTTCGCTTCTGAACTTGCAATGACTCGCGAATCACGGCTTCAAGTTCTACCCGGTTCGTCAGACACGGAAAACCCCAGCAAGTTCGGAACTCAGTAACATTGTCTTTTCAAACGAGTTCGGGCGGTTGACTCCGAACAGTCGCCGGACTCGCGAGACATCGGACGCTGTGACTCCAATCCCCCGAAGTCTGACGACTTCGGCTACAGCAAGTGACTTCGGCCATCGCACGGCATCAACGAACGCCGATCCAGCGGCTGGAGTGATCTTGACCGGGACGATACCATGATCAACAGCCGTTCGAATGAATGGAATCGCGAACCTGAATTAACCTGAAGGAGCAAATATGGCATCTGCAAGCTTTGGTGTGGGTTGGATTGAGATCTTTTTGTTTCTGCTTGGTGGAAGTGGTTTACTTGGCATGCCACCGGGCGACCGCGACGCAGCCTTTCTGAAAGCGGCGCCTCAGAACAGCCTGATCTACGTCGAATGGGCAGCTCGTGGACCTGGCAAAGTCGGTGCCCCAGGCCTCGATGGCCTCGTCGCAGATCCCGAAATACAGTTCTTGCTGAAGACCATCGAAGCCGGCCTGGCCCCCGCTGGCGAACATGGTGCTGATCCAGACCACGAACATTCACAATTCTCGTCCGTCGATTCATTGCGCCTGGCAGCGCTTTTGACAGCTCATCCGGGATGCATCTATGCGACGATCGATCCCGCGCCAGCGGCCAACGGATTGTTGTTTGTCCCGAATCCGCAAGACCTGCTGAAGCGTTTTCATGTCGGCGTGATCATTGATGCTGGTGCCGACAGCGACGCCATTATCGATGCCTTCAACGTGATGTCCGGGAAAGAAGTCCCGCATCAACCTGAAATGCATGCCATTCCCGTACCGAACGGTCCCCAGATCGTTATTCACCAGGAGGGGACTCGGCTGCTGGTCGGGGTCGGCGCGAGTACGATCACCCAGATTCAGGCGGGACTGCGCGGTGAAGTGAAAGGACTCGATTCGAGTCCCCGATTCCAGGCAGGATGGAAGCGCATCGGGCTTGAGCGAGTCGGTTCTGTGACGTGGTTTGACGTGCGTGGTACTACCAACATCGTGCTTCAGTCACTTGGCCCTGCCGGCGCGATTGCTCAACCGATCATCAAGGGTGTGGGAGCCGATGCACTGGACTATTTATTAACGGGTGCCGGCGTTGTTGACGGAACGGTTGTCCAGCGATCATTCCTCTCAACTGGAGGGCGAACGGACGGGATTCTGCTAGTCGCCGGAAGCCCACCTCTGAAAATCGAACAGTTGTCGCATATCCCCATCGACAGTGATCTTGTTCTGGCAGGAAGCCTGAGCTTGGGACAAGTGGTCCAGGGGGTACGTGAACTGGTCGGGAAAACACATCCGCTTTCTATCCAGGTTTTCGACGAAACACTCAAAGAACTGGAAAAAGAACTCGGACTGAACCTCGTCAATGACGTTTACCCTGCGTTTGGAAACGCGTGGACAGCATTCAGTTCACCGTCAGAAGGGGGAATTGCCGGAAGCGGATTGGTTGCCGCACTGGAAGTGCGCGATCCCGCCAAGGCCCAGGCCCTGTATGATCGCCTGCTGCAGTTGGTTGAACAGGCATTGGTACCTCAAGGAGTAGAATTTGGTGGTGAGGTCGAGCTAAAGCAGCAGGAGTTCCTGGGGCATTCCATATCGTATGTGAACGGCAGCGGATTGAGTTTTGGGGTCAATCCGTCCATGATCCCGACCTTCTGCCTGACGCGAGGGCACCTTTTATTTGCAGTCCATCCGCAAGCGATGAAGGCTCATTTGCGTCACCTGGGTCAGCGGCGACCGGGCTTTGATCAGGTCGCGATGAAAAAGCTGTCACTGACGAAAGACGAGTTGCTCTTGGGATGCTATCTCGATGGCGTTCACTCGGTACAAGCTCTCAGCGGACTCGTCCCATTCATGGGGCAGACGATCGCAGAAATCGTTCATACTCAGGGAGGAACGTTTGATCCGTTTGTGATTCCATCGGGCGCCGCTCTGATTCCGTACGCGGGTGACATCACCCTGTCTGTCGCCAGAGTCAACGACGGAATCCTGATGGAGTCCCGGAATCCTCACCTGGGGATTGCCATGATCACCGGGTTTGTGATGATCAACAACTGGTTCCACACCGGATACGAAGGCTACCTCGAGGCGCAAAGTAAACCCGCGATGGATAACGGTGGGCTCGGCGTCGCTGAAGGTCAGGTCGTACCAGCGGTCGCTGAGAAGGCTGCAGAACCACCAAAAGAGAAGGGGGGCGATGCCGCAGCCCGCCGTGCCGCACCGATCATCATGAAGGCCCTGATTCCTGACGGGGTGCAGCAGTTCATCCCTGACGAGGTCTTCCGCAAACTCGCGGAACCTCCTTCGCCGGAGGCATTGAAGCAGCGAGAAAAACGTCGCAAGGAACTGGAAGCAAAGAAGCGAGAACGGCTGGAACGCCGACGCCCCAAGCAGCCCGTTCCGTGACCCGTCGGTTCACCACGGCGAGGAGTCGCGATCACTCGATGATTTCAATCAGGTTAGCGACTCCATTCGCCCTCGAACAACCCCCTCCGGTTAGTCGGTTTTGCTCTCTGTGGCCCTCCGTGTCCTCTGTGGTAAACCGTATTTCTAATCAGGAAGAAAATTTACCACAGAGGTCACAGAGGAACACAGAGGCAGATGATTGGCGGCTCGCCTGTCGAGGTTTCTCTGTTGCAGGTCCAAGTTGAGAATTGATTGAGAGCGTGACTGGTCTATTCACCGTGATGCGCAGTGGATCGCTCAAAGTTATCAATCGGACCAGCGATTCCATTCGCCCTCGAACGACCTCACTTGATGGGTTGCACCCGTTCAAAAAGTTTTGAAACCGGTTCCAGGTTTTCGTCTCTCATCTTCTCTCTGTGGCCCTCCGTGTCCTCTGTGGTAAACCGTATTTCAAATCATGAAGAAAACTTACCACAGGGGTCACAGAGGAACACAGAGGCAGATGATTGGCGGCTCACCTGCCGAGGTTTCTCTGTTGCAGGTTCAAGTTGAGAATTGATTGAGAGCGTGACGGGCCTATTCATATGCCTTGAATGAACGTCCTCAGTGTGATCGTAAAACAGACTTTCTCAACAACACCAGCCTTGTGATGTCCATATTCTTGCCATTGACTTCTGCCATTGCGTGGCCGAATTCTTGAAGTAGATTTCAAACGGGGAACCTGGCGACTTCGGTTGAAAAGGATGGAAGAAATGAACTCACTTGGAAATCGCGTAAAACAGTTTTTCCTATCGGAAGACGGGCCAACCGCGGTGGAATATGCGATGATGCTGGGGCTTGTCATTATCGTCTGTTTCGCCGTTGTCCACTGCATTGGATTTGGCCGTGATCAGACAGTGGATTCTGCACGCACCGAATTGAGTTTTTGAACATCGGTGATACGAATGGATCTTGAGATCTCTGCCGCGCCCGCTGGACCTTCATCGTTCCTGGGAGACGAAGGTAAAAACGATGCCAGACCACGAAGATCAATTCACGAACGTCAACCCATCGCTCGAATCGACCGATTTGTTCTTGCTGAAGCACATCTGGAAAATATCACCGGAAAATGACCGCCAGTTGTTAATGAAACTGTTCAGTGACGATTGCAAATGGAACGAATCGGACCCTGCGACAAAGCAGCTCGCGAGCCTGAGACAAACGTGGTTGCGTTTGACCGATTTGGAACGAGCGGCATGGCGCGAATTCGTCAACGCCAAGGAACCTGCTGCTGAGTAACAGCGAGTCCCGACATCATTCCGTTCAAACGCAACACCATTCTGCGACCTGGTTCCGTGACATGCGCGACGAAGGCTGACGAGTACTCTCCAAGGCATATGCGACCGTCAGCAAATCGTCCTTGCCATTTGCGTGACCACCGCTGACGAAGGTAGGATGCCGCGTCTGGATTTGGTACGAAAGAGTTCGCCAGAGCGTCTTATCGTTCGGGTTGAACAGCCAGAATCATCGACTACAACATCGCTCAAGTTGAATTGAGTCGCGCCATCGGCTGATTTGTCGAGAGCTGACAGCGTTTCCGTTCAGCATTATTTCTTCGTTTGGAATTCGCCTGTTATCCATCGTCGGCGGGCGACTTGTATCTGGCTCCAGATCTTCACCTCTGGTTTTCTCTGTCTCTGTGGTAAACGTATTTACCACGGGGGTCACAGAGAAACACAGAGGCAGATTCATTGCATGGAACTTGAGTCGCATCCACCGGCTTGTATGGGGTGGCCACGGTCGTGGATCGAGTGAGGGCCCGTCGAACGTTGGATGATGTTACTGCCCGTCTCGAGTTAGGTGGCAGTTCGTGAACGCAGCAGGAACTGAAAGCACTGAAGCGATAACAACTGAATCGTATCAACGGCTCCATTCGTCCTGGAAACAACCTCACTCGACGCGCCGTATCTATTTTAACATCTTTTGAAACGGGTCTCAGATTCCCGTCTCCGATCTTCTCTCTGTGGCTCTCCGTGTCCCCTGTGGTAAATCGTATTTCAAATCATGAAGACGATTTACCACATGAGGCAAAGAGGAACACAGCGACAGATTCATCGCATAGGAAGAATGACGTCGCCACCGGTTTCCAAGTCCGCGTGCAGTCGTGACATTCGCAGCGGCGGCGTTGACCCTCCGTTTCCGGTCGTTGATACTGCAGTGAATAGCCGATCTGCAAACTCCCAATTCTGGAAACGCTCATGCCTGCGCCGCTCGTTGGTACCAAGGACCTGCCCTCAGGATTCTTCGTTTTGCTGCGCAGAGTTTCGACACTCCTTGTGCTCGTGATTTCTCTCGAAATCCAACTGAAACCAGTACATGGCGAAGAAAAAACTCGGGGACCAAACGTCGTACTGATCGTTGCGGATGATCTCGGATATCAACTGGGCAGCTACGGTGACAAGGTGGCAAAGACGCCGAATCTTGACCAGTTGGCTGCGGAGGGGATCCGTTTTCAGCAGGCCTATTGCACCACGGCCAGTTGCAGCGCCAGTCGGTCTGTACTGTTGAGCGGCCTGTATAACCATGCGACAGGTCACTTTGGTCATGCTCACGGATACAGCCATTTCAGCACGTACGAGACGGTTCGTTCTCTTCCTGTGATTCTGACCGATGCTGGCTATCGAACCTGCCTGATCGGCAAATACCATCTGGCCCCCGAATACATCTACAAGTTCGAAACTCAGCGACAGGAGGGGACTCAGGGAGCTCGCAATACGGTCCGCATGGCCCAGAACGCCAGGGCCTGGCTTCAAGAGAAAGACGAACGACCGTTCTTTCTGTATTTCTGCCCGACAGACCCTCATCGAGGCGCCGGGGTGGGCGGGTTTTCGAACCAACCGGAACGAGCGGATGGGTATCCGGGGATCAAACCGACGACCTATCGAACGGAAGACGTGCAAGTTCCCGCATGGTTATCGGATCGGCCGGAGGTCCGCCAGGAACTGGCGGAGTACTATCAGGCAATCGCCCGGCTGGATGTGGGAATCGGCACGTTGATGAATGCACTCAAAGAAACCGGTCATTGGGAAAATACGATGGTGATCTTTCTCAGCGACAATGGCCCACCGTTTCCCGGTGCCAAGACGACGCTGTATGAGCCGGGCGCACGACTCCCTTTGATCGTTCGCGATCCTCGACAGAAGCAGCAGGGGCGGATCTGTGACGTTCCCGTCACCTGGGCTGACATCACACCGACGATCCTGGATTACTGCTCTGTCACACCCAAATCTGCTCCAGTCGTCCGAGCGACGGAGAACACAGGGAAGCCGCAGACGACAGGTCCCACCAAGCCTTACCAGTTCCACGGCAAGTCGTTTCTGAATCGCATGGAGACAAACCCGTCGGCCGAGGACACGATCTTCCTGTCACATACGTTTCACGAGATCACGAACTACTATCCGATGCGAGTGGTGCGGCGAGGCAAGTACAAGCTGATTTTCAACATCGCTCATCCTCTGCCGTTCCCGTTCGCCTCGGATCTGCAAGAGTCCCCGACCTGGCAGCAGGTACTGGCTCGCAAGAATCCGGAAGAAATCTACGGTCGTCGACCGGTCAAGAAATACCTGCAGCGGCCGAGGTTTGAACTCTACGATCTGGAAGCGGACCCGGACGAACTGACCAATCTCGCAGAATCAATTCTGCATAAGGAGACGCTTGAGGATCTTCAGAAGCGTCTGCAATCGTGGCAGAAAGTGACGCAGGATCCGTGGGAACTGAAGTGGACATACGAATAGTGCGGGTCGTACTTCCGCGTCGCGTCGGAAGATGAGTTAGACTCCCGGGGGCCGCTACGCTGAAATTGGACTCGATCTAACGGTTGGAACGATGATTGAAAGTACTCAGTCCCCATTATCCGTGCCATCCGCGAAATCCGTGGTTGTAAAATCTGACCACGGATTTCACTGATATCACGGATGATCACAGAAACGAGCGATGCCAGAGTCATCGAGAAGAATATCCGGTTTCGACGAAAGTGCGGCCAGTACTAGCAGGAACCAGCGCAGGATCGCGTGTACGCTTTGAAGAGTAATAGACCATCAGCCGGCACGCGCTAGCGTCCGGTTTCGATTGTCGTTGCGCATGCAATTCAAAGAGAACCGGACGCTAGCGCGTACCGGCTGATGGGTTGAAACTGGAGAGTGTGTTGTCCTGAAAATCGGTTTGGAAACACGTCGATCCGGAATTGGACCATCGGCCGCTGGGCGCTAGCCTGCCGCATTGATCAATAGCTCACCCGAACGTATTATCACGCAAATGTCTTAGTTGAATTCGACTCTTCTCTTTACAAAGAAACGGAGCGTTTCATGCTCACACGTCTGATGATCGTCGCGTGTCTTGTTACAGCATCGGTTGCTGCGAATGCGGCTGAACCACTTGGTGACAATTCCGCCCGCGCGTGGACAGTCACACTGACGGCCGTAGTCGATGGGAGCGGTGTGTTTCACTTTTCAGACAATGAATTGAAATACCAGCATAAGCACTGGGTCGCCCCGGCGAATGTCCAGTTCAATGGCCAGCCGTGGCAGGATCTGTCCAAGTCGCCCGAAGCCTGGTCGGCGCATCGAGGCAAGCTTGATCTGAGTAACGCCTGGGTCGTTCGCCGCGAGGGACGAGACACCATTGCCTTCGAAAAGACAAAGAGTGGTTTCAGCGTGTTCATGAACGATTCACCAAACGGCGGCGGTAATTACTCCATTACTATCGCTATCCCCGTTCTGGAAACGACACCGTAAACGTCGCGTGCTCTTTCTTTGCTCCTTCGCACCTTTGCGTGAGCTTTCTTCGAATTCCTCTCCAAAGTCCCGGCCCCTCAAGTGGCAGCCGGGACAATCACGCAACCGTTACTGAGTGGTTGCAGGACTCTCATCGATTGTCGCGACCGTATCCCGCGTCAATCGCTGGATCAGGTCTTCCAACTCTGGCTGGTCGCGCCCCGTGATTGGTGAAAACCCGGAACGCTCTGCGATCAGCAGGTTGATCAGGTTCCCCATTATCCCGTGGCCATCCCCCGCAGTGGAACCGCTATCGGTTCCACTTATCGTCGTAAACATTCGTTCGGGAACCAGCGGTTGAGTCGATCGGGCAAGTTCACGTGCGGCCTGAGTCAGCGCGAACAACCTGGGGTCGCCATAGGAACCGATCTTGCGCTGCAGGACGCTGGCTTCTGCCAGTCCGACCTGCAGGATACGCTGCGCGTCCCCTCGACCACCCAGTCGACTCTTCTGGCTTTCCGCTTCCGCCAACAGTCGGACTTGATCCGCATGACGACGGGCGCGAGCGACTTCGGCATCCCCTTCGCATTCTGCCATTTGAACCTTCAAACGCGTATTGGTCAGTTCCGTTTGAGCCTGCATGATCGTGCGATCATTCTGGCGGCGAGCCAGTGCCAGTTCAGCATCCCCTTTGCTTTCAGCAATCTGCACCTGCAGCTTCGCGTTGGTCATCTGAGTCTGCATCTCGGCCTGAGCCTTGGCCTCGTTCAGGCTGCGTAACTTATCGTTGGCCTCACGCTGACGCTCGTATGTCTCCAGTTGCTCGATCGATAGCTGACGCAAACGAAGCTGTTCCAGCAGCGATTCGATTTTGCCATCCGCTTCTGCCGTGTCAGGTTTACCAATCAGGACATCCACGCACTCGATATCGAAATCATGAAACCTTCGGCGCAACTCAGCCTGGGCTTCACGCTGGATCACGTCGCGATCATGCAGCAATTCCAGCATCGTCTTGCGATGCGCAATGTCTCGGAAATAGGCTGACAATAGCGGATCCAGCGTTTGAGTAATCAGCTTTTTGACGTCGCCAAACCGCTGAATCACACTGGGGGCTCGCTGGTAATCGATGTGCACGACTACCGAGAGGGGCAGTGTTGGTTCATAGGCATCACGAGTCACCAGATCGATCGATCGCAGGTTCTCGTCGTAGCGATGAGTTTCCGAGCGCCCCGTGATCCAGTGCAGCACGAAGTTGGTTGTGGGGACCAGCACAATGTTCCCTGCATACGAATTAAATGCGTATTTGCCTGGCCCCAGTGGACGCTCCCAGACACCACGTTCCCCCTCGGCGACCTGTTCTCCATGGCGGAACTCAGCCCCGGAAAGGTCGCTGCCCGTGCGGCCGTAGTAGCTGACCACGACCCCGACATGCCCAATCGGAACTACCGTCTTAGGGATCGTTTCCACAGACCCGAACCAGCGATTGATGAAATAGGTACCATCGGTCAGAGTCTGGTACTGTCGCCCTCGCCGACCTCCTGCCAGCAGAAAAGCTTCGGGGTCCTGATAGTTGTTGTGATCGTGCTCGGCAATCCCGTCACCACCGACAGGCGGAGCAATCAGTTCACCTGTTGCCAGCGATGACCCATCATGAATCGTGACGATTCCGATGGTATCGTCACCACTGATTGATTCGGCCGAATTGTCTTCGACAGAGCCCGTTCGCCGACCGATTACGACGGGTTGGAATCCATTGACCGATCGCAACTCTTCCTGCCACTGGTTGACTGCTTTCCGTTCGTGCGGTTCCTGGACTTGTGTCAGAGCGTAAACGACATTCTGAGTGATCACGACAAACAGAGCGGGATTGATCGCATAGACCCCTTCTCGCAATATCGCTCGCTGGCGACCTCGCTGCCCTCGTAACTGGCCTTCGGCGGGTTCCAGGAAGGAACTGGCATCCTGGAAATTATTGCAGGCCGCGACGCGTCCCAAGGTCTGACTGGGAGAAAGCGGTTCACCATCCCGAGCGTAAACGTAGCCGATTTCGCCCTGAGGAATCGTCACCAGTCGAGCTCGATGGACCCGATACTGCCATCGCCAATACCCAAAGTGCAGACCACCTCGTAACAATTGCGACTGGTAACCCGCTTCACCATTCAACGACACAATGCGACCATTGGTCAGCGACCCCTGGCTGGACCAGAGCTTCTCAATCACACCGACGCGATTATGAGGGATATATCTGACGCAGAGTGAAACGACTCCCAGTCCGATGGCGAGCATAATCAGCAGCGTGACAACATTCCCTGTGTTGAAAGCAACTTCAACGACAGAAGCGATCAAACCAAACGCCTCAACAATTTTTCCTGCAGCAACCGCCAGTATCGATCCCACGACACAACCTCCTTCAAGTGCTGAGCACTCCCGCAAGGATGCGTCCTCTACGTGACCTCTCTGATCAACGCGAATCCGGAATGCCTGAATGTGCAGGTTGACTTCAATTCTTCAGGAATTGTCTGACATGTGAGACGAGTCAACTGAATAGCCGCGACGTGTGCTTCGCGTTCGGCCAATCACCGAGACTGACAACCCGACGGTTCTCACCGCAGGGCATCACCCTTTGCCGATTGACCAAATCTGAACCAAGGCCACGACCGCGCCAGTCATTCTATGGACATGCAATCTCCGCGAGCGCAGCACGATCGGTGCATGCGAAACGGGGCGGAGATTGAAAGCCAGTAGATCGACCGGCTGTCAGACATCAAATCCGGAGAGCGTTGCTCGATCCTTTTCACAGAGGATGCCCATTCAAACATCAGCCGAAGCAACAAACTTCGACCGGCCTGCGAGGTTAGCTGTCGGGCTAGGGCTTGAATGTGCCCCGATGCGAGTTCACTGAGCTCCAACTCCACTCGTGACAACGAAAACACGAGCGGAGTTGGAGATCATGCGGGTTCGCATCTGCGCCCCAAAGGGAAATTCCAGGGAATTCACCTCGTTTGGGTCCCCCGCTCCCGTTTTTGACGGGATTCGGCTACATCGCAAGCATCGTAACGTGGCGAGCAAGAGAAGCCCGGTGTTCGCGAAGTCTGCTCTACTCGGCTTAATCATCACTTCGCAAAGGGATTGCGTTCGAATTCGACATTCTTCGGGAATGCGAAGTGGACACGTGGTTTTGCGAGACTCGACAAGAAAATGCTGCAAGACAGACAGATTTTTACCGTTGAATTCTTCGAATCGATGGCAACCCAACCACTTGACTTCCACACAACCACAGACGCATCTTGACGTTACAATAATCAAAGCCCATCAAGTCGTCGTGATTTCATGGCAAACATCGCAGATCAGTTTTGTCTGCTCAAATCCCTCGAACGCCTGCAGCCTCGTTTGAGTTGAACGGCAATTCGGGCAAGCCATTTGCCCGACGGACTCGCTGTCAGGGTTCAGCGGAAGTCGAGTACTGTCTGGACTGATCGAGATCAGGATCCCGTCCTGAATCACAACCGCGCAATAGAAATCTCTGTGACATCCTGGACACTCCGTATACCCCATCTCGACGGAGCATCCACCAGCTGGTGGCCCGCCACGTCCTGGTGGCTGCCCGATGCAGAAGGGGTAAGGTGTTCCCAAGGGTACCTCCACCATCATCGCGGTATTACCACAGTAGAGATCGACAACGAATACTTCAGTTCTTCCGCAACGCAGACAAGTCAGTCTGGTGGTTGACGTATTGTAAGTCCCCATCAAAACGTCCCGTTTGAGTGTGGCATTCCGCGGGTATCAGATTTATGGCCGCCTGGTCACGGATCTACCGTCACTCCCGCGCAGGCGGGAATCCAGTGGCCGGTCTGAAGGGGCGAGGTACTTGGCATTGATGCTGCTCAATGAGGGAAGCGATGTACCGGGGGCCAACGATCCGACGATTCAACCATAGTCATCACCTTTATCAGTTTTCAATTCGCAGACCGAAACCAGTGTTGGCTACGACGGTTCGTCAACCCCTGACACGCACGACGCGTGTTTTCGGAATTGTGTCATGCCACCCCCCCTTGTCACCGAAAAACGAAAACGCTTCAAACGGAATCATCCTGCACAACGTCCGAATCACAACTTGCGTTATTGTTGGCAGCGAACCAGATTCAGATACAACCTTTGTCCCGAAGATCCACTTGCCTGGTGTTCGTGCGAACAATCCTTCGAAAAACACGTAATAGCCCAGAGCAATTGGGATCCCAAGAATCAGGTCAGGTAGTCCTTCCAGACTCTTGGTCACTTCCTCACCAAGTCCGACAAATATGGCGATACCAATAATTCCACCGAATGTCACAAGACCGATATAATCAACAACGAACGTACCGAATCGCCGGCCTTTTGAAGCATCGACCAAGGAACCGAGCTGATCTGCCGAATCATCACTTTTGGGCGGCTCAAAGGGATTGTACTCTTGCACCGTTCGTCTCCTGTCTTAAAGGCCCGCATCCAAATTCAATTTGGTACCCCATGGGCATCGTACTGCAGCGTCAAACCCAGTTCCGATACGACATGGACATGCGACGCACTAACAACAAAGTGACTTGTCTGCGATCAACAACAAGCTTTCAATCAATGCTCCCAACACTCTGAACCACCAGCGACCGCGGGTCAAGACGACAGATTTGATTCTCATCACAACCTCGAGAAAATCCAAGAAAAGCCATAGAACCTGGGCGATACTGTAAGACTCTCAAGCAGTAACAAGTCCAGACGGTTTTCCCAGCAGTTCTTGCGAGTGCAGCAGAATCGTGGATACGATCCCTTTGATCAGGCCGTTGACTCATCCTGATTGCGAATCAGGTCCGATGCTTGATGATCTACAGTCCCATCGCCGAACCGCCAATGTTAAACGACTGCGGCCACAACCCTTCCGCCTCAGAATCCGACCGATCCATCGATCGGACTGAAGGCCTTGTCCAAGTAACTCGCTACGGGACTGAGCCTGATCAAATTCGGACGTAAGTCCCGCACGTGCGATTGAAAGCGGCTCGTGCAATCGCCAACGCCCTGCTCGGATGCCTGGCGTTGTCATGCTTGAATGATCGTGATCTAGCATGGTCGCTGCGTGTTCCGGCTGATAGTGAGTGGAACCAACCTAGCTTGAGCAGTCCGATGCGCAATGTATCGGCTGCAAGCATATCGAAAAGCAAAGCCGCTCATTTGAAAGTGACGCGGAATAGTTTGAATCGTGGAATGCAAATCAGCCTATCAGCCGGCACGCACTAGCGTCTTCGAATGTCGATGTCACCGAAAGAGAACCGGACGCCATCGCGTGCCGGCTGGTGTTGTGATTGAAATCAATGTCGCTGGAGCGAGGAGACTCGCAATGTGTTGAATGAGATGTTCTGAACAAACGAAATCAAAGCATTTGGGTTCACCTATTCGTGAACGTACGCCCAGTCACCAATGCGTTCAAGCACTCCACTGTAGCCACGTTCTGGATAATTCTGATTTGGAAAATACAAGATCATGTCGAAGTTGATACCAGCGGAAGGTGTGAAGACGGAAAGCGCCCACGGATTGCCGTTGTATTCTCTTTTCGCGTCTTCGCCTGTGTGGTACCAGTATTTTGGGTAGGCCATCATGCCCGTCGAAGGGACTGCCGGTATGTATTCAGGAACCAGATCATTCAATGTGTCGGGCGGGACGGAATGGTCTTTTTGGTACTGTGTGATTGCTGCGATCAGTGGTTGGCTTCGTTGAGCAAACGCGAGCATCCCCGCAGTTCGCGTTTTGTAGCCAAGGAGGATTCCACAGATGCAGCAAGGAACGAAAAAGACAGCACAAATGATCATGGAGAATGATCGCTGCCTTGTGCGAGGGAAGAGCAGGCAGATGAGACAGACCGGTGTAGCGAGCACCGCAGCTATCAATGCAAGTCCGTAGACGAGTTGGCCCCAGAGAAACAGTTCAGTACCAATCTGCGC
The DNA here is from genome assembly GCA_963977965.1 of uncultured Schlesneria sp. Taxonomy (GTDB): domain Bacteria; phylum Planctomycetota; class Planctomycetia; order Planctomycetales; family Planctomycetaceae; genus Schlesneria. The sequence goes on from CAXBSB010000042.1 coordinate 22,501, forward strand.
CGTTGACATCCACTGTGAGAACGGGAAGTAGACAACTGCGGAAATCGCGAAAATCGCAAGTTGTATTTGATCACGGCGTTTCATGGTTGAAAGTGGTCCGCGTATTCTGCCGCATGATGGCGGCTGTGATAGAACCGCCACCAAAGAACGATGATTTCAAATCACACATCATCGGCAGTTCCCGTTCGCCGCATTGACACTACGTGTTCAGGTCACCCAACTTTGACGGTTGTGGCCGATGCCCCGACTGAACTTCTGTGATGATTTCTTTGAGATTCCTGCTGATGTTATCCTTAGGAGAAATTGCCAACGCGTTTGTCACGGCATCAGCAGCTTCATCGAGTTTGCCGCCGATCAACAGTGCAAGTGCGAGATTGGCGGTCAGTCCCGCATCACCCGGTTTGAGGTGCACAGCATGGCGCGCTGCAGCGATGCCTTTCGCAGCCTTGCCGAGTTTCAAGCATTCAAACATGTATTCGCGAGCAACATCCGGATTGCCCTTCTGCAGCCCATAGGATTTCCCAAATGCTTCGCATGCCTTCTCTGAATCACCGAGCACCTGGTGTGCTTTGCCAACAATCCAATACGCCGCCCAATTTGCAGGATTGATGGATATCGCTTGATTTAAGAAGTCAATGCCGCGTTCAAGTTCGTCGTGTGCCTTTGGTGAGTTGCCGAATCGCGATTCTCGATTGACGAGTTGCAGGTAGGGTGAGATGAGGTCAGTTCCGTCTTGATACAACCGATCGTGTTCCAGCGTCATCGGCGACGAATCGACGGCCGAGTCGTCAACGATCACCTTCACCTCGCACCCGGAAAGCGTCAGGCGGACGTTTGCTTCGTCTTCACCGAGCTTTCGCATGATGGCACTGCCAGGCTCGATGGACGTGACGATGCCACCGCGATTGATGAGACCGTTGACCTCTTCGATTCCGGTGAATGAGAGACCGTCGTTGACATCAATTCGAATCCCAAGCCCGATCTCTCTCACAGCTCGCTCCGTACAGCACGTGGTTTGCAAAAATGGCGAACAAGGTAAACCAACGGTCAATCGCCCTCACATATTCTCAACGCCCAATCCACCGCTCAGGCTGCCCGCCTTGTCAGGTCACAACTGAGTCAACCCGCACATGACCACAACCAAGGCAAACATCCCAAAACGGGCTTTTGTGCTGGTGTCCACATCGCTTACACTGGATGAATTCAGGACGACTGAGTTTGTGTCGTAGCGGCTTGTCCAGTTCAGGGTACATATCACCGAAGAAGACGATGGATTTCTTTTGCCCAATTGCGACTTTAACAGCCTCTCGAAGTTCGTCTAATTGCGGAATGGACCCCAAAATCACCTCCAACTCATCTATTTCAATTAGCAGTTTCTGCTGCTGTCCACCTTCGATCAGCACGTTACCACCGTATCCCATCGTCAACATGCGACGAAGGTTCTGACCAGCATTTCCGGTCTCGACCAGCAAATGTACTCGCTCGTAGAAGGACTGATCCAGACGCATTGCCGTCTGCCAATCTAGGCTCCCATTTTCGCACAGGTAGTTGACCGTGATCGCCACTTCGTAAAGTCCAGCCCCACTTTCGAGACCAAATAACATTGCTGGCACGATCACATCGGAAAGAACGCGAAGACATCAGGATATTCGCCACAACAAAAATCCCATGCTTTCGGATCTGGAACCGGCAGACTATGTGAGCCAACGACGAGATGAAAGTGTATCACTCGCGAAGTCACAGAGCCATCGACGATCCCAAGCCCAGCGAAGTCATCGCAATCATGGCGGCTGGTGGCGCTGTCAAGGGAGCAAGAAATAGAAACCTTTCAACGTCGACACGCTGTTATGCGGTACCACTAGTGGCACCGCAAAACGGCTTCTTGACATTGAAAAGTGTCTATTCATGGTCCTGATTGACGATGCCAGGCCGGTTGAATTCTGCGTACGTCCACCACTTCTTTTCTCGGACTGCCGGATTCGCCGAAAGAAGCTGGTCGATCGCCTCGTGCAATGCGGTGATTTTCGCGGACGTATCGACCGTCCACAATAACCAGCGACGGAGTTTCGGTTGATGGGGTTCGATAAAGCACACGAATCCGTCATCAGGGTATTCGTCATAGTTTCCGCACCCAATCCACAAACTGAAGTCATCGTTCTTGATGGGCACCACCCAACCCCAATCTTCGGCAATCGGGGGCAGCGGTTCGAACCCCTTTCGTTTCAGTCCGCCGACAAGGAATTCTGCTACGCGCTTGCCGTATCGGCCTGGATTGATCTCGTCTTCCTCACCGTCATATGGAGGAAAAGCATTCGAGCGAAATTCGACGTGAGTTTTCATCGGTGTTTGCCACAAATGCCCAAGGATCGCGAGCGGCCAAGAACCACCGATTTCAAAATCCCCCGATCCGCCGCTCGGGTTGACCGCTGTGGTCGTCGCTTGTCTTAAGAATGACGCTGCACGAAGCAAGCCGCCATTTCGCGAACATGTGTTGCTGCGGTTTCGTCTCGTGAAGCCCGAACGATTCGCGTCATCAGTTGATTCCGGAGGTCGTCGTTTACTTTGGAGTTGAGGATTCGGTTTATCATCAGCACCCCATTGTAAGAGGTTTTCCGATCAACAGAAGCAAGAAGCGAATCTACGTAGTTCGGATAGAACGCCTCGACGAGGTGAACAAACGTGCCCGGCGCTCCGCAGTCGGCATCAGCGTACACTTCAAAGAATCGGAAAATCACGTCGTACACGTTGGCATGCAGTTCTGGCGATAGACTTTCGATCAAGGCGTCCGCGTGAAGGACGAAAGCATGGTCGTGTGGGTCAAGCCGACTCAGTTGAAGCTCGAACTCGTCGATTGTTTCAATCATTCTGGCAAGCAATCCGACTATCAGGAGAACTCGTCCGCCTGATTCATGGCACATGCGACAAACGAGAGTGGACCGTGCGGCGGGACATGGTGGTCTGACTGAATTGTGGTGACTGAACGGAGTATGTCAACGCCCGTGTCACCCAAAAAACGAGAACAATCAATACACCCGGTCGAACTGGCGACTCAAGTTTTCGTCAGTGGCTCCTGCTTCCTCTGTGTTACTCTGTGCCCCCTGTGGTAAATCGTCTTCATGACTTGATATACGGTTTACCACCGGGGACACGGAACGTCACAGAGAGAGCAAAGACGACGCAAGCGAACTCTTTTCGAGGACTCATGGCGTGCAACACAGTCATCGGCATTGCAAGCGTACGGGCCGATCAGCCAGAACGCTCTGGCATCTCAAGATCGCTGACAATACCAGCCGGAATCTGCTCTGCCGATATCTCGTTCGAACATTTCCCGGAATGGCATCGGCATTCGATTTCATTCCGGGCATTTTCTCGGAATGGAACACCATTCGCATTTCTGGCGTCTGGACACTACAACTCGCAATCGTATCGAGCGTCGCGGCGGGCTTTGCTCAAAAACCGGGCATGGTTTCGCCCAATCGTTGCGCTTGCGGATGAAATGAATCACCTGGTGGAGCGGTTACTTGGATCAGTCACAACCGACGACGGCAGAAGGCCGCCGATTGGGTGCAGAAGCGCGTCGTGAGCTGGACGCAAACTGGAAACGTTGGGGTACGTATCTCGCCGAACGCCAGTGGGGAACGGTTCGCGAAGACTACTCCACCAACGGCGGCGTCTGGAGCCATTTCACGCACGACGATGCTACATGGCGCGCGTACCGCTGGGGTGAAGATGGCCTGCTCGGTTTCACCGACCGCCAATGCCGACTCTGCTTTGCCCTCGCCCTGTGGAATGGTGTCGACCCGATCCTCAAGGAACGTTTGTATGGCCTCGCCGGCCACGAAGGTAATCACGGCGAAGACGTCAAGGACTGCTACTTCTACCTCGATGCCACCCCGACTCATTCCTATTGCAAGGCTCTGTACAAGTATCCGCAAACCGTCTTCCCCTACCAGGAACTGCTGGATGTCAATCGTCAGCGATCGCGTCAAGAACTTGAGTACGAACTGACCGACACGGGGATCTTCGATGGCGATCGCTATTTCGATGTCTTCATTGAATACGCCAAGAGTTCTGCCGACGACATCCTGATCCGAATCACAGTTCACAACCGCAGCGATCAAGCAGCACATCTCGATCTGTTGCCGACACTCTGGTACCGAAACACCTGGTCCTGGGAACGTGGTTACGAAGCCGATATTCCCAAGCCGAAGATCAGCCAGGTCAGTCGCAGTCAGGTGATTGCCGAGCATCAGACGCTGGGACGTTATCGATTCGATGCGGATACCGATCAGCAGGGAAATCTTCCGTCGTGGCTGTTCACCGAAAACGAAACCAATTCGCTGCGCCATACGGGAAGTGGCAGAACTCGCATGTCGTCGAAAGACGCATTCCACCAGCATGTGGTTCAGAAGCAGCGAGGGATCGTCAATCAGCTTCCACGAGGTACCAAAACGGCAGCATGGTATTCGTTAGCGATTCCGGGTGGGGAATCAACAACGATTCGATTGAGATTGACTGACGACGCGATTCCGGTTGCCGCTCCGTTCTCGGAACAGTTTGACGAGATATTTGCTCTACGGATCGCTGAGGCCGACGAATTTCATGATTCTCGTGTGCATCGCGGATTGACTCAGGATGAGCGACGCGTGCATCGGCAGGCGAGTGCCGGGCTGCTCTGGTCAAAACAATTCTACTACTATGCGGTTGGTGACTGGCTGCGTGAGACTCCAAAGCGGATTCATGCAGTCGAACCGATTGAGAAAAACCGCAACGCTGGCTGGACGCATCTGTTTAACCGCGATGTGATCTCCATGCCGGACAAGTGGGAATATCCGTGGTACGCCGCGTGGGACAGTGCGTTTCACATGATCCCCTTCGCGACACTGGATCCACATTTCGCCAAGGATCAGATCCTGCTGTTCCTGCGGGAATGGTACATGCACCCCAATGGCCAGATCCCGGCCTACGAATGGAACTTCAGCGACGTCAATCCGCCAGTTCATGCGTGGGCCTGCTGGCGAGTCTACCAGATGACCGCTCGCAACGGAGATCGTGATCGCGAATTCCTGGCTCGCTGTTTCCAGAAACTGCTGCTGAACTTCACCTGGTGGGTGAACCGTAAAGACGTCAACGATCGCCACGTGTTCACCGGTGGCTTTCTGGGACTCGACAACATCGGGATCTTTGACCGTTCCAAGCCGCTGCCGACGGGCGGGCATCTGGAACAGGCGGATGGAACGGCCTGGATGGCCTATTATTGCTCAAGCATGTTGTCGATTGCGTTTGAACTGGCGGACGGCAACCCCGCCTATGAGGACATGGCGTCGAAGTTCTTTGAACACTACATGACGATCGCTGCGGCGATGAATTCGATCGACGGAACGGGCCTGTGGGATGAAGAAGATGGCTTCTACTACGATCACCTGCATGTCAACGGTCAAAGTATCCCGCTGAAAATTCGGTCCATCGTGGGAATCATTCCACTCTTTACAGTCGATGTGCTGTACGACCGGGTGATTCGACAGTTGCCCGGATTTCGTAAGCGGATGGACTGGTTCCTGGGCCACCGCAGTGACATCATCGACACGATGACGTACATGGAAAAGAGTGGCCCCGATTGTCCGATGGAAGGGCTGCGACTGCTGGCAATTCCGACTCGAAAGCAATTAGAGCGGATTCTGAAGTACGTCCTGGACGAAGACGAATTCCTGTCGCCGTACGGAATTCGATCTCTATCGAAATATCATGAAAAGCATCCGTTCAGCTTCCACGTGAACGGCAGCGAGATGCGAGTTCAGTATGTGCCGGGTGAGTCTGATTCCGGTATGTTCGGAGGCAATTCCAACTGGAGAGGGCCGGTCTGGTTCCCGTTGAATTACATCCTGCTGGAAGCCTTTGAGCGTTACTATCAGTTTTATGGTGACGATTTAAAGGTGGAATGCCCGACAGGATCAGGCAACTTGATGAATCTGAAGGAAGTCGCGAACGAACTGAGACTGCGACTGTCGCGACTGTTTCTCACCAATACTGAAGGTGTCCGCCCATGCTATGCCCGCGGTGAACGCTTCATCAACGATCCAAACTGGTGCAATCTTGTTTTGTTCTACGAGTATTTTCATGGCGACACGGGCCGCGGCCTGGGAGCCAGCCATCAGACGGGTTGGACGGCGTTGATTGCTCCGATTTTGGAGCAATTGGCCAGAGAGCGGTCGTAACGGCACGTCGTGACGAAACGTGTCACGCCCATTCTGGCGCATTCAACCCATCAGCCTAGTGTCCCGTTCTCTTTGAACGGCGTGCGCATCGGCAATCGAAACCAAACATTCTTCTCGATGACTCTGGCATCGCTCGCTCTTGTGATTATCCGTGACATCTGTGAAATCCGTGGTCAGATTTTGCAACCACGGATTTCACGGATGACACGGATAATGGGGACTGAGCGACTGAGCACTTTCAATCGCACGCAGTTTCAGCGTAGCGCTGATGGTACTCTTGAAAAAACGACCGCCCTGACTTTCGTCACCGACAGCAGACTATTGAGGCATCGCGGCGATGATCTTTTCCCGAACGGTTTGCGGGTCGGCTCCTTTGACCTCGCGCATGACCTGGCCAATCAGGGCGCCGATCGCATTCTGCTTGCCGGCCTTGAAGTCGGCGATCGCTTTAGGATTCCGGCCGAGAACTGCCGTAATTGCAGCGTCGATTGCCCCGGTGTCTTCAACAATCGCCAGCCCCTTATCAGCGATGATTTCATCGATCCGACTGGTACTCGGAACCGTCGATGATTCATCAGATTCTTCCAGCAGGACGGCAAATACTTCGCGAGCCGATTTGATCGTAATCTGCTTGCGATTAATGCGATCCAGGATCGTTCCCAGGATTTCAGGTCGAATTGCAAATTCACCGATTGATTGCTGACGCTGCTTCATTTCACGCAGCACGTCCTGCGTGATCCAGTTTGCAGCCTGCTTTCCATCTCCGCACGCCTTGGCGACGGTTTCATAGTAGTCGGCGAATTCTCGACCCTGATCGACGATCACTGCGGCATCGTACGGAGTCAACTGGTATTCCGTCAGGAACCGTTGTCGACGCGGGGCAGGGGGTTCGCACATTTCACTGCGAATGGCAGCCAGTTGTTCATCACTGATAATGACGGGGACGAGATCCGGGTCCGGGAAATAGCGATAATCGGCCGCCTCTTCTTTTTCGCGTAAGATATATGTCACGCCTCGATTCGGATCGTAGCCGCGAGTCGCCTTGTGGCCTCCCTTATCGCCCAGTTTGATGCCGGTCTGCTGAAACCAGTCCCATTGACGCTGCACTTCAAATTCGATTGCCTGTTCCGTGAATCGGAAGCTGTTCAAGTTCTTCACTTCAACGATGGGCGTCGGAACTTTTGAACCATCCGGCTGGTGAATGTGCAGATTGACGTTGGCATCACATCGCAGGCTCCCTTCCTGCATGTTGCAGTCCGAGACCTCCAGGTAGGTCAGCAGCAACTTCAGCTCTTCCAGAAAACGACGTGCCTCTTCCGCGGATCGCAGATCAGGTTCCGTGACGATCTCAACGAGGGGAGTTCCGGCGCGGTTCAAGTCGACCATGCTGTCGCGACCACGGCCTGACTCATCATGCATATTCTTGCCGGCATCTTCTTCCATATGAGCCCGCAGGATTCGCACGCGCCGTACCGACTTGGCAGCAGGATCATCGCCCGCGATCTCCACATCCAGATGACCATCATGGCTGAATGGCAGGTCGTACTGGCTGATCTGGTAGCCCTTGGGAAGATCCGGGTAGTAGTACTGCTTTCGATCCCATTTGGTGAATCGAGCGATCTGACAGTTCAATCCCAACGCGGTTTTGACCGCCAGGTGATATCCCTTGCTGTTCAGAACCGGAAGTGCCCCCGGCAGGCCCAGGCAGACGGGACATGTCTGAACGTTGGGATTGTCTGGATTGAAGGCCGTTGAACAGCCGCAAAAAATCTTCGTTTGCGTCTGCAACTGCACATGTACTTCCAGACCAATAATCACGTCGTACGACATCCCGGCCATCTCCCGATTCCAAAACTGAGAGCCGTGCCCTCAATCCCAATTCCGTCTTTGCTCAGGTACGGCTACTGCCGTCCACTCGTCACAAACCAAAAGCCGACAATCCGTCAGCAACTACTTCACCAGTGCGGGAACTCGCAAATGCCAGTCCGTTTCCCGTTCATGCATGCGAGCCACGCGCAACAATCGTTCTTCGTCAAAGGGTGCAGCCTGCAACTGCAATCCGATGGGCAGACCCGATTGAGTGAATCCGCACGGGATCGAAATCCCCGGGATCCCTGCCAGATTCGCACTGATGGTGTAGATATCCGACAAATACATCGATAGCGGATCACTGGTCTTTTCGCCCAGCTTGAAAGCTGCTGTCGGAGTCACCGGACCGGCAATCACGTCAACTCCCTGGAATGCCGCATCAAAGTCACTTCGAATCAGGCGACGCACCTGCAGTGCCTTGGTGTAGTACTTGTCGGCATAGCCTGCAGACAGGGCGAACACCCCCAGCATGATCCGGCGTTTGACTTCGTCGCCAAAGCCTTCCCCGCGACTTGCCTCATACATTTCAACCAAGCTGCCAATCTCACCGGTTCGATGACCGTAGTGCACACCGTCGTAACGAGCGAGATTACTGGATGCCTCGGACGTGGCAATCAGGTAATACGTCGCGATGGCATATTTCGAGTGCGGCAGGTGAACATCTTTCAGTTCAGCACCCAGACTCTTGTAAACGTTCAACGCGTTCTGTACAGCCCGCTCAACTTCGGAGTCCAGGCCTTCTGCAAAGTGCTCGACGGGAACACCGATCCGCAGTCCGGCAAGCGGCTGATCGACGGTAGCACTGTAATTCGGCACGGGACGATTGACGCTCGTCGAATCGCGTTCGTCATGACCGGCAATCGCTTCCAGCAACATCGCCGCCCCCGCGACATCGGTCGCGAAAGGTCCGATCTGATCGAGCGAACTGGCGTAGGCAATCAGACCGTACCGGGACACTCGCCCATATGTCGGTTTCAACCCGACAATGCCACACAGCCCGGCAGGCTGGCGAATCGATCCACCGGTGTCGCTGCCCAGCGCGACGGGTGCCATCCGGGCTGCCACAGCAACGGCAGAACCACTGCTCGATCCCCCGGGAATCCGTTCGGTATCCCAGGGATTTCGAGTTGGGCCAACCGCAGAGTTTTCGCCTGACGAACCCATCGCGAATTCGTCCATATTCGTTCGACCGACCAGTACGGCTCCCGCCTTTTTCAGATTTCTGACGACGGTGGCATCGTACGGAGGAATGAACCCGGCGAGCATTTTGCTGGCACACGTCGCGGGCTGTCCCTGTTCACAGATCACATCTTTGACAGCGACAGGAACACCAGCCAGCGGACCGACGTCATGACCGCTGGCACGTCTGGCATCAATTTCTGCAGCCTGTTTCAGTGCATGCTCGCAGTCAACGTGAACAAACGCCCCAAGTTTTGAATCTTGGGCCTGGATCGAATCCAGAAAAGCGGTCGTCACCTCAACGCTGCGGATCTCGCCGGCCTGTGACTGACGAACGAGTGACGAGAGGGGAAGGGCAGTGATCTGGGAAAGCACGAAAGACCTCATCGGCCATAAAAGTTTGGAAAACGCAATATTTCAAACGGCGGGCATCTTATCCGGGACATGGAAATGATGCACGCGCACGTCCGATCTGGTGAATACGTCAGCGATCACCAATACTTATTTGGCACGAGGATTTCCGTCGGTAAACGGGGGACGTTCAAACGTTTGGCCATCGCCAGTCACTCGCGGGTCGCCGACCTGCATCAGAGTTTTCATCAGGCGTTCCGCCATTTCCTGCTTAGTTTTTTCGTAGGCAGGGTCGTCCGCAACATTCTTGATCTGGTCAGGATCCTTACTCAAATCAAAAAGCTCTTCGCCAGGCCGCTTGCCAAACGCATAGTTGTAGTGCCATTTCCACTGGGCATCGTTGCGATGAGCAATCAGCCAGGCTTTTGTCGGGCTGGCGTCCATATCGGCAAAAGCGACATGCGTATTGTTCGACAGAACTTCCGCGGTTGGCGTTTTGGTTTCCGTCACTTCGTGAGGCCCCCCGAGTGGCCAGCGATCAGGCTTGAAATTGCGAATGTAAAGAAAGTCCTTGGTACGGAATGAGCGTTGAGGGTACGGAAGATTGTCATCGCGGGCCGCAGCCACATGCCGTTCCCGTCCCGTGATGACCCAGGTTCGCTCAGGATCAATTTGCCCGGATTTATCAGACTTCAACAAAGGAACCAGACTGCGGCCATTCATTCCGCCTGGAAGTTTGCCGCCCCCCGCTTCCACAAACGTCGGGGCCAGATCCATCAGGTTGACGAAATCGTCGACAACTCGGCCACCCGACTGGCCCGGCCACGAGGCGATCAAGGATACCCCGACCCCGAAGTCGTAGAGATTACACTTTCCGCCAGGAAATCCTGGAGCTCCATGATCGCCACTGATCACAATCAGAGTTCGATCAAGCTCACCCGCTTCTTCAAGTCGCTTCAAGAGCACGCCGATTGCTGCGTCATATGCTTGGATCTCACCCAGATAATCGGCGAAATCCTCGCGAATTTCAGGAACATCGGGCAGGAATGCAGGAAGCTTTCCCTTAAGAGATTCGGGATCGATTCCCCACAAAGCCTTACCGGACCCCTTCACCCACAACCGGTGAACATTGGTCGGGCCGAACCAGTAACAGAATGGTTGCGAAGCCGGGCGGGCAGCCAGGAAAGCATCAAAGTTGCCTTTGACATTCGCATACATTCGCTGTCGAGCATCCTCGAGCGAAACGCCGTCGCCAACCAGTTTCGTGACATTTTCTGAAAAGTTATTGAACGCTCCGCCCGCCTTTTCAAAGGCAAACTTTCCCGCACCAAAGGGCGCGTCTCCGGGCGTTCCGGGACTCCAGACTTTGTAGGTCTCACCGATGTGGTAGCCAGCATCTTTCAGCAGCAATGGAAAGCTGGGAATCGAGGAATCCCATTGAGCCCCCTGCAGGATGGCTCCGCGCCCCGTATTGAAGAAATAACGTCCTGACAGCAAAGCACTGCGGCACGGCGTACATGACGGAGCATTCACGTACGCTCGGCGAAACACCACTCCGCGCCGAGCCACCCGATCAATGTTCGGCGTCTTGACGACCTGAGATGGAGACGGCTTCGATTCGATCTCGCCATAGATACTGGCATATCGCCCCCAGTCGTCTGCAAAGCAAAACAGAATATTGGGACGATCCACCGTCTGCGCGGACGCATGACTTGAAAAGGACGCGACAGCCAACAAACCCGCGATTGCGGACACAAGAATACTCTTTGACCAAACCATATTCGATTTCTTTCCAGGTCTGAGCTACCCGTCGGGGACACTTCTACTTTTGCGACTTATTGGAATTCGGAGTCGGCATCACAGCACCGACGTCCTTTCGCCACGACTCGAGTTTCGCCGACAGTTCTTCAACTTTTGAAGGCATTCTGGAGGCCAGATTTGTCGTTTCACTCAAGTCTTCTCGCAGGTTAAACAATTCACGTGTGCCATCCTCGTACCACTCGATCAACTTCCAATCCCCGTCTCGCACAGCACCTCCCGGTGCTCCCCCCTGATTCCCATAATGAGGGTAATGCCAGAACAATGGCCGATCAGCAAGCTTCTCTCCTCGCAGCAGGGGGACAAGGCTCTTCCCGTCGACGGAATGTTCAGGACGACTTCCTGTCAGTTCCATGATGGTGGGAAAGAGATCATTGCTGATCATCGGAGTTTCACAAACGGCGCCAGGTTTAGTCAGCCCTGGTGCCCGGATGATCCACGGAACACGAATCCCACCTTCGTACATCCAGCCTTTTCCTGCACGCAGCGGCAGGTTGGATGTGGGATGTCCCTCTGACGTAGAGAGTCCGCCGTTGTCGGACGTGAAAATAACGACAGTGTTGTCGGCCAACCCAAGACGGTCTAAAGCATCCAGGACTTTACCGACAGCCTGGTCCATCGCCTCAACCATCCCGGCATACACCGCATGGTCCTGAATCAACCGGACCTGCCGCTCCCGTTCGCGTCCCCAGACCGGCCCGTCGCGCTTCAATGTTTTCGCCTTGGCTTCGTATTTCTGTTGCAGGTCTTCGCGAGACATCAGCGGGGTATGCACTGAATAGAAACAGAAGTATGCCAGAAAGGGCCCTTGGCGGTCTTGTTCCATGAATCGAACTGTCTCAGACGCAAGCCTGTCCGGGAGATGTTCACCTGCGGGACCATCCGTCAGACGCGGGTTCCCGTACGGAGAGAAATACTTCTTTCCACCGTAGGGGCCACCGCGATCGATTCCCCCCATGTTGATGTCGAACCCTTGAGATTCAGGCCAGAATCCTTCCGGCCCCATGTGCCACTTTCCAGCGAAAAACGTGGCATAGCCACTCTTTTTCAGAACCTCAGCAAATGTCGTTTCCGCATGCTCCAAGCGTTCTCGATAAGGCGCAGGCAGCAGCTTCGTTGGCCGATTCCATTTCTCAGGTTGAGCCGCACCGATGTAGTCGGTGATGCCGGTGCGCTGCGGATATTTCCCGGTAATCAAACTCGCTCGAGTGGGCGAGCAGACAGGACACGCCGCGTAACCCGAGGTGAACCTCATTCCGGTTTCAGCCAGACGCTTCAGATTTGGTGTCTCGTAGAAACAGGCCGGATTATTGGGGCTGATATCCATGTAACCAAGATCGTCCACGACGAAACAAACGATGTTCGGTGTCGCTTTTCGGGCGGCATCTGCTGCGAATGCAGGGTTCGTTATGCTGCCACAGAACCAACCGGACAGTATCAGCCCGATGATGAAGAACGAACGACTTAACATTTCCAGTCTCACAGGTGTGCTATTTTCGGGGCGTCAGCTTTACCGTCAGATGATCAATCTCGAATGAAATCTTGAGCGGCGAGAATACGGCTTTGAGGAATTCGTCGGCCGTCGCTTTCTCCAGTTGCAGATCGATTTGCTGATCAAGATTGATCCCGGCCGCCTGCAGTGCCGCTGCGTCGTATACAAACACGACGCTTGATTCTTCAAGCTTCGCCATGATCGCTCGCACGGGAACTCGTTGAAATTTCAGCGTGAATGTTCGTTGTCTGAGCGGGGCAGGCCCCTTTTCCACGGGCTTTTTCGGCCTGTTGGGACTCAGCAGCAATGCGATCGCCTCATGGTCTTCAATCGTTCCTTTGACAATCACATCGGTCCCGTCCAGACGAGCGTCGAGGTTCGGAAATTCCTCCTGGATCGCTTTCAAAGCGTCGGCAGCTTTCGATTTGAAACGCGGACGTCGTTCGATCACCACCGTTTCTGGAATGGGCACCAGTTCGATTCCTTTACCACCGTCCGTCCACGCAAACGTCAGATCGAACTGGATCAGAATCATCGAAAGAGCTTCTGCGGCCGTCGCACTGGGAAGACGGCATCCTGCCCAAAGATCATACGGAACCAGGTCTTCACCCTGGATTTTCAACTGAAACTGTTCCGCCACGCGCCGTAGAACGTCGCCCGGAGATTCCAGATCGGCCCAGGCGATCGAGGTCCGCCGATTCAGGTCGGTACGCCGTTTCTCTGCAATCGGAGTCGATTTGGCAGTAAGTTCGATCGTTCGCATTTCAATCAGCGTTCTCAACCTGCGGACGGCGGCAGAAGGACCGACGTAGACCACGTTTTCCGGGACGCTGACTTCCGCATCGACCTTGCGAGCGATTTCCTGAATTCCTTCGGTCAGAGACCGATTGACGATATCCAGCGGGACACGAACCGTCGGATCGATGCGACGATCCAGCAGAATCGCGACCCGGCGCTCTACCGAAAGTTTGTTCAGCAGGTCCCGGAATTCCACATTTGTCCATGTCCCCGAGGTCGCCTGGTCGAGTTCCGTGCGAAAGCGGGCTCCCGTCAGGAAATCGACGGCAGCGGGTTCACGAGGGGCAGAACCGACCTGTCCTACGGAAAAGAGGGCGAAAAACAACCCGATAATTGTCACCATCGGCAAACCTGACGGTCAGAAATGGACTGGCGCGGGCATCACGTGGAATTGACTGCCCGCTGATGCTACCATTCAGACACTGTCAGTCCAATTCTCATCCGCCCGAGTTCCACGAAAGCACTTCAATCATGCTTGCGACTCATGCCGTCGGCATCGACCTGGGAACCACGTACTCGTGTATCGCCTACCTGAATGAGCACGGCGAGCCGATCACAATCCCGAACAAGGATGGGGAACTGTCGACTCCATCGGTCGTTCTGTTCGACGACGACAACGTCATCGTCGGGACCGAGGCATTGCGGAATTCAATTCGGCATCCCGACCGAGTCGTCGTGCATGCCAAGCGGTACATGAACAATCCCGGGCACCGCTGGAAAATCGGGGGCAAGAGCTATTCGCCCATCGATATCAGTACGGTGATCCTCAAGTCGATGCTCGACAGTGCTCGCGAAAAAATTGGTGCGATCGACAGGGCGGTTATTACCGTCCCGGCCCAGTTCAGTGACGTGCAGCGACAGGCAACGGCTGAAGCGGGAAAGCGGGCTGGACTGAAGCAGGTCGACATCATCAACGAACCGGTCGCTGCGGCGTTGTGCTTCGTCCTCGGGACGGAAGGGATCTGGTTTACAGAACTCGCAACAGCCCAGACGATCATGGTCGTTGACCTGGGGGGCGGTACATTCGACCTGTCACTGGTTCGATACCAGAAGAACGAGGTTCGTGTCATCGCCAGCGGTGGCGACCTGCAGCTCGGCGGTCTCGACTGGAATCGGGCTCTGGAAGTGGCAATTGCCAAGCAGTTCCAGAAAGAATTTGGCATCGACCCGATGAAGGAACGCGAGAACGCTCAGGCACTGGCGCTGGAAGCCGAACAGACCAAGCGCAGCCTTTCGGTTCGTCCCAAAGCCGCACTGACGTGTGCCGCTGGCAATCAGCGGAAGACATATCAGGTGGAACTGGAACAGTTCGAACGCCTGACACGCGATCTGGTCGACCGGATGGAAGTCTTGACGCTCGATCTGCTCAAAGAAAACAGTATGGGATGGGCCAAGGTCGATGTCGTGCTGACGACCGGTGGCTCGTCGCGCATGCCCATGGTTCGGTCGCTGTTCAAAAAGCTCAGCGGTCGGACGTTGAATACCTCGCTGTCACCGGATCAGTCGATCGCACACGGGGCAACGTATTACGCAGGGATGTTGCTGACCAACAGCACGTTTGCGAAGTCGATCCTGAATCCGACGGCTGCCGCGCGCCTGGCTCAATTCAAACAACAAAGCGCCACAGCCCGTTCGCTGGGGGTCCTGATCCGCGATACGGAGACGCAGACGCGTATCCCACACTACATCCTTCCGGCAAACACACCGCTGCCAGTTTCGGTCTCGCAGATTTATGGAACAGTGTCGAAGAATCAGCGACGGGTCCACCTGAGAATCGTCGAAAGCGGTACGGCGGCAGATTCGCAGTATGTCGAACTCGGGACGTGTCAGGTTGACCCACTGCCTGAAAACCTTCCGGAAGGTACCGAAATCGAAGTTACGATTTCCTACGACGAACAGGCCCGTGTTCATGTGGATGCAAAGGTTTTGAAGACGGGTCAAGTTGCTCACACGGAAATCGTCCGCCCGGAAAACCTGGTCGTGAAAGCGCTCAGCGAAGGGTCGGAAGAAAGCGAAGAGGAAGCCGCGGAAGTTGCGGTGAAGTCGACACCCGCCGTGAAAGCGACGCCAACGGCCCGCACCGCGACGGCAGCCAAGGATGCTCCGATCGGCTTGGCCAAACCAGCAACGCCTGTTTCGAGCAGTGCCCCATCGAAGATTTCTTCGGACGGCCCCGTGAAGTTAAAATCATCGGCCCCATCATCACTCGGTCCGAAACCGATCCCGAAGCCAGTTACCCCCGCAAAAGCAGGGCGCGCGTCGGACATCGACGAATCCTCTCAACCTGTCCCTCTCTGTAACAAATGCGGAGAAGTTCTGGACGCTCGAGGGGTCTGCAGTGCTTGTAAGGGAGGGGCCGCGACAACCGGGAAGGGACCGGCTCCAAAACCGGTTCGACCAGTCAGTTCGAGTGGTTCTGCGGGCAAATCAACGATCACGAAGTCTGGATCGATTCCCGTTCCTCCGCTTCCCGACGACGATGACATCATCGAACTCGGATCAAAACCCCAAACGCCCGCTCGCAAACCCGCAGCATCACCTGTCCCCGGGGCAGGCCTACCAAAACCAAAGGCAAAAGCTCCGCCACTGCCACCCATGGCGGGTATTCCAAAGCCCGGCGGAACCAGCGCCACGCCAAAACCAGGGGCAAAGCCCGGCTCAAAACCTGATTCTACCGGCAAAAAACCATCAAAATCTGATGATTCGGGTGAAGACGACTTCTGGAATGCCGTGGAATCGTAAGTCCAATTCGACGCGATTAACGCTCGTTTTGACTATCAATCACGACAGACATTGTGTCTGATGGTGGCCGCAACCTGTTTGTTTCCGGAGTCTTTCGAAGTTTCTGACGAAATCTCAGCACCTGGCAGCCCGATTCGGGAATAATTCTTCATTCTTCCGAATCTTCCCTTTGTGATGAGGTCGCAATGGTGGACGGAACGCGCCTTCCAACAACGGACGAGCTGATTGAGCAACATTCTTCGTTGCTCTATCGGTACGCGTATCGATTGTCGGGAAACGCGAGTGATGCCGAGGATCTGGTGCAGCAGACTTACATGCTGGCTCACCAGCGTCTGCATCAACTGCGCGATACGAAGGCAGCACGTGGTTGGCTGGTTTCGATCGTCCGAAATGTCTTCCTGAAATCGTTGCGGAACCATCACACCGGCAAATCGCTCGACGATATCGACGAACCACAGGTTGAAGGAACGCCCGAAACCCCGCTTCATCTCGAACGATTGCAAGAAGCGTTGCTGGAACTCTCCGAAGAGTTCCGGTCGCCGCTTGTCCTGTACTACTTCGAAGACTTCAGCTATCAGGAAATTGCGACCCAAATGGGAGTCCCCATCGGGACGGTAATGAGTCGTATTTCTCGAGGCAAAGCGTATTTGAGAAAGCGATTGATGGAAGAGCCTGTCAAACAGCAGGCTACCGGTCCTGGAGGCAGTCGGCCGAAAGAACTGGCGTTGAAACTTTAGTGGACTGCAGCCGATCATTTTCGGCCTGAATTCTTTTGTTTTTGTGTTACTGAACAGGATGATGCCATGGAATGCCGTGAGGCGCAGGCACAACTCGAACTGAAATCACTCGGCAGGGATGCTGCGAGTGGTCCCGAGATACAGGCCGCACAGCGACATCTGGCAGAATGTGAAGCGTGTCATCGAGCTATGGATTTTCAGCAGAGATTCGATTCGGAAGTCAGCAATGCGATGTCGGATATCCCGATTCCTGCCGGGATGACGGAACGCTTGCGATCCGCAGTAAATTCGGTGACGCCTCAATCCGCCTCGCAACCGGCAGTCCGAACACATTACACTTGGCGACGATGGACCAGTCTCTCGCTGGCACTGCTGCTGCTGCTTCCGCTTCTGGGCTGGGCATGGTTTGGAACTCATACTGCAAGTTTGAATGAGTTCAGTGTTCGGCAGATTGCGGAACTGAAACTGGACGGATTGCCGACGGATTCACAGCCATCGTTTACGGCTCCATCCGAATGGAATTCCCTGAGGGATATTCAACTGGAACGTTCGACCCAGGTAGCGTCGGTCAATGGAGTTCCTGTTCGGCTACGCAGCTTTCTGGCGCGAGCCGAACGAGGGCGACCAGACATTTCCGGCGTTCTCTTGCGGTTAGACCGCTCGCAATGGCAGCCCAAAATCGATGCGACGTCGTTCTCATCGGCCATGATCCAGTACGATACGTTTGGAACGTGGGTTGTCTGGAGTGAAGGGGACGCGGTATTCGTCTGCATCATCTACGACGATGCCCACACGATTCAGCGGTTGCAGGACGTGATTGCACGCAGCCGCAACTTTTCCTGAAGCTTTTTCATTTGCGCGTCGGCAGGAATCCGGCAGGGCAATCTATTTTTTTTACGTAGGTAATCATCGGCTGTTTGTGGGCTGAAGGCCCACGAGAACAAAGCACAGGGCTTTCAGCCCTGTGGAGACGGATGGCGC
>CAXBSB010000043.1:0-39776 GCA_963977965.1 uncultured Schlesneria sp.
TAACCCTCCTTGAAAAAACCAATCTCCCCTGCAAACTCCTCCAATTCTACGCACCTCGGTCAAGTCCTATTTCCCAATGGCCCTGCAGGTCTACCTCACTCGCTCGCGAAGTGAAGGAAATGTCGGTAAAACTGTTGCTGATGCGTATATTGGTTCGTCGCGTTCGCGAAGGAACCGTCGCGAATCGCGAAAGAATTCAACCGAGGAGACTACAACCGTGGATAAGGCAAGCACCAATGGCGGCGAACTGACGCGTCGCGATGTTTTGAAAACCACTGGCCAGATTGCCGCAGCTTCGGCACTGGCTGGACTGGCGATCCCTCAGCACGTCTACGCCGGGGAAAACGGGACCGTCAACATTGCACTCGTCGGCTGCGGTGGCCGCGGAACCGGAGCTGCCCAGAATGCTCTGTCGACAACAGTCGGCCCCGTCAAACTCACGGCGATGGCCGATGCCTATCCTGACCGGTTGAAGTCCAGCTACGACAGCCTGAAGAACGACAAGAAGGAACTTGTTCAAGTTGCCGATGATCACAAGTTCATCGGATTCGATGCCTACAAGAATGCGATGGACAGCCTAAAGAAAGGTGACGTTGTCATCCTGACAACTCCACCTGCTTTTCGCTGGGTCCATTTCAAGTATGCCATCGAAAAAGGCCTGAACGTCTTCATGGAAAAGCCCGTCACCGTTGACGGCCCCAGCACTCGCAAGATGCTGGCCCTTTACGAAGAATCCCTGAAGAAAAATCTGAAGGTCGGTGTCGGACTGATGTGTCGCCACTGTGCCGATCGCGGTGAACTCGCCAAACGGATCAAGAACGGCGACCTGGGCGAAGTCATCACCCTGCGAGCCTATCGAGTCTCGGGCCCGACAGGATCGGCTTTTGTGGGGCCGAAGCCAGCCAATAAGAATGAGCTGGAATACCAGATCCGCAACTTCCACGCATTCCTGTGGGCCAGCGGCGGTGGCTATAGCGATTTCCTGATCCACAACATTGATGAATGCTGCTGGATGAAGGACACCGAAGACAAGAACATCTGGCCAGTTGAAGCCAAGGGTTATGGAGGACGCCATTACCGCGGTGAATACGTTGACCAGAACTTCGACGTCTACAGTGTCGAATACACGTTCGCCGATGGTTCGAAGCTGTTCCTCGAAGGCCGGGGAATGGTTGGTGCTGCCACTGAATTTGCCAGTTACGCTCACTGCTCCAAAGGCTCTGCAACGATCTCGGCCGCAGGCCACTGGCCTTCCAAGGCACGCATCTACAAGGGCCAGAAGATGGTCGAGAGCGAAGCGATCTGGAAGGCAGAAGACAAGATCAGCCCCTACCAACTGGAATGGGATCACCTGATGAACGCCATTCGTCAGGATCTGCCGTATAACGAAGCCAAGCGAGGAGCTGAAGCAAGCCTTGTGACCGCCATGGGACGCATGGCCTGCCATACAGGCCGCATTGTAACCTTCGACGAGATGTTGAACTGCGAACACGAGTTCGCACCCGACATTGATAAACTGGTCATCGACGGCCCAGCCCCGCTGCTGGCAGATGCGAACGGCAAGTACCCGGTTCCTGCACCAGGGATCAAGACCAAACGAGAATTCTAGTGCGTGTCGCACTTCAGTGTCGCGTCAAAACACGTGCACTGCTCGCAAAAACAGCCCCTGTTGATTCGTCAACAGGGGCTGTTTGATTTTCACGGCACTTGCACGTCGGAAGATTATCGAGTCTCGTTGCTGCGGTTCAGCCACGTCCGAAATGACTTGTCGATCTCAGCCACGGTCATTCCGGTCAGTTCTTCGAGGGAATCCAGCCCATTGCGACCGTTTTTCAAATGGGCTCGGCACTTCCGATAGAACGGTTCCAGCAAGTTCCGCTTCTGCAGATACAGACAGAAGTACCGTGCCTGGGCATATTCCACAGGCGGGTCTATGGTAGCGAACGATGCTTCGGCCAATTCTTCGATCGAACGAAGTGTTCCTGCTCGCATCGCTCCACGCAAAGCGGCACCTCGCCAGTTTTCCAGGCCAACCAACCGTAGTTCGTCCGCCGAAAACTCGCATTCCTCGTAAAGTGACGCCAATCCTTCATCAAGCCATTCGGGCATTTCGGGGAAATCAGCATGTGCTAACGCATGAGTCAACTCATGCGCCAATGTCCCTTCTCCCGTGGCAATATTGACGACAATTCGATGCTGTGATCGAACGTAGATACCCGAGTATTCGCTGCGATCTTTATCACCAAGCTGAAGATGACATTCCCGATAGCTTTCATCGGAGGTGCAGAGAACGATCGCGATGGGCCACGTTGGCTGATGGTCAAAATACTGGACGGAAAGAGCCCGAGCTGTCGGCGCAATCGTGTCGAAATAGCAGCGGTCAAGATGTGCTTCGGGACAATCGCCAGCGATCACGAAAGGTTCGTGAATGACCATATTCCAGTCAGGGCTCAGCAGAGACTGCAATTGGTCAGCGACGGCATGGCAGTCGCTTGAGAGGAGATGTGATTTGCCTGAAATATTGGGGGCAAAGAGCTGTTCAACACGGCCAGCGGGGACTGACGGAGCGGCTATAAAATAGCACACCGCAATCAATGCCAACGGCCCTGTCGTCAGAAATTGCCCACGCAGTAAAGTCACAGCAAACCTACTCGTCCAACATGAGAAATGCAGTCAGCGGAAATGCCGGCGAGACGGGCAACTCTACACCGTGAACTTCGGAAGTTCTGCAGTCCTTTCTGCGGATACCCGCGGAATTGAGACCATTGTCGTGAGGTGCGCCAACTGATACCATCCAGATGTTTTTTCCGGCACATTCGTCAGGAATGTTCCAATCGTTGTGAATGACGCTGAGTCACACGATAAAACCGACTTTCAGGCTGTTTGAAACAGATCAGGTAACAGGGATGGAATCGACGCTGTATCGTCACTTGGGCGCGCATCTGGAAACCCGTGATGGCGTCGCTGGTGTTTCCTTCCACGTCTGGGCACCGAACGCATCCGAAGTCTCTGTCCTGTGCGACCTGAATTCGTGGATGCATGGAAGAAATTCGCTGAATTCCAGTGACAGCGGCGTCTGGTGGGGCTTCATCCCGGGGATGAAACACGGCGACACCTACAAGTTTGCTCTTCGGACTCGTGACGGGCACTTGTTGCAGAAGTCTGACCCTTACGCGTTCGCCGCAGAAGTTCCCCCGAAGAGTGCTTCTATCGTTTATGACCTGAACGGGCATCAGTGGAACGATGCGGCATGGATCGCTGACCGTGAAGCTGCGAACTGGTATGAACGACCAGTTTCGGTTTACGAACTTCACCTCGGTTCGTGGCGACGCCCGACCGATGGTCGACGCTATTTCAATTACCGCGAAATAGCTCCGCGATTGATTGAATACGTCAAGAAGCTTGGATACACGCATATCGAACTGATGCCCATCAACGAATATCCATTCGATGGATCGTGGGGTTATCAGGCAACCGGATACTTTGCGGCAACCAGCCGATTCGGGACTCCGCACGATCTGATGGAATTCATTGACCAGTTCCATCAGGCGGGAATCGGTGTCATTGTCGACTGGGTTCCCGCTCACTTTCCGACAGACGGACATTCCATCGGTTCGTTCGACGGAACTTGCTGCTACGAACATGCGGACCCGCGCAAGGGATATCATCCCGACTGGGGAACGCTGATTTTCAATTATGGGCGAAGCGAAGTACGCGACTTCCTCGTTTCCAGTGCCCGCTTCTGGCTCGACTATTATCACGTCGATGGCCTGCGAGTTGATGCTGTTGCGTCCATGCTGTATCTGGACTATTCCCGCAAGAACGGTGAATGGGTCCCGAACATGTTTGGCGGACGGGAAAACCTGGAAGCGATTCAGTTCCTGAAAGACATGAACACCGTCCTGCACCAGGAATTCCCCGGTGTCCTGACGATCGCCGAAGAATCCACCGCCTGGGGTGGTGTTTCGCGCCCTGTTTACACGGGCGGACTTGGTTTCGGAATGAAGTGGGACATGGGCTGGATGAACGACACGCTTCGCTATCTGCGGCGTGATCCCATTCATCGCCAGCACCATCAGAACGAACTTTCGTTCCGGATGGTCTACGCGTTCACTGAAAACTTCATGTTGCCACTTTCGCACGATGAAGTTGTCCATGGAAAGCATTCGCTGATTTCGCAGATGCCAGGTGATGTCTGGCAGAAGTTTGCCAACCTGCGACTGCTGTACGGCTACCAGTACACTCAACCTGGCAAGAAACTGCTGTTCATGGGCGGGGAAATCGCTCAGTGGACCGAATGGAATCACGACGCAGAACTCGATTGGGCACTGCTCGGCCAGCCGATGCATGACGGCATCCAGCGGTTGATCTGCGACTTGAACCGACTTTATCGCGACGAACCTGCACTGCATCAGTCCGATATGACTGCCGATGGATTCCGCTGGGTTTCTTGTGACGATTCCGTAAACAGCGTTTACAGTTACATTCGTCAGGCGAAAGACCCCGATGATTTCCTGTTGATCGTTGTGAACTTCACGCCAATTCCGCGGCACGACTACAAGGTTGGTGTTCCAGTCGCCGGGTTCTATTCAGAACTGCTCAACAGCGACGCCGGGTTCTATGGTGGCTCAAGCGTTGGGAATGCCGGGGGAGTCTACAGCCTGCCCGGAAGCCATCATGGGCAGACTCAACATGTCTCCCTGACGTTGCCTCCGCTGGGAATGCTGGTCTTGAAGCCAGTAACCGGCATGAGCATCACCCCCTGATCAAGAACGATGTCGGATTCAACACTCATTCCACAGTCAGATCAACCTGCTGTATGGAGTTGCGGCCCGATTTGGCAAACGGACGTGGCATCGGTTGAGCCACGTCGTTCGTATCGATTGTTCTGCACCTCAAGTGATACTTACCCGATTTCACTGCGGGGATCAGAACCGCCCAGTGGGCGAGCGTGTAGCGCATCGGCCATCGATCAGGCTGTCTCGAGTCGGCATCAAATCCCAACACTCCTGATGGCAGCTTGCCGTCTGAGATCCCGCCACCCCACGCTTTAGGCGGTGCCAGAATGGTCGCGTCCTGCCAATTCGCATTCGTGAAGTAGGGATCGTCGGCGGGTTGAGTCTGGTCAGCAGGCTGCAGCAGATACTGAACCTTTTTCAGCCCTGAAATCCCGACTTGAGCGAGTCCTGTGACCGGGATCGGCTGGCCCGACTTCGTGGTCGCAGGATGAGAAACAAACTTTGCAAACGATTTCATCCAACTGTCCACGTCATTGTTACCGTTCGCATACGTGTCGTTCGCATAGGGAGCATTTGTCAGGACGACCTTCTGTAACCATTTCACAGATTTGAACCCGTAGGCTTCGGGCACAACCATACGAACAGGCCCCCCTCGTTTGCCAGAGAGGAACTCGCCATTGAGTTTGTAGCAGACGATCACTGGATGTTCGCCGGGTGGATCTTCAAGGACTCGACCGACCGGCAACGAACTCTGAAATCGCTGCTTAAGATCGTCATTGTGATACCCGTAATAAAAGACGCGACGCAGATCGCTTTCGGGCTTGGTCAGCCACAGAATGACGCGAAGGGGTATTCCTTCCCACAGTCCCATCCCCAGTGGGTTGCCACCGTTGTTGCACGTCATGATCTTCAGAAACTTGACGGAATGCCGCTCGGCAAGCTTCATCAAGCCATCCCAGTCGAGAGCCGTTCCGGCCTCACGTGATAAGGGAGAGCCGATCTTGGCTGGAGCTTCAGGATCCGCGATCACTTCCAGCTTCCATGTTTCACGAGTCATCCCGACTTCACGCAGTTTTTCAACGGGATGCGTGTAGGGAAGTGGAGTCCCACGTTCCACGGTTCCAAACGATTCCGGTTTCGTCAGATACTCCAGTTTTGCAATCGCGGTATCGAGTTCCGGATTCGCCTGCTCTGCGGCAGCGGACCGCGACAGATTCGCAAGCACTGACGTTGCTGCCACGCCAAGCCCGAGGAAGTAGCGACGTGACAGTTCGGAATGCTCATTCATCCAGTCGGGTGAAGAATTCATCTGCATGTCTCCGGTTTGACTTAGACAGGAGTCCTGATTCTGGCAGATCCGCCCCGGAATTTCGTTCGCCACGGATGGCCCGCCGCTATAAAAAAGACAAAACAGTTTTGGACACGACTGCCCGAGTTCGTTCGAAATGATATGATTTGAGTTGCTGTCCCTTTCGACGATTGTTTCCGATGACGCGGTTTCACATCTTGCCGCCCTGATCGAGATCTCGCATGAGCACCATGATGGTCGACCTGTCAGATCCACGTTCCTCGGCCGAATTTGCTGCGGTGGACACCGAGCGACTCGGCGAAATCGCGAATCGCCACCAGCGGCTGGCTGAATTCATGCGGCAAGAGGATTTCGCAGCCCTGCTGTTGCAACAACCGTCCAACTTCACCTGGTTCACGGCGGGAGGAAGCAATCAGCGTGGCGGCACAACAGGAGCCACCGGCTCGCTGTTCGTCACTCCCGAAGCTCGAGTCATTGCCTGCAGCAACGTTGACACTGCGCAATTCTTCGAATCCGAAGTCTGCAACATGGGATTTCAGCTAAAAGAACGTCCATGGACAGAACCCCGTAATGTCATGTTGTCGGACCTGTGCCGAGGTCGCAGAGTCGCGAGCGATACAGGTTTTCCGGGGACGACTGACATCGGCCAGCGAATGCTCAGCCTGCGGCTACCGCTCTCAGATTACGATAAGGTGCGGATTCGCGACGTTGGCAAGCGTTTGACGCACGCAATCGAGGCGACAGCCCGGGCGATGGTGAAAGGGAGAACTGAGGCCGAGATCGCCGGAGAAGTTTCTCATCGCCTGTTCAAGCATGGTGTCCATCCCGAACGGATTCAGGTGCTGGGAGATGGACGCGGGACACGATTTCGACGCTGGGGTTTCGATGATTCTCCCGTTCATCACTTCTGCACAATCTCGGCAGTGGGGCGTTATCAAGGGATGTATGTTGGTGCCGCCCGGACTGTCGCTCTGGGTGATCCCCCGGAGGCATTGCTGAACGCTTTCGAGCCCGCTGCACTGATCGAGGCGACTGGCATTTACTTCTCGCAGCCCGATTGGGAGATGTTCGAAGTCTGGAATCGAGTTCACCGGTTGTACGAGAAGACGGGCGTCGAATCGGAGTGGAGACTGGCCGATCAGGCGGAAATTGTGGAGTACGAATTTGGATCCGTTCCGGTTATGCCGAACAGCGAATTTCGACTCATGTCAGGAACGCCAGTTTTCTGGCATCCTTCGGTCGGTCCCGTACTGATGGGCGACACTATCCTGGTCGGAGAACGCGGAATTGAGGTATTAACGGCATCTTCGGACTGGCCGGTTGTACCGGTTCTCGTGAAGGGAACGACTGTGGGTGTCCCGGCAATCCTTGTCGTCAATTCCTGACAGGAAATCTGCGAAAAAGATGATGCTTTTTCGCCGCACGTTGCCAAAACGCATCGTAGGCTTCAGGAGAACAACTGTGGCAACCCTCGCTACAGCAGACTTACCAGCCTAGGAGTGGCAAACATGCGTCTTACCGTTGGCGACTTGATGACTCAACGTCCAGTCATGGTTTCCCCCGGATGCTCGGCCGATGCAGCGGTCGAAATCCTGTCTCGACACGAAGTCACCGAACTTTACGTGACAGACAAAATCGGGCGATTGCTCGGCGTTGTTCCAGACTTCGAATTGCTCAAGGCGGAACTGAGTGGTGAAGCCAGTGATTCGATCGTCGAGCAATTGATGAGTCGAAGCATTCCTGTCTTCTCACCCGAATCCGATGCGGCCGAAGTTGCGCGACTGTTTCGCGATGGTCGCTTCAACAAGTTCCCGGTCGTCAACAAAGGACGACTCGTCGGCGTGATCACACGCGGCGATGTTGTCCGTCTGATGGCCGTGCTGCGGCGCATTGATTCGCCAGTCACGCGGCACACCGAGAAAATTCGTAAGCCAAAGATGCTGGCCGCGAAACCACGAACCAAGCGAGCCAAGCCGCTGACCGGCCCTACGATTGAAACGAAGGTTCGTCCACGTCGATCCACGACACGGACAACCCGATAAGTCAGCAGAGTTCCGTTTGGAGTCCAAACCGCGCACGAACGTTCTGTTCGTGCGTTCTGGTTTCATGAGTTGTGAGTCAAACGCGCACGTTACTTCAACTCTTCAGCCATCTCGAGCAGTTGAGTCATCAGCTTGGTTGAGGCTTCAGGCTCGAGCCGATTGGTGCCAATCCAAGTCTCGTAACCTCCCAACTGCATCTGGCGCGGCGTCGGCAGGTAACCGAAGTAGCCGTGGGCCAGTTCGATCATGAATGCCGGCTGGATCGGGCTGCGGCTCTTGAATTCCAGACCAATTTCGCAGAAGACTTCGCAGGGCATCGTCCCGATGCACACTTTTCCAATCCGCAGGACCTGAACGGGAATCGTCGACGTTTCGGGATAGTCCGCCAGTTTCAGCGTCCTCTGTGCGTAAATGAACGACAGATCCCCTTCACTTTTGCGTCCAGCAGCGATTGTCTCTTCGGCCCACTTTTTCTGCTCAGGGGTAACCTTCCGCCAGGCAATCGTCGGCTCGCGATATCGCGCCTTCAGAGTGATCTCGCGCTGATACTGCAGTTTCGGCAACGCCCCATTCAAGTGGCGTGCAACGTCTTCGGCAACATACCTGATCTGTTCGTAAGGCTTCTTCCCTGGCCGAGGATTCTTGAAGTTGATGTTATTGATATCCCCACTGGTACCGTTCGCCATGATGGCAACGATCGGCAGTTGATCGCCTTCTGATTTCACGGATGACAGCAACAGCTTTTCGAGAGCCTCGCAATAAACTCCGTAATAGTCGGATGAGATGTCTGCCGGTCCCACTCCGCCAACGTAGTGCAATGAATACGCGGACAGAATCGAAATTGGCCGACCATCAAGCGTTTGCACCGAAATGAATGAAACCGTGGGGTCGACTGGTCCTGCAGGCTCGACCAGATTCGGGCTTCCAGCAGGTGGATTCATCTTGACCAGATCTGTTCCGCCAAACGGATTCAGCGGCATGGTTCCCGGACGCATCTGCCAGCGACGGTTAAAAACGTGCTCCGGAACATCGACCGATCCGTATGCGAACTGCGCTGGACGCCGATTATTCAGTGCACAGATCACACCATCACAGATTCGCTGAGCCACAAACTTCTGATACTCATCCACCGTCTGATCCGGTCGCAGACGATCCTGCCCAAGAGCACTGGTGGCGGAATGGGTGTGAGTCGCACTGATCATCACGTTGTCGCGCGGGATACCGGTCTTCTCGGTAATCAGTCGTCGCGATTCTTCGCTGACCGCTCGATGAATTCCGAGCAAGTCACAGACCACAAGAGCCAGTTTCGTTGTTCCATCGTCCAGGACCAGACAGCGCGCGTGCAGTTGGTCATGAATGTGTTTCGACGGATACGGAACGAAACCCCCGATGATTTCAGCACCGATCGCCGGAGTGATATTGCTGGTCGCTGCTCCCGCCTGAAACGGATCTGCTGCTGCCGCGGTGCCTGATAATGTTCCCAGAACCACCAGTGTCAGCAGCGTCATTCGGGTCATCGAGACTACCGGTCTTCGAGTTGTTGCTTGAGTTCGTCGCGTTCCTGGCGGGTCACTTCGAGGTCAAACATCAGGTATTTGATATCCAGCCGAAGTTGTGAGAGTGCTTCCTGAACCAGCGAAAGGATCCTGCGGCGCCTGCGAACGGAATCAACTACGCGCTGATGTGCGAGGAGCAATTCACTCCGTTCCGAGCCCGACAACGCCTCAATGCGCTTCCCGAGATCAGCGAGTTCCGCTGGGATCTCGTCGTCGTCATTTTCCGGAAATCGAGCATTTCTTATCACGCGCAGTTCTCCTTGAGTTCACCGAAAGCGAACAGGCAGATTCTCAACTGCGCGTTGGCGCTTTGCAAGAGGCAGCCTTAAAAACTGAATTTCAAACGATTTGCGATGAAAACCAGGACTTTCGAAGACAATTGAAAATCATGCTTCTGGAAACCAGTTCGTCTAGCTGAGAAATGCAAAGTCCATTAGAATCAGGGGGTTAGCTCATTTTTCCGAGTGTGCGGGCATGTTGATTTTTGTCAACGCGTCACGATCCATCGACTTCAATGAAATTTTTATTTCCACTTGAATTTCAACAAAATTGCGAACTCCCGATTCCTGTTGTAGCGATTGGGGCAAGTGGAGTGTAAAGGCGCAAGATGCGTAGGGTAGGAGCCGCAAGGAGGCGGATTACTCGACTGTTGGCCCTTTGGGGGCTCTGCAGTGTCGCGCTTCTGCAAAACGTCGATGCTCGCCAGTTCGAACTCGATTTCGACGGACCAGAGGCAACGTGGCAAGTACGATGTCGACAGCGCGAAGCCGTCCTGGAATCTCAGGAACGCCGACGCGAGGAGGCACGGCGCGGCCAGTGCGAATTCGTTCGTGTGCAGGCAGCGATTGATAACACGCCGATGCGCCTGGAGCACGATGTTCCGGCAGTCCGAGTTCTCGATGAATTGACGGCGTCCGTCTGGTTTCGCGCAGACCGCCCCGGAGCAACACTCGCGATTCGAATCGCATTTCACGGAACAGTAGACTCCGCAACGGGTGCTCCTCTGGCATTTGTTGTCATGGGGGACAAATACGAAGACGTCGGCAAATGGCAACAACTGACCTGCCGAACGACGGACAAAGCCGTCAATGATCAATTACGGCAACTCAGAGTGAAGAGTCGAGCCGTCCTTGATCCAGCGACGATGTACGTCGATCGGATCGTGATTGGAACTCAGCTCGGAAAAGGACCAACCGAACTGCAGATTGATGACTTGGAACTCGGTCCAGTTGTCCCTGTCGACTTCGAAGTCGCAGACAAGGGGAAGATTGAAACGGTCAGTGGCGTCGACAGTGGCTCGCGACTTGGGCCGGCTTCCTCCAAAACATCCACTGTTCCCGTTGAATTTCGGATGCATAAGCTGCGAGTGAACGGCAAGCCCTTCTTTCCTCGAATCATCCAACACAGACAGGAACGTCCCGAATTGATCGCGGAGGCAGGATACAATGCGATCTGGGTTTCTGATGTCGAATCCATGCCAAACACCGGTCAATTTCGTGACCGTGGAATCTGGTTAACGACGACGCCTCCTTACGCCAAAGACGCCGACGGAGCGCCGCTGGATTCTGATGACGCCAGCCTGCTGCCGTTCGCTCCCAGCACGACGTCGATCTTGTTCTGGATGCTGGGCGTACGAATGACGGCCGAAACAAAGCCTCGAATGGCAAGCTGGGCCAATCAGGTTCGTGACGCTGATCGATCGTTCAAACGCCCGCTTGCGGCGGATGTCGCGGATGACGAACGGATCGCTTCCCGACACCTCGATATTGTGGGACTCAGTCGCCATGTCCTGAACAGCGGCGTCTCCCTGGCAGACTTCCGTGATGAAATCATTCGACGTCGGGACCGAGCCTGGCCGGGCACTTTCTGCTTCTCGTGGATTCAGACTGAACCGACGTCGGAACTGATGGATCTGAAGCAGATTGCAGATGAAACTCCTGTTCTTGAACCTGAACAGTTGCGACTGCAAGTCTATGCCGCTCTCGCTGCCGGATGTCGCGGACTCGGTTACTGGACCACATCTGCACTGGATAGTGATGCACCGGGTGCCCGCGAACGGCATCTGATGTTGACGCAACTCAACCTGGAACTTGGCCTGCTGGAACCCTGGCTCGCGACAGGCGCGGCGACTCAATTGATCCCGTTTACTGTCGAACCACCGACGAGACCGGGCAAGTCACAACCCAAGCCTGCCAAAGGGAGTGACGCTGAACGTCGTCACGAACGAGAACTCTCTGCTGCATTGATCCGCACAGAATTCGGAGTTCTCCTGTTGCCGATGTGGCTCGAAGAACATTCGCAATTCGTCCCAGGGCAACTGGCATCAAGTTCTGCAACGATCGTAGTGCCTGGTGGAGGAGAGACGGCGACGGCATGGCAGATCAGCACGACAGGTCGGGTGCAGAATCTGAATCGTGAAACGATTGCAGGTGGCATCCGCATCGTCATACCCAAGTTCGATCAGACGGCAGCAATCCTGGTTACGTCTGACCCGTCTATCGTCGATGAGATCAACCAGCGAATTGCCCTGACCGAAGAACGCAGTGCCACGGTCATGCTGGAACTCGCCCGATTGAAACTGGAACGAGTTCGAAAGATCGACCAGCAGCTTCAGCTGTTGGGGGTTGGACAGCCTGATAGTCGGCAGTTGCTGGGCCAGGCAAAACTGCAGTACGAAATGGCCGAAGCTCGCCTCAAACAGCAGGAATATCACACGGCCCGGCTGTACGCGGGGACAGTCATGCAACTGACTCGAATCCTGCAGCGAGCCCACTGGGATCATGCCGTCGCGAAGCAGATCAGCCCGGTAACCAGCCCATTTACACTTTGTTTCCAGACACTTCCCGCTCACTGGCGCCTGGTGCGAGCGATGGAGAAAGGTGGCAAGTCGAGCGACATCAACAGACTACCATCGGGAGACTTTGAGGATCTCGACACGGTCATTGCCGGAGGCTGGCGCAATGAACAAACGCCGATCGCCGATGTCAAAACCGTCGCAGACTTGCACCCGGTTGCCAAGAAGGGCCGCTTTTCACTGAGACTGTCCGCCGAATCGACGATCCGGGATCCCGCCACTTTTCAATTTGCCTCGGCCCCGCTGGCAGTGACATCGCCCCCGTTGTCAGTGAATGCAGGGCAACTCGTCAAAATCTCAGGCTGGGTCAAGACGCCTCAGCCGTTAATTCGCAGTCTCGATGGAGCACTCATCTACGACAGCCTGATGGGAAAGACCGGCGGAATTCGCATTACGAACTCCGAGGAATGGCAGCCGTTTGAATTCTGGCGGGTCGTTCCGAGCAGCCAGCAATTGACCGTCACAGCGGAAATGCATGGGTTCGGCGAGGTCCTGCTGGATGAACTCAAGATCACGTCAACTCCACTCTCGAGCGAGTTTGCCGAAGTCCCTCGAAACGTCGACCCTGAAGTCAAACCGAGTCGATTCGCACCTTTGAATCTCAGGCGACTGGTTCCCGGCCGAAAGTAGTGGTTTGTCAAATCGAAATTGGGGGCTGAATGTAATGGGAGGGCGAGGCTCCCGCCGAGCCGCTAAGTCGATGTGCGCTAATAACTGCCGAAGCGGCTCAGCAGAAACTTCGCCCTCCCGATCATCAGCGGTTGCGGGTCTCTCGTACTTGGTCGATCGGAGTCACAGTTGGTATGCTGCCTACCTTAAGACCTTCGTTCTCGTACAGGGGACTTGCACCCCACAAGTCATTCGTCATGCCCCGTTTTCTCTTTGACGATTCAGCAGTCTGTTCAACGTGATTATTTTTTCAGCACGAGGGTTGGAATGGCCGACATCAAGAATCCTCGATTGCTGTACCTCAAAGGGGCATTGATGCTGGCAACAGGACTGCTTGCATCGGCGGCTTTGCTGGTGGAACATCCCACATTCAAGACGTTTGTACTTCTGTCAGTCGCAGTCTGGGGCTTCTGTCGCGCTTACTACTTTGCGTTCTACGTGATTCAACATTACATCGATCCAGATTTTCGATACTCGGGACTGATTGCATTCGTGCGAAAACAGCGGCGTTCCTGACTGCGATCGAATCCTAATCGAAGCAAGTTTTTGAACATCCTTTCAGTCATGACTTCGAACTTTACGACACGCTGCCTTTACGGTTTGAAAAGCTCGATCACGACGTGACAAGAAGGCTGAACGCGTCTTTCGAATAACCTCAGAATTGGTCCCTTCGGCTTTCCGACAGGTTTTCGCGGTGGGGTGGTTCGCGGAATGGGGTTGTAGTGATTACGCGAATTGTGCTTTGACCCGGGTGACAGGATTTTGTCACGACTACACGGGATTGTCGGTCAAATCGATTTCCGGTCGAAGCGATTAGCTCGCATGTGCGGTTTGCAGTGTGCGAATGCACTATTCTCCGAAAATGTGGATGGTGCAATTCCGCAACGTGGCACTCTCTGGCACTACAATTGCCCTTCGTGCTGCGCCGCGCTCACATGCCGAACCTCGCAGGACTCCGTTGCTGGATCGCAACGCGTTCTGCGAGACATTCCACCGTTGTCCCACCAGACAGGATTGCCCTACCAAGATCAAAGGAAGACTTGCAGATGGCTACCCCTCCCGAATGGATTTCTGCTCTCGCGAACAACGTTTCCGCCTGCCTTGAGCCATTGGAACCGATGCCACCTTTGGGATGCCATTACCATCATTGCCCAAGCGGTTGGGAAGTCACCATATTTCCATCGGTGACTGAAATCGTCGGTGGTCCAGAAGATGGCCGAAAAACGGCACCACGTTTTCGAGTCGACATTCTGGGGGCTGCCAATCTCTTTAACAGCATCGACAACATCAGTTGGCAGTCACGAACAGTGAACGAAGATGATCAGTTGGGGGCACATTTGTCGATCGATGGAATGATCGACGACGAAATCGTATCTGTTCGAATCCTGAAGTCCGCACCACCCTGTTTTGCGCCGGGACGAAAAGCCTTTACCAACCAAGGCTGTCTGATTGAGACGTGGTAACGACCTGCTTGCGTTCGAATCGAAGAGATTCAGTCAATCTCCTTCGCCCGGGGCGCCAGAAGACCACGCCCATTCCAAAGGTCTGGGCGTGTCACCCGACCGTTGCTTCAGCGTCAGAGGAACGTGGGCATACTGCACTTTCGCCTCTCGTAAACCCAGACGTCCAAAGCGACATCTGGGCCACCCTGCGAACGAGCGAACAAAGTGCATGGCTGGTGGGAGTTCGTTCGAATGCTCGCGGGCCTCTCTCATAGTCACCAGCCCACCATCCGCCACAGACTGGCCAAGCGCAACGCCTCATTTAGAAGATGCAACTGGTTCTAGCTCTTGGGCATCCCGCCACAGTCGGATCAAGGCTATGGCAGATGAAAGACGATCCGCTTCTGGCAGTTTATCCAAGCCAAGTTGTTCTCTGACCCTCGGATTTGGGAACACAGCCATGTCGGTTGTGGCCGGAGTTCTCTCTGACCAGCTTGTCAGTTCTGATGGTGTCACAACGCTAAATACCTTCCGCAACCCAAAGTCAACGAACCTGACGCCACTACCGTTAGCGGAAAGAGAGATTGCTACGGGGTGACGGATCGCACTGCGAATTAATGTGTCGCAGAGACGCTTCGACAGGTCTGTACTCGACTTGCCCACTACACCCGTTCCGTGGCGATAGATGGAGAGTTGCTGAGATGCTCCCAGGAAGTCTTGACAGTATTCCATCGACTCAATGGGATCTGGCAGTGCAATCTCGGGAGCAACCTCGGGCCGAAAGTCACGGTAGCAGAAGTAATCGTCACAAACGTAGAGAGGGGTGACACTGATAATGTGAAGCCTGCAAGTGCCGGTCCTCCCCTGAGCCATTTGAAGGGCCATACCCGACGTAGAATAATGAATGCAGTGCAGGCAATGCCGGAAGTGCAATGGCGTAGAGAACTGCACTTCGAGTTGCTGTCGAAGAGTTTCAAGGGTTCGAGGAAGCGACACATCTAATGGAAGTTCGTAACTGACCCCCTCTGCCGAACAAAGCAGGGAGTCGTTACCTAAGGAACACGAAACCTGAAGTAGGCTGTCTTCCCGAACAAGCACGACGGCTTGCCAAGTTGGTGTGTCGCTCATCCCTACTCCTCCCTGACAATTTCGTTTGAACGGATGTAGACCGGGACAAGATACTCCCGCTCAGGATACCGTCGCCGGGTGCCACGGGCGGTCGCTTTGGGCCGCCCGTGTTTAAGCGGCCAACGGGCCCAACTTTAAACAGGCTGAGCCTCCCCACGTCGAAATTCACCAGACAACGCCCATCCCAAAGCGTCTGGGCGTGCCACCCGAACGGCGTCATTTTAGCATGTGAAACGTGGGGTGCCGCATCCACATACGAGCCGCTTCTGGGGTGCCGATGGTTGTCCATTCCACTTGACCGTCAATTAGCCATTCACAACGTTGAAGTCCTCCATCTGCCGGCGCGTCAAGGCAGTCAAAGTCGACGACACCGTCCAAACGAATTGCAAGATGAATTAAGACCTCGCATAGAATCTGATGGTCACATTGTTGATTACACATCGCGGCCACGACAACCGAGTTTGTGAAGTCTCGATTCATGAACTTGCGTACCGCATCCGACAACGCCGCGTCATCAGGAAACTGTTCGGCGTCAAATCTGAACGGATCTACAGAACCGACGAACGGTCGCGCTTCGCCGTGGTAACGCCCACCAAATGGTCTTGTATCTGCGACGCCACAAGAGTCGCGATCGTGCCAGCAGGAAGCGTATGGCGCCATTAGTTCGCGCCACGTCGGCACAGAGCCGTCAAATTGTGCAATAACCGATGCGGCGGGTCCTGCCATGATTTTAACGCAATAATGATAAAGGGAACCTGATCAACTTGATACTCATCATAGCCTGTCAGAAATGGGAGAGTTGTCCCAATGTTCTGGCGATACCGGAAGACTCGCAAGCTGGAACAGGTCCAGCCAATCCTGCTTCCAGGAGACCGATGATGAGGTTGTTCCGCCAGCAACACGAATTCTACTTTGGCGTCGATCTGCATACCATTACGCAAGGTGAAACGATGAAGGCCTGGGATTTGTTTGTTTTTTCGAAAGCAAACCATCCGTGAATTCTTGCACTCTTGGCGACGGGTCGTATCACCAGAACTGCAACACTGAAAGATGTTTTATCTGGTGACAACATGCATTTGCATCATGATTTGCGGCGTGTCGTCATACGCGATCGATCGTGCGAATCAAGGTCTTGTGACAATTCCAGTGGTTGTTGCGGATGTTGAATTCCAGAACATCATGACTGCCAAAGAAATTTCGGCGACCAACAATATGAGCATCGTGAAAAAGTATCGCCGAAGTATTTGCGGCCAATTGTAAGCAAAATCTTCTTGCGTTATGACGTGTCGAGTCCGACCTACGCTCGTTTCACAATTTATTCTGCACCGTGGGTTGAAGTCGCAGTGACATCCTTAGGTTGGGTGTTTGTGATAGTATTTATCGCATTCGCGTGCCGGATGGATCGATAACGTCCCTCGACCCAACCAAAACGCCCGACGGAAGGTATCGACTTTACATCGGCCTGCCCACCGACGGCATGCGTTCCAACTCAAAAGCGGACAGATCACCCACACCTAAAGTAGGCGACAAACTGCGAAGAATCGTCGCGAGAATTCTTCGCCCGTACCGCCGAACGATTGTATCCGGGCTGGTCGAGGGAATAATATCCCATCATTATCAGTTCATTTCAGTTCCTAATCAACGTCATCAAGTTGCATTGTGATCGAGTTGCATCATTTACTCTGGGATTTAGGAAACTTGTATGTCATTTCAGGAATCTCTCCGACGCATTCGAGTCGCGGCTGAGTCGTCTGCCACGTCGCTTGACCTTTCGAATTTGGATTTGGTGCAGATTCCCTTTGAGCTTTCGCAATTGGAATCGCTCAAGAGTCTCGATTTGAGTGGGAATCTGTTCAGGAATGTGCCTGGACCAGTCGTGGCATTGTCGTCGCTGGAATTGCTCAATTTGGCGAACAACCGCATCACGAATATCGTCGAGCTTCGGGCATTGGAACGGCTCAAATCACTTCAGCTTCGCAACAACAAATTGGACGAATTGCCTCGCGAACTGGCGGAATTGGCTTCACTCGAACGGCTTGATGTGGGGCTTAACCAACTCACGCGGCTGCCCGACTGCTCCTCTCTAACGGTGCTCAAGACCTTTCATGGTGACGGGAACGCGTTTTCAGAGTGGCCAGAAACGATCACACGTTGGCGGCAGCTTGAAGAACTCTCGATGTCGGGAAACGCCTTGACAGAAATCAGTTCCTCGATCGGCGCGCTGACCCAGTTGCGAACGCTAAGAGTCGCTCGTGGGCGATTGGCTTCAGTTCCAGCCAGCATCGGCCAGTTGACGTCGCTCACGTCGCTGGATCTTTCTGAGAATCAACTGACCGGCTTACCTGATGAACTAGGACAGTTGACGGCCTTGGTCGAACTGCTGCTGGATGGGAACCGGCTGCCGAAGTTACCAGGAACACTTGGACGATTGTCGTCTTTGGAATTGTTGTCGGTGCGGCGAAACCGCCTCTCGGAATTGCCTCCGGAAATCGGAACATTGGCGTCGCTTAAAGAATTGAGAGGCACTTTCAATCGACTTTCGTCCATCCCGGCGACGATCGGTGATTGCCGGAAGCTCGAGGTCCTCGAACTTCCCATGAACAATCTGGAACATCTTCCGGTTGAAGTTGGGCAACTTCACGAACTGAGATTTCTGGATCTGGGGCGTGTCTCTGCTGCCGGCTTCGATCTCGACGGGGGCGATCAAATCATCATCACGTCGATTCGTGATGATGATGCACCGATTCCGGGGAACAAGCTCTCTACACTGCCGCCAGAGATTGGACAATTGACCAAATTGGAGTCGCTGGAACTATCCGGTAATCAATTGACAGACTTGCCGACAACATTAGGAAACCTCGCTGCGCTCAAACAATTGTCGCTGGAAGGGAATCAACTTACCACACTGCTTCCGGAGATCGGGGGACTGAGCTCACTCGTGAAACTTCGGCTTGATCGAAATCAATTGTCGTCGTTGCCTAAAGAAATTGGACAATTGACGAAGTTGCAATCGCTGGACGTTGCTGGAAACAAGCTCACGGCTCTGCCTCCAGAGATCGGAAGTCTTGTCCAATTAGAGACGCTTCGGGCCGATGAAAATGCCTTGACCAATCTTCCGAATGAGATGTCGGGGTTGTCGGCGTTGCGTGACGCTGATTTCACGGCCAATCAACTGACCGCGCTGCCAGCCGGATTGGGGGCGTGGCAGGCCCTGCGGAGCCTCTCGCTCAACAGCAACCGATTTAGCGCGTTTCCCACCGATTTGCGGCTCCTCATCAAGTTGGAGTCGTTGGATATGGGAGGCAATTCAATCGGGGCTTTGCCAGCAGAAATCGGAGAGATGACGGCACTGCAATGGTTGTCTGTCAGTGGAAACGGGCTGAGCGGATTGCCTGAGGAATTAGCGGCACTTACCGCGCTGCGAGTTTTGAATGTCGGTCGATGCGGGTTCGGCAAACTGCCCGAAGTCATTGGAAAGTTGAAGTCGTTGCGTGAACTCGACATGGTCGGAAACCATCTGACGGAACTCCCCACCAACGTGTTCGATCTCGACGCGTTAGAATCCGTGAGGTTGGATCAAAATGACTTTGCACAACTCCCCACGGAAATCTCCGGTTGGCGATCGTTGCGTGAATTGTCAATCTCGGGAAACCCACTGACGTCGTTCCCGGACTCCCTCGGATCGTTGTCCGAACTTCGCGAATTGAATGGCTCTGAAATATCGCTCAGCAGTCTGCCCGCGGCCATCGGTGGCTTGCAAAGGCTGGAGCGATTGCGCCTCGTTCGAGCTAAGCTCACTCGTTTGCCGGCCGAGATTGGAAAGCTTGCCTCGCTTCGGGAATTGATGCTACGTGGAAATCCGATTGAAGAACTGCCGCAGCAAATCGGAGACTTAGTCAATCTGGAAATCCTGAATCTTCAGCACAATCACCTGCTCGCCCTGCCGCCAGAGATCGGGCGGCTCACCAACTTGCGAGAATTGAGCGTCTCTGACAGCAACTTTCCCGTCAGCGAGTCGAGTAAGGATCGGCAGGGACTGACAACACTGCCCCCCGAGATTGGCCAGCTTCAGCGATTGGAAATCTTGGACTGTTCGAATTGTCTGCTGAAGGAGTTGCCCGCGCAGTTCGGACAGCTTGAGCGTCTGACCGACTTGAACCTTGACACGAACCAACTCACCCAACTGCCCGCTGGATTTGGCCGATTGACGCGACTCCGCAGCCTCAATGTGGCTCAAAATCAACTGGCCGCCTTGCCCGATGAGATCGGGAAGTTGACCTCGTTGAGGGAACTCAACGTCGTCTTCAACCCACTGACGGCTTTGCCAGACTCGATCGGCAAGTGTGGGAAGCTGGAATTGATCGAAGCGGCGATGAATCGGTTTGAGCAACTCCCGAATTCGATCGGTGAACTTCGAAACCTGAAATATCTCGACGTCAGCGCGAATCGGCTGAAAAGCGTCCCGTCCCTGGTCGGTTTAGACGAGCTTGAGAACCTGTACTTGAGCAGCAATCAATTGACGAAGCTTCCCGACGAAGCGATTCAGTTGCCAAGTCTCCACGAGCTGGACGTCGGCGGGAATCCATTGACGGAATTGCCGGACCGAATCGGTCTGTTACGCTCGCTGTACGTTTTCAACGCGACGGCGACCGCGATCTTGGAATTGCCTGCGTCGATTGGACAACTCAGCCTCCTGCGATCTCTCGAATTGCAGTCATGCCGACTGGCAAGCCTGCCGAAGGAAATCGGCGGGCTCGGCGAATTGCGTCGCGTCAGCCTTCAGGGCAATCCGCTCAAGACGCTTCCTGATGAGGTAGGACAATGGCAACGACTGAGTCGGTTGAATCTGTCTGATACCCAACTGGCAGCATTGCCAGAGACCGTTTCAGGCTGGACTGCACTGGGAGAACTCCGTATGGATCGGACGCCTCTTCAGAACTTGCCGGCCGGGGTTAGTGGTTGGAAGTCGCTCAGCGTTCTGTCGCTCGATGCTGCTAAGTTATCTGCACTTCCTGCAGACGTGAGCGGATGGACGGAACTCAAAGAGTTCTCGTGCAGCAGCAATCAACTGACGACGCTCCCCGCGAGTGTTGACCAATGGGTCAAACTTTCAATCTGCGACGTGTCCGATAACTCGCTGGCGGGGCTGCCTAATGAAATCGGTGTGTGGATTGTTTTACAGACGTTTGATGTGTCGAGGAACCAACTGACGAGCCTTCCCGCCGCCGTGGAAAAACTGGTCGCGCTGCTGAAGTTCAACGTGAGCGGCAATCGCCTCGCGTCACTGCCTGCGGAAATCAAAGGACTCGCCGCGATCGCAACCTTGGATGCGTCACGCAACAAATTGACGAGCCTGCCTCCGGAACTCGGCGGCTTAAGCCAACTCGGAACGCTTGAGTTAAGCAACAACCAACTCAAAAAACTTCCGGTGGAAATCAAGGGTTTGACCAACCTCCTGATGCTGCAAGTGGCAGACAATCAGCTGGACAGTCTGCCCGATGAAATTGGCTCGTGCACGAAACTTGGCACGCTGAATCTGGTGGGCAATCAACTGACCGAGCTCCCATCGACCTTGATGACGCTGACAGACCTCAGTTCGTTGGTCGTCAGTTTCAACTTATTGACCTCTCTCCCGGATAACATCGACAAACTTGTGCGGCTGAGCACACTGAAGGTGGCTCACAATTCTCTGACGAAGCTCCCCGCGAATTTGTCAGCGACCCACAACCTGACGACACTCGATGTCGAGCACAACCAGCTCACTGAAATTCCCGATCTCTCGGCCTTGTCAAAACTCATCCAACTCAACGTGGGCCAAAATCTGCTGGCGAATCGACCGCAACTCCCTGCGACAAGCGACAAATTTCTGCACCTGGCGATTCAAAACAATCCGCTGGCTGTCACCGCCGCCGACCTCGCTCAGTGGTCAAAACTGAAAACTATCTGAGTTTCAACCAACCAGTCGCCTCTCTTTGCAGAAGCCTACTCCGTCGTGGCCGACCAACTCGGAGATACCGGAGTGACATCGCTGCCGAAAGTACTGGAAGACGCTCTCCCGAACGTTGCGACGTTAATCCTGTTCTCGCTCGGCCGAGAAGTCCCACCACCACCTCTCAGCGGACATGAATTGCAGTCTGAAAAACTGAAACAGCAGTACCAGACTTTTGTGGCACCCACCGGGGTCGCGGTGTTTTCTCGCGTGAACGCAAGCTGATGTCAGCAGTGGCGGAGGTCGTTGCGGCGTTCGTCGGGAACGTATCGCAATCAACGAATCCCGTCCGGATGCTGATACCAAGTCAATTTCGTTCCGGGGGTGGGCCGCTTCGCTACAACCCCCGGCTACAATTTGCGATCGCTTCGCGATCAAGATTACAGGCCGATCCTCACAGTTTCACCGAAAAATATCGTTACCCGCGTCGGTGGCACCTCAATATCGGAATTGGATGTGGTTTTTAAATTGCGGTAATTGCGGGGTTACCTCAGAAAACGGCCGCCGTTCAAGTCGATCACGGCACCTGTTACGAATCGCGACGCGTCACTCGCCAGATACAGCACCGCTTGAGCGATTTCGTCGGCCTGGGAGTTGCGACCGAGTGGCGTCTGGCGACGATAGTCTTCCATCTTTTCGAGTGTCGTAAAGATTTTGTGATGCCGTGTTTCAACGACCCCCGGCATGATGGCATTGGCTCGAACTGACGGGGCGAGTTCCCTCGACAACGTCCTGGTGAAGACCTGCAACGCACCTTTGGCTGCTGCATATGGACCCGCACCTCCGGAACCACCCGTCTGAACCGACAGAGACAGGTTGTTGATGATGCTGCCATTCCCTGTCGCTTTCATGTGTGAAATCGCCCGACGAGTCACCATGAAGGCACTGTGAACATTGACGTCAAAGCATTCCTTCCACAGTTCCGTGGTGCAGTTTTCAATCGTCGATCGTCGTAGTGGATCCCCTGCGTTGTTAAAGAGGATGTCGATTCGCCCGGCGAATTCGAAGAACTGGTCGACAACAAGGTTTGCTGCATCTTCCTGGGCCAGGTCACCTTGAAGAAGAATTCCGCGGCCGCCGAGTGACTGAATGGTTTGAAGCGTTTCCTTTGCCCCATCGACACTTGATCGATAATGAATCCCGACGGTTGCCCCTGCCTTAGCGAGTTCAATCGCCGCTGATCGGCCGATGCCAACGCCCGCACCCGTTACAAGAGCCGCTCGTCCATTCAGATCAAACGGAGTATTCAGGAAGGGATGTGGCATCGGGTCCTCCAGACTAAATTCTTT
Source organism: uncultured Schlesneria sp. (assembly GCA_963977965.1). Taxonomy (GTDB): domain Bacteria; phylum Planctomycetota; class Planctomycetia; order Planctomycetales; family Planctomycetaceae; genus Schlesneria. Next base: position 23,018 of record CAXBSB010000043.1, read on the forward strand.
GCGTAGCATTTGCGGAAAGGGATAGCTGCAATTCGTTGCTCCCACCCGGATAAGCCAGCTTGCCCGGGTGGAAGCAACGACTTTAGATGCTTTACTCAACTTATACGGGCCGTGTCGCGAGACGTCGCTCGAAGCTTATTCTCAACGGCATCACTGCGTCTGGTCATTCGCTCGTCCATCCGTCGCGACCTCGGACCATCCGAACAGCGTTACTGCGAACCAGGATCTGTGGAGGTAGCTCTTTCAGATTCCAGAATTCGAGTGCCGTTGCCAGTTCGTTGCCCGAATAACCCTCGTGCTGTCGTTCTGAAAATGCTGCCGTGATTTCCAGCTTTTGTGCATTTGCTGGAATCATCCCTTCAAGCGATTTCCGGGCGACACGCAGTCGCCAGGTCTGACTGGCTTTGGCAGGGACCAGTTCAATCAGTCTGTTCGATCCACCCTCTTTACTTCCGCCGTCAAGCTCAACAGAAACGGCCTTACCATCTGCCTGGAATGCAAACAGGAACGGAACGACATTCGTATTCCGGTGTTCAATTTCTCGGCGAATCGGGCGGTCTCCCGCCGTCAACGTCAAAACGAAAACCTGTTCGTCAGACTCTTTGGCGGCCTCAACCGCGAATTTCAGACTTGCTCCGTGATGCTGTGTCGGAAGATCGCCAGCACGCCGCGCGTATTCAGGCGGATTTGGGATCTGATACGAAGGTTCGTTGGTCGATTGCTGTTGCAGACTCCCCATTCGACTCTTCAACCATGCTTCAAATTCGCTTTTGGAGACTTCTTTCGGGAATCCCTGGAACCAACGAGGACTTTTATCGAAAGTCAGCACCTGCTTTTCGGCTTCAAACCGATCGCGTTCCTGATAAACGTCTCCTCCCAGTGAGAACCACGTGACCCCAGGTGGTTCCGCAGCCATGAGACTACTAATTGACTGAAAGCAGAGCGTAACTGCAGCAACGATCTTTAAATGCAGTCGTGGCATTGTAAGAACTCCTTGCGGGACTGGTCAGAATGTTCAGAACGCAGACATCTGACGCACGGATGAGAGTTTAAGTTCCAGAAATCTCATCGCAGGTCTTCTTCACAACAAGAGAATCAACTCCACTCCACGCCTCGGCTTGAGGTTTCGCCCTGCCTGCGATCAAAATGTCAGCTATTCTTCCGATTTTCTGAATTCGACACTTAATACAGGATGAGCCGGGATAATTCTTTCGATTCATGCAGCACAAGTTTCCGCGTTCAAACAGGCTTGACCACTTGCTTCCACGCTTCCATTGTCAGAAAGCCTACAGTCGAGACCGCGACACACAGACACAACTCACCTGAGGAAAGTGTGACAGTGTGAAACACGTCCTGCAAAAAGGGGATGTAACAAACCGCGAATTGCAGCAGTGTTCCCAGGACAATTGCCAGCAACATCCCCCTGTTTCGGACGACACCCTTCAGATCAAATGATCTCGAAAGATCCCGGGCGGACATTGCGTACAAAAGTTCGGCAAGCCCGAGTGTCATGAAGACGGCAGTCTGTGCCACCAGAATCGAATGCTCAGACTCTACGCCGCTCAAGAGATGGTAGCGGAATAATAGCAGCAGAGAGACTGAGACAGTGCTGCCGACCAGAATCACACTCCAGCCGAGGCCATGATCAAACAAACCTTCCGATCGCTTTCGCGGAATTCGTCGCATGATGTTCGACTCTGGTGGCTCAAAGGCCATCGCAAGAGCTGGCAATCCGTCCGTCACAAGATTGATCCAGAGGATTTGAATGGGAATCAGGGGAAGCGGTAGACCGGCGACGAGTGCTGCGAACAACAGAATCACTTCGGCGATGTTTCCTGAAAAGAGGTACGCGATCGATTTGCGTATGTTGTCATAGACGGCCCGTCCCTCTTCCACGGCACTGACGATCGTCGCAAAATTGTCATCGGCCAGGACCATTGCTGCCGCCTCTTTGGCGACATCCGTTCCATTCTTTCCCATAGCGACGCCAATGTCAGCCTGTTTCAGCGCCGGCGCGTCGTTGACGCCATCACCTGTCATTGCCGTGACCGATTGCATCGCCTGATGACCGCGGACGATTCGCAGTTTGTGTTCTGGCGAAACACGCGCATAGACCGTCGTTGACGCAACCACATTCTCAAGCTGGTCGTCTGACATCCGATCAAGATCAGTCCCAGTCAGGATCGCATCACCCGATTGCCAGATCCCAAGTTGGCCAGCGATCGCCCGGGCCGTTTCAGGATGATCGCCCGTGATCAGCACCGGTTGAATCCCCGCCGACCGGCAGCAATTAATCGCATCCGGAACTTCGGGGCGGACAGGATCAGAGAGTGCGATCATGCCGATGTATTCCAGGGAATTCTCCCACTCTTCCGGTTCCGATGGCTTCTGGGAATCCGTCCAGGTCCGGCGTGCAAATGCCAGAACACGCTGTCCCTGCCCGGCAAGTTTGGCCGCCTTTTGCATCAGGCTGTCGACAGGAAGAGGTTTCGAATCTCCGGCAATACGAACACAGCAGGGCAGAATCCGCTCGATGGCACCTTTGGCATACAGAAGGTGTTGTAGCCGGTCATCGTGGTGCAACGTCGCCATACGTTTGCGGGTTGATGTGAATGGGATTTCGGCGACTCGCGGAAATCGAGTCCGCAGCGCATCAATCTCCATGCCATTTTCCAAGGCTGCATGCAGGAATGCACTTTCGGTGGGACTCCCCAGAATCCCCCCGTCGACGTCGAAGACCGCATCACTGCAAAGTACGGCCGCCGACAACAATTCGGTCTTTGCTTCCGGGGTGTCTGCTGGAGTATCAATTCCGGCGACCGTCATTCGATTCTGAGTCAATGTTCCGGTCTTGTCAGTACAGATCACATTGACCGACCCCAGTGTTTCGACCGCAGTCAGCCTGCGAATGATGGCATTTCGATCCGCCATCCGTCGAGCACCGATCGCCAACCCGATCGTGATCACGGCCGGTAACCCTTCGGGCAGCGCCGCGACTGCCAGTCCAACTGCGGTTAACAGCATCTTTCCCAGACCATGCTGTCGAAGTCCGATGATAAACATGACACACGCGGCAACAACAATCACGATCGTCAGTCGCGTACTGAGTTTGTCCAGACGCCGCTGCAGAGGTGTTTGCGATGGTGCGGCAGACGTCATCAGTACGGCGATTCGGCCGAGTTCCGTGTTGATCCCAGTCTGAGTCAGAATCGCCCGACCATGCCCGGTCACCACAGAGGTTCCGCAATACGCCATGCAGACGCGGTCAGGAAGTGCCTTTTCAGAGGGAACGGGTTCGACAGACTTTTCAATCGGATGCGACTCACCCGTCAACGACGCTTCGGATGTCTCCAATTCGGCCACAGAAATCAGCCTGGCATCCGCTGGAACAAAATCCCCTGTGACGATTTCGATCAGATCGCCAGCAACGAGGTCAACTGCACGAATCTGTTGCCACTTTCCGTCTCGACAAACGCGAGCGACTGGTTCCGTCATACGTCTCAGCGACTCAATGGCCTTTTCAGCAGTCCACTCCTGAAAGAAGCCAACGACAGCGTTGGCAAGAACAATCAGGCCGATCAGAATCGCATCCGTCGACTCACCAATCAGACCGCTGATGATGGCTGCGGCGACAAGCAGAGCCACCATGACATTTGCAAACTGAGCCCGAAACACGTGAAACCATGTCCGGGCCTGTTGATGGATAATCTCGTTCGGTCCAGACTCGCGCAGGCGACGTTCAGACTCTTCCCGCGAAAGTCCACGCTGCAAGTCCGTTTGAAGCTGCATTGCCAAATCCGAGACCGACATGGCCCACGGCCTGGCCGATTCGGAAAGGATTGATGTCATTCTGAAACCACGAACTGGTGTCCCTGCGGATGCACTGTCAGCACCGGACATTTGGCGAGTCGCACCAGCTTTTCAGCCATACTTCCCAGCAGCAGGTGTGACAACCCCGTGTGACCATGTGTGCCAATGACGATCAAATCAATCGAATTGTCCGCTGCGTACTTCATCGTCTCTTCTACAGGAAAACCAACCACAACGGCGCGACGTGACCCGGGGATGGCTCCGAATTCTGCGTGCAATTGCTTTTCGGCAGCTTCCAACTGAGCTTTCATGCCCCCTTCTGGAAGAGTCCAGGCCGTATACGAATCCGTCGCGGGGAGAATGATCTCGGGTACGACATGGATCACATGCAATTCAGCCCCGAATTTCTCAGCGAGCGTCACCGCGTACTTCTGAGCTTCTTTCGCGGGCTTACTGAAATCAGTGGGAAACAGAATCCGACGAATGGAGACGTTCATCTTGTTGGACCTCGAATCGTGTAACGTTCAGCACAGGACACATTCTATCCGACACACCCGAACGAGACAGAGTGGCGAAAACTTTCCGATCGGACAATCGATGACCGATTCTGTCTGACTCACTTCCATCCCAGAATTGAGAATCTCATGGAATCATCCTACCGCTCATCGCCAACTGCGTTGCGATTGAAAAAATGAAAAATGAGAGCATTGTGAGCGCAAGTTCTCTTCAGGTTGTTAGCATGGAGATGCAAGGTTTGTTCCGAACGATTGTCGACCACGCGCGAAAGCGAGCTCGGTGCATGGCGTGCATTCATTGACAACTCTTGTGTTGACGGAAGGTTATGATGCCGAAGCTGCTTGTGGTTGACGACGACGAACTGATCCTGAACTGTTTTCGGTACGCGTTTCCCACCGGGGCCGTGGAACTGGAAACGGCACGGTCGACTGCCGAAGCGATTGAGATCTTTCGAGCGTCGCCACCAGATGCCGTTATTACAGATATTCGACTTCCGGATGGCACGGGCCTGCAATTGCTCCAGAATTTGCAGGCAATGGACTGTCGCGTACCGGTAATCCTGATGACAGGCCAGGGAACAGCATCGACGGCGATTGAGGCCATGCGACTGGGTGCCTTTGAGTACCTCCTCAAACCGCTGAACCTGGATGCCCTGCTACTCGTCATTGACCGGGCGCTGGAGACATCCCGGATGATGCGGACTCCCGCCAAGATTGCGACCGGATCAACGCAGCAGGATGGCGACCTGTTGGTCGGCCAATGTCCTGCCATGCAGGAAGTGTACCGGCAGATCGGGCGAGTGGCAGCACAAGACGTGACGGTCTTGATCCTGGGTGAGAGTGGAACAGGTAAGGAGGTCGTTGCTCGAGCGATCTACCAATACAGCAATCGTGCCCATCGCCCTTTCCTGGCGATTAACTGTGCGGCAATTCCTGAAAACCTGCTTGAGAGCGAATTGTTCGGACATGAGAAAGGCTCCTTCACCGGAGCGGAACGGAAACGTGTCGGGAAGTTCGAACAATGTGACGGGGGAACCCTGTTTCTTGACGAAATCGGTGACATGACACCCCTCACCCAAACCAAGGTTCTAAGGGTACTTCAGGATCAACAGTTTGAACGTGTCGGCGGGAATGAGCTGATCAGTACCAACGTGCGACTGATCGCAGCTACAAACCGCAATCTGACCGAAATGATGACTCGCGGCGAATTCCGCAGTGACCTGTATTACCGCTTGAATGTTTACACGATCCACTTACCCCCGCTGCGTGAACGAACGGGCGATCTGCCGCTTCTTGTCGATCACTTCCTGCACAGATTCAGTCGAGAACTCAACAAGGAAGTTCGGGAAATCTCGACACCAGCCATGGATCTTCTGACAAGGTATTCGTGGCCCGGAAACCTGCGGGAACTGCAAAGCGTTTTGAAGCATGCCGTCGTCGAGGCATCGGGCCCGGTCATCGTTCCGCAGTTCCTGCCTGAAGTCGTTCGAGCTACTCATGCAACTTCCCAGGCTGTGGATGGGCAACAGCACAAACCTGAGGTGACTTCGGGCAAGTCGGCCGATGACGAGTTGATCAGTTTCATGACTGAGCGGATTCGTTGTGGAACAGAGAATCTTTACAACGAAGTGATTCAGCGGGTCGAACGAACGATGCTGACAGAACTCCTGAACCAGTTGGATGGAAATATCAGCCGAGCTTCGGCGATTCTGGGAATCTCACGCTCGACATTTCGCACGAAGCTCGCGGCACTTGGAATTAATCTGGATCGCTCCGTGCGACTGACAGAATAGCAAAAAGGGCCTGTCTTCTGTGAGGTTACAGAAGACAGGCCCTGAATCGTTTGCCATGAACTCACCGACGCGAAAGTCAATTCGACGAGGTATGCGGAACGGGAACAGGTGCAGGTGGCAGCGGCACTGTTTGTGATGGGGCTTCCGGTGTGGGAGTGATCTGCTGTGGACATGGCAGCGGCGTTGGCGTGACAACGCCTGGTGTGCAGGTTTCACAGGGGCTCATTGTCTGCGGAACAGGTGTTGACTGAGGAACAGCAGTTGGATTCGGGCAGGTAACCGTTGTGGATTGTCCGGCACCGATTTCCGAATAGGCGCCAGTTGACCCGAAACCGTAGCCGCCACCGTACCCACCTCCATAGGCACCGACACCATAGTTGTTCCCGACAACTCCGCCACCACCATTACCAACGCAGCCATCGTAGTAGTCGATGAAGCCTGAGCCAGCGGTGAAGGCCGTTCGTCCCCACCACTTGCCACAGCCCATGAACGCAGGTGTGCTGTAGGACTGGTTCATCCCCGAGAACGCAAGGGAAATATCCTGCAGTTCTGTAACGACTGCGGTCTGAACTTGCGATAAGCCCACGACAACTCCCAGAACGGCAATTGTCAGAACCAGCACCAGTTCGGCAGAGAGAATCAATCCAGACTCATTGTCGATCAATTCCTGAACAAGCTTTTTCATCGGACGGACCTTTACTTTAAGAAGTGTGTCACAAGCCGGTCCACAGCACGTTTGTGAATGGCGGAACACACGGAATTCCAAATCGGATCCGCGTTCCGATGAGGCGGCAGGGCACTCACCATCTGCCGACGAACCGGTGCTGTTCGCGACACGATTCGCCGGCAGATGAAGCGAGCCGTGCCACTTCATCGGTGCGGTCAGGAATCCGCTGCTGATCTCCTCAGCCGCGGAGCTATCTGCGGTTGCCGCCAGGGCAACCGGTCATCAATGCCTGCGGGCTTGCCACAAGCTGTTGCTGATTGGGATTTCGAAATGACCGGCGGGTGCCACACCCCCGCCGGTCGTCTCAACACAGCGCTAGCAGCGGTCTCTCAGGTCGCCACACACGCTCGAACTGACGCGAATCGAACTCTGAAGCGAGTCCGCAATTTGAACTTTCAGGCCGAAAACCCGCGGAGAAACCAAAGTCGCACAATCGTAACAACCCTGATTTTCGTTAAGCTCGGCATAATCAGTACGAATCGCACAACCCGTGCCATCTGAACAATCGCTACAATCGTTACAGACGGACTTTTCGACGCAACAAATTTTGGCACAGATGGTTGCGCAGCGGCGCCGCATTCGACAAAAGTCCGTTTGTATCGATTATGCGGGTTGAAACGATTAAAACGATTGTCGCGGCGCGAACATTGCGCTAAGCCAGCGAAACATTCCGACAAGTTGTCCCGCGCCTGTTTCCAACCGGGAAATCACCAGGAGATCGCTTGGCGACGACTTTTTTGATGCGACAGCCACCACCTGGACGGTGCGCAAGGTCGGCCGACCCGTCTTGACCCGATACCGCGATCAGGGCTAACCTTCGTTCGGGCACTCGCTGAAATATCGTCTCGCGCAGGAAGGAGTCGTGCCGGGATGTCGACCGACGATGAAGAACTGGATCAGGAATCCGACGAAGGCTTCTGGGGGCAACTCGATGATGCTCCCGAAGCTGCGGAATGGGCCGGGGATGAACTGGAAGAGGCGTATCTGCGCGCCATGGAAGCCCTGGAAGCCTCCGACGCCCAATTTCCCGATGCTCCTCAACTTGACCTCTCGATTGATGAAGCCACTCATGTTGCCGAGACAACTCCACCATCCGGAACCGGGGCCGAACAGGAACAACCTCAGGATGGTACCGCGACCGCTACGTCAGCCGGCTCCGCTTCATCCGCTGATCGCATCGATGACGCAACGCTTACCGTCGAGTTAAAGGATCTTTCTGAGAAAGCCGCAGGTGCGGAGCTATCGTCGATTTCCCCCAATCCAAATGTTACGCCAAGGCAGATCCTGGAAGCCTTGATGTTCGTGGGGGGGGAACCGTTAACCGCTCGCAAACTCGTCAACGTCCTGCGAGGCGAGTTCTCGGTGGAGTTTGTTGAATCCGAAATCGACGAACTCAACGTACGGTATGCTCGCGAAGGACGCCCGTACGAGATCCGTCTGGGTGAAGGTGGCTATCGCATGGTCTTGCGAGAGGACTTCGAGCGAATTCGTCGCAAGGCTTATGGATTGGGGCCGAAGGAAGTCAAACTGACACAAGAAGCCATCGAAGTCCTGGCGGTGATCGCCTATCACCAGCCTGTGACCACTGCGACGATCGAGGAACTGGGCAAACCCGGTTCCAGCGGTGTGATCCGGCAATTGATTCGTCGAGAACTGGTGGCGGTGGAGCGAACCAAGGGCTCAAAAGAAATCACCTATCGGACGACACCCCGGTTCCTGTCACTGTTCGGGCTTCGCAATCTGAACGAACTGCCGCGACTGGAACAGGTCGGGTACAAGTAGTGCAGTTCGCACTGCAGTGTCGCGTCTGAACATGCCCAGCGACGGTCCGCCCCTTTTTTCCGTGCTGCTCATTCACGCAGCGTCCGGCCCACTCAATTCCCGCCTGCGACTTTTCAACCAGAGTTGTTCCAGTGACCGGACAATCTTCTGAATTGCGACGATTGCCGGGCGGTTTTCCAAATCGCGTGCCAGTGTGAATTGCAGGGCAAATTGCGATTGCTTCCGGCGGCGAACGACGGCGGGCAACAACAGCCTGTCTTCGCGAAACTTGAGTTCGCACTGAACTTCCGTATCCACTGGCAACATTTCATCGCTGACCAGAAAGGTGGCTTCGAAGCCGGATTCTGAGATGTTTGACAACTTCCCTGATGCCTGCTGGTTGTCAGACCAATGGACGATCAACTCAATCTCGGCCTCGTCAATTACGGGAACACGATAGGATCGCCGCAGGTTGGTCACCGTCAACGTTGGAGGCTCATCAAAATGAACCTCCAGGGCAGAATCGCCATCGCGAACTCGCTTCACACAAGCAACAAACGCGTAAAGTGACTGCAAGTACGGAAACGCCACGCAGCACATCGCCTCTGGCTGCAGTGAATCTTCGCGCGTTGCCGGATTGACATGAAGGATCACGCGTCCCGGTCGCCATTCTCGAAAGATAGCGTTGATCACATGCCCCGAATGCAACAGGTGCATCCGGCATGCACTCGCACGCTCGCAGCTTTCACTCAGGATCGAGCCCGTCTTGATGACTTTCGAAGCTCGATCCGTCGCACCGGTTCCCCCCATTATTCAACCGCCGGTTTCGCTGTCGCCGACTTCAACCGCTTGATGCGGTCTGAAAGTTCTGCAGCCAATTGAGGATTCGTTTCTGTGATCAGTCCCAGAACCTTGGCCGTCTGGCGATCCTTCATCACGTTCAGGAGCGACACCACAGCATCTGTCTTGTTGGTTTTGACGAGTTGCTCGACGACTTTGGCAACGTTTTCGGCGGGCATGGTATCGAAGACAGCCGCCATCTTTTTCAGATTGGCGTTCTCGTCACCTGAGGCTCCTTCACCCGAAGTCTTCTCGGGATATGATTGCGGATTGGTGGCCTTTTCTAATTGCTTACGCAACTTGTCCCGTTCTTCGTTCGCGATTCGCACGGCTTCTTCTGCCGCCTGGCGAGTCTCTACCTGATCTTTCAGAATTGTCGAACGTTCAACGTCGATGGCTTCGAGGGCCGCGTCGACGGCCTGACGCGATTCCTTCAATTCGGCCGAGAGACGCTGCCGGATCTTGAGTGTCCGGGCTTGCTCGGCCCGCAAGTCCTCGAAGACCAATTGCATCGCATCCTGACGCTCTGCCAGCTTGCGTTCGTTTTCTGTGGCGATTCGAGATCGCTCGCGCAACAGGTTGATGATTGCCCCTGCTTCATCACCGTCGGGCGTGTACGGCGGACGGACGGCAACGCGAGCTTCGGGTTTGGAATGATCTGATGAGTGGTGAGTCGACGGAATTGCGTGAGGTTCGGAATGGCCTCGCTGTGGTTCAGCGGCTGCTAACGCATGCTCGTCGACTTCAGCAGGCTTCTCTGCGTGGTCCGTATCATGAGTTTCGTGGCCATCTGAATGATGATCCGAGGATTCTTTTTCGCCCTTGGGCTTTTCCGCCTTATCCGTCGATTCCGCCGCTTTTTCGGGGTCGTCTGCACCTGCTACGGAAGCGACTGTTTGCGGCTGGAGAAACAGTGTGGCGGCTGCGGAGATGCCTCCGAAGATGACGGCCACTACGATCAACTGAATCAACGTCTTCATCGCGGATGATCCTCACGGTTACGCCGTGGCTTCTGCATCCCGCAGCGACCATTGCCGCATGACCACTTCGTCCAAAACGATTTGCTGCTGTCGAGCCACTTCATCGGTGTGTTCTGCCAACTGCTGGGCTCGCAGATGAAGTAATCCCTCCACATCACGCGTGATTTCTGTGCAGACTTGATTTGCTTCTCGTAAACGCTGCTCGCTTTGCTTCAGTTTTTCCTGTGCCGCCGTCAAAGTCTGACCGAGGATTCGTAAGTGTTGGACAATATTTTCACGTGAACTAATGTTCACAGGCATCCCGACCGCTTCCGGAAGCTGGCACGCTCGATCGATTTCCGCCTGAATCGACTGAACCTCTGCGAATGCAAGCTCTCGCTGCATCACCGCTTGCTGCAGAACGACTTCTGCCTGTTTCTGTCGCTGCTGGTGGTACCACAGCAACCGCTGCAGTCGAAATTGGAATTTTTTCATTCTGACGGGCTTTTCTTTACTGGCAGAGGACGATCTGCCGCTGGGTGGTTGCCCATGGTTCAAACCGGACGCTAGCGCGTGCCGGCTGATGGCTCAATCTGGGTTTGACGTAAGTCATGCGATCAGCGTGGACACGACGTCATCGGCGCGGGTCTCCTCTTCAATATGGCCATGCTGCCGCGACCTTCTGCATCGCAGCCTGGGTTTCTGCAAATGACATTCGATCGCTGAGTCCCTGCTGGACAAACGCATTTACGGCGGGCATCAGTTCCAGAACTTTATCCACCTGAGGGCTTGTTCCTTTTACATATGCACCGATTCGGATCAGATCCTGAACTTCGGCATAGGTCGCCATGATCTGCCTGATCTTTCGAGCCGCCACCTGCTGAGCGGGTTCTGAAACCTGCAGGAAGGCCCGGCTGACACTTTGCGAAACGTTGATTGCTGGAAAATGCCCTGCTTCTGCGAGCTTGCGATCAAGGACAATGTGGCCATCCAGCAATGATCGGGCAGAATCTGCCACCGGTTCACCCAGATCATCACCTTCGACGAGAACTGTCAGGAATCCCGTGATACTTCCTGTCGTTCCGTTACCGAGTTGCTCAACCGTATTCGCCAGCAACTGGAATACTGAGGGAGTGTATCCGCGAGCACTCGGTGGTTCCCCCAGACTGAGTCCCAGTTCACGCTGAGCCATAGCCAGTCGTGTCAGGCTGTCGAGGAAGAACAAGACATTCTTGCCGCGAGCGCGAAATGAATCGGCAATCGCGATCGATGTCTCGACCGCCCGAATGCGCATCATCGGCAGTTGCTCGCAACTCGAAATAATCACAGCGGATTTCGCCAGGCCTTCCGGTCCCAGACAATCTTCAACAAACGGACGCAGTTCGCATCCGCGTTCACCAACCAGGCAAATCACATTCAGATCTGCTTCAGCCGTCTTTGCAATCTGGCCCAGCAGTGTACTTTTGCCGACGCCACTGCCTGCAAAGATCCCCAGTCGCTGCCCTTTTCCACAGAGCAGCAGTCCATCAATGACTTTCTGACCGGTCACAAAGGGACGATCAATCCGGCCTCGCTGCAGCGGCGAAGGAGGAGTGTTTCGAACGACGCTCCGTTCTGCAGGTTGAACGGGGCCGCGGCCATCGATCGGACGACCGATACCATCGAGGATGCGTCCGAGAACACCCGCTCCGACCGGAACGGTCCGACGTTCGGGATCGCGAACGACAGGTAAGCCTGATCGAAGTTCTTCCGCCAGTTCATAGGGGGCTAACTGTGCCAGGCCTCGTCGAAATCCAATCACTTCTGCGGGAATCGCACGACCGCTCGGTTCCAGGATCCGACACTGATCGCCCAGCGCGGCCGGCAAGGCGCAGGCCAGTCCTTCTTCGATGACCCGCAGGCGTCCCTGCGTCTGAAAGCCATCGCAAGCCTCGACATCACTTCTCAGTCGATCAAGGTCGAGGTTCAGCATGGCCATTTACCGTAGAAAGGAGTTCACGTCGAATCTCTTCAATCTGTCGACGCAGTTCATAAACCACAGTGATCTCGCCCGCGACGGCTTTGCAATCGCCACGTGCCAGTTTCGGATCAGCAATGAATCGAACACTGGTTTCCGAGTCTGCAGCTTGGGACTGTCGGTCGCTCTGTTCGAAGATCGCGAGATCCTCAGGATGCAGCCTGACGGTGATGGGTTCACGAGTGTTCAGTCGACTCAGGACTTCTGTCACGAGACGATCGATCGGAAAAGTACCAGCGGCCAGTTGCTGAAAGACCAATTTGGAAGCGATGGCATGAGCCAGTTCGACGGTGACTTCACGCATTTCGTTCAGGACGTCTGCACACTGAGCATTCGTTTTCACAGCGGCCTGTTGAAGCTGTGTCAGTCCGCGTTTCCAGCTTTCTCGTTCTTGACGCAACTGTTCCAGTTCCTGTTCATGCTGCGCGATGACCGCGGCTCGCGTCGCTGCGGATTTGCGGTCAGCAGAGTTGAGCGGAAGGTGAGAAAACTGGTCTTGAAGCCATCGAGGCGGAGCGGTATCCGGTTCAGCGAGGAGGACCCCGCGAAGCGGCAAAATCAGCGGGACTGTGATTTCTAGCATCTCCGCACCTTTGTTCGGACATCCGGCACAACTCGCCGAATCCGTATTCAGCACAGACCATCAGTTATTCGATTGTTTCGGAGGAACAGCGAGCGCGAGTTTTATGAAAATCGATACAACCGTTACGATCCCCCAACTTTCCCAGCTATCGGCAGAACGCGCCGATTCTGCCGGTCCGGGACTCGCGTTTGATCAGATCTTTTCCCAGCAGACAGCGCCCGACCACGAGCGTTGCGAGAATTTCCCGACGCCAGATTCCGCTTCAGAACCCCATCAACCGGACGAGTCGACCAGTGACGTTGCGGTTGAGCCGGCTGTCGAATCTGATGTGACTCCTGTGACGTCAGTTTCAACATCCAGGACTCAACAAGCCGAACAGGCCACTCGACAGACGCCCGAAGAGAACGCTCAAGTGAGCAATCCCACGGAAGGCGAGGCACGGAAACCGGTTGAGTCCAGCAAGAAGCCGCCAGAAGATCGTTCACTGGAAAATGCGGTACCGCTGATTCAGTTCGCTCCGCAACCCGTCGTGAATCAGCCCCCAAAGCTGCCTACAAGTGGCGGCTCAGACTCATCGTCGAACACTGACACCAAAGGTGCGGTTCCCATAACCGCTGCAGTCCCCGCCCCGCCCACACAAGCGATAGTGAGCCAGTTCACAGCACCAGCCGATTTCACTAGCACGACGACTCCCGTTTCGACCGACATCGCCACATCTCAGGCATCTGCACCGACATCAGTAAAAAGTCCTCCGTCGAGTCAGTTACAGACCACAACTCCAGTACCTGAGCCAATTGCCACAGGTAACAACGAAGCGAAGCCAGCGCCTGACGGAATGGTGCCGAATTTGGCAGAACCGGCCACAAGACGCGATGCCGCACATGCCGATGGCACGATGGACGCGAAACAGAATCCAGCAACGACCTCCGTTTCGACCGTTTCAAGTCCGTTAGCGACTCCAATTCAGGAGTCCACTCAGCCCGTTTCTCAAGCAGTCCCACAAGTGGAAATGAAGCAGGCTGCGAGTGACGTTCCTGGTTCCGATGCAACTTCCGTAAAGACCGATTCTCCGCAAGAACTCACCGAGCAAACGGAGACAAAGTCGGTTGCCACAAACGAAGAGATCTCGCCACCGATCGACCAACCGGTGACAGATCCTCGACGTTCCGTCTTCATGATTTCAGCGGACACTGCACGTGCCGGGTTGACCGCGTTTCGACACTTTCGTACCGAGATGACGACCAGGACAAACGTCGCATACCAAAACGTCTCATTCCAATCAGGTGGCGGGACGCAAAAGCTGGTAACGGCCCTGCAGGATTTGACTCCAGAGTTACCTGAAACGAAGTCGTCTCCCATATCCAGCGTTGCCGAAAGAACTGAGAATCTCTTCAAAACAGTTGGCCTGGAATCTGATGGGCCGCAGCATACGCAGATTCAGGAACCAACCGCTCTCGCGACCGCTGGTCAGTCAGATTCTGGATCAGCACCGGTCTCGATGGAATCGTTCGTCCACCGCATGACGGAACTTGTTCAACAGCGAATCGACGGTGCCTCAGACGCTGATAAGTCGAGCGTCGTACTTCGACTTGATCCGCCAGAACTGGGACGACTCAACGTCCACCTGTCGATCTCGAATGATGTCGTTTCGATTCGCATGGTCGCGACCGATGAAGCCGCTCGACAAGTCATCGAAAGACAACTCGGCAATCTACATCAGTCACTGGATAGCCAGGGAGTCGCCTTTACACCATGCCAGGTTGAATGCCAGTCGCAGGGACAGAATTCATCGCATCAATCGCCGTACCAGCGAACCCAGGACGACGTTGCAGCGTTTTCATTTGGTCAAACCAGAAATGCTGCGACGTCAGCCTCAGTGCGAGCTTTCGCACGTTCCCGATCGGCCCTTGACTACGTCGCATAGCACCTTGCCGGGATATCCCAAGCGAATTGCACTTTTCATTGATTCCTGCGATGACAGTGCTGCGGAAACGTCAGCGGTTCGCAATCGTTCTCAGTCGCGTTGAGAATCATTTCCCAAGGCGCGGGCGATGTCTCACTCCTTTGCTGTGAGCTTATTGCTTCTGGGCCTGGGCTATTCCAAGAATTGACATGGATGACTCGGAAAACATAGACGAATTCGCATCACCGGAAAGGACTCTGGAAAAGTTCGCTTTTCAGTTTGGCCGCACCTACGACAGCTACCTCGCCACCGAAGAGGGACTGACTCAGTTCTGGTCCAGCAACAAAAGCGGCGTTCTTTCTTATGCCCGGATTGGTCGGTACCTGCATGTTCAAGGAGGTTTGCTCTGTGCCCCTGCAGATCGAGAATGTCTGTTACGAGAATTTCAGGCATTCGCCAGGCAGCATCATTATTGCGTGACGTTTTACAACGTCGTGGAAGAAGACATCCCGTTATTCCGGCAGTCTGAGTTTCAGGTCACCAAATGGGGTGAAGAACCGATGCTGGATCTCGCGCACCTGACCTGGGCCGGAGGCGAGTTTGAATGGGTACGGCGACAGTTCAATTACTGCCATCGTCAGAATGTTTCGCTACTCGAATGTCATCGCGAAAACTGTTCTCAGGCAGAATGGGATATGGTGCTTGATAGTATTCGAGAGGTTGCGGCCGAGGGGTTGAAGTCAAAACCGCAGCGTCACGAAATTTGGTTCTTCAATGGGCGATTTGACCCGGTCGACTGGGGACGACGTCGTCTGTTTCTGGCTCGCAGTGACCACGGGAATGGCCGAATCGAAGGATTTCTGGTTTGCCTTCCGTTTGAGAACGGAAGCCACTGGGCTGTTGAAACGTACCGACATCGTCTGGACGCCCCTCGCGGCCTGGTCGCATTCATGATTCATCAATGCGTCCAGAAATTGCGATCCGAAGGGATCGCAACCGTGTCACTCTGTTTATGCCCCGCGGTCCGTGTTGAAACACTTCCCAACGACAGTTGGCTGGTTCGTCGTGGCCTGCAGTTCGGCTTCAACTATGCCGCGATCTTCTTTGACCTTCCCGGCGAATACCACTTCAAGAGCAGATTTCGCCCTCGATTTGTTCCACGTCACATCTGTCATTGGCCTCACGCATCCGTCCGTTCGATGTGGTCACTCGTCCGCCTCTCGGGAGTTCTCTCGCTCGATTACCGCAAACTAACAGTGAACCTCTGGAACCGACTGTGGCGACGTAAACCTCGAAACCTGGCTCTGCCGCCGGGTGTTGACACGTAACAATGTTCATTGAGCATCACGCGGGTGGCTTGGCAGTCGTACATGCGTTGAACATCAGACGCCGTTTCCAACTCAACTCTCAGCTGGCGGTGAAGGGAACCACCAGCACCACGGTACGCTCAGGAAAGGCTTGCGCGGCCGTGCTCAGCAGCGTCAAAAGGGCAAGAAAGCAGGGGATGAAACGTGGCAAGGGCGACTCCAGCGTGTTCATGAAACGCTGACTGTTGTACCACAAGGCCGCAACCTTATGCGATCAAAACAAGTTCGCTAACCGCGCTGCGCCGCGGCTGCCGGGGGTGCCTCACGGCTTCAATCATGGCCTTTGATGTAGGTTTCCAAAAACGACACGTGTTCGCTCAGATCAGACATCATTTTCTTGACCACGTCGCCAATGGAGATCACCCCCATCACTTGATCTTGGGCCACCACTGGCAGGTGGCGGATGCCACGAGAGGCCATGATGCCCATGCACAGTTCCATCGGGTCCCCGGGTTTGACCGTGGTGGGGTTGGCGGTCATGATG
>CAXBSB010000044.1:0-39070 GCA_963977965.1 uncultured Schlesneria sp.
GTGTGACAAATCGTTCAGACAGTGAATCTTCTCGTTGAACGAAGGCATTTCTAGAAAGATGGGCCTCGTGCCGCTGAGCGATCTGCTGCAATCGCGAAATGTCTTCGTACGATAACAGCAGTTTCACATGATGTTCAAAATACCGCATGGCGGCGTGCTCAACGTCAGTGTCGTTCTCGGGGATATCATCATTACGGGGACTGGCTTCCAGTTTGGAGCGAGTGACGCGGAAACCAGCTTTCGCCAACTCGTCACTGACACTTTGAATGCGAACCATCTGCGAAGTCCTCGATCCGGTGCCGCGCCACGACAACATCGGCTGAATTGGAGTGAGTCCATCCGCCAGTTCAATCTGCAGGAATTTCATACCGTGCTCCCTGGCCCATGTCGTCAGAGCAATCTGGCTCGCACATTCGGGAGATGCAATTGTCAGATGAGTTTCGAATTCGCCCGTGAATTCCATCCGTCCCCTCCTTTCTCTGTGCGCAGCGTGCCAAGATGACGTAAGTATCCGCAATCAGGTTCACCGATTGTCACTGGAAACGACACAACCCGCCAGCAAAATGCCTGGCGGGTTGTGTGCTATCCAGAATGTGATCGCGAAGAACTACTTTGCAGCGTCTGCTGCAACGGCAAGTTCATCGACATTCGGTTCAACCGTGGATGGTTCGAAGTCGAGTTGCTTTTGATCGCCGACTTCTTTCATCCGGACGGTGATCGTATTGCTGCCTTCGAAGGCTCCTTGCAACAGGTTTTCGGACAGTGGATCTTCGATATAGGTTTCGACCGCACGGCGTAGTGGTCGGGCACCGTATTCGGTGGCGTTCCCCTTCTCGATGATGAACTGCTTGGCTTCGTCGGTCAGGACCAGAGAAAGACCCTTTTCGCCCAGTCGTTCGCGAACCTTGGAGAGTTCGATTTCGACGATGGCCTTCAGGTTTTCTTCGGTCAGCGAACGGAAGACCACGACTTCGTCCAGGCGGCCCAGGAATTCCGGCTTGAACTCACGCTCAATCTCGTGAGTCAGGCGTTCTTTCATGCGGTCGTAACTGGTGTCGTTGTCTTTCGGTGCGAAACCGAATTCGCTGGTGATCGCATTCGCACCGGCATTGGTGGTCATGATCACGATCGTGTTCTTGAAGTCGACCTTGCGACCGAAGCTGTCGGTCAGATGGCCTTCTTCCATGATCTGCAGCAACATATTGAAAACGTCGGGGTGAGCCTTTTCGATTTCGTCCAGCAGCACAACCGCGTACGGTCGGCGTCGGATTTTCTCGGTCAGTTGTCCACCCTCTTCGAATCCGACATAGCCTGGAGGAGCACCAATCAGGCGGCTGACGTTGTGCTTTTCCATGTACTCGCTCATGTCGATCTGGATCAGGGCATCCTGGTCGCCGAACATGAACTCGGCCAGTGTCTTGGCAGTCAACGTCTTACCAACCCCCGTCGGTCCGGCGAACAGGAATACGCCAGTCGGTCGCTTGGGATCTTTCAAGCCGCTGCGGCTGCGACGAACAGCCTTGGCGACCTGCTTGATTGCTTCGGTCTGGCTGACGACTCGACGATGCAGTTCTTCTTCCATTCGAAGCAGACGAACTGCGTCTTCGCTGGAGAGTCGCGTCAAAGGAATCCCGGTCATCTTCGAAACAACTTCCGAGATCACTTCGGCATCGACAACGCCGTCGGTTTCCTTGGACTTTTCGCGCCAGTCCTTGTTCAGGTTTTCCTTCTTCTTCTTCAGCTTGTCAGCCTGATCACGCAGTGAGGCTGCCTTTTCGAAGTCCTGATTCGCAACCGCCTCTTCCTTCTGAGTATTCAGGCGTTCGATTTCCTCTTCGATTTCTTTCAGATCGGGCGGACGGACCATCGACTTCAACCGGACGCGAGCACCCGATTCGTCAATGACGTCAATTGCCTTGTCTGGCAGGCATCGAGCTGTGATATAGCGAGTCGAAAGTTCGACCGCCTTTGCGAGAGCATCGTCCGTGATCTGAACACGATGATGCTGCTCGTAACGATCGCGTAGACCCTTGAGAATCTCGATCGTCTGAGCTGGCGAAGGAGGTTCAACGACGACGGTCTGGAATCGTCGTTCCAGAGCACCATCCTTTTCGATGTACTTGCGGTATTCGTCCAGTGTCGTGGCACCGATGCACTGGATTTCACCACGGCTCAGTGCAGGCTTCAGGACGTTCGAGGCATCGATTGCCCCTTCCGCACCCCCGGCACCCACCAGCGTATGCAGTTCATCGATGAACAGAATCGTGTTCTTGGCACGCTTCACTTCGTTCATCACCGCCTTGATACGTTCTTCGAACTGACCGCGGTACTTGGTTCCGGCGACCATCATCGCCAGGTCGAGTACGACGATCCGCTTTTCACGCAGCAGTTCGGGGACTTCACCGTTGATGACCATCGAAGCAAAGCCTTCGACGATCGCGGTCTTACCGACACCTGCTTCACCGAGCAGAACCGGATTGTTCTTCTGGCGTCGGCACAGGATCTGGATGACGCGTTCGATTTCGTTGGAACGGCCAATGACGGGATCGAGTTTCCCCTGGCGAGCCAGTTCGGTCAGGTCGCGACCAAAACTGTCCAAGGCCGGAGTCTTGCTCTTGCCTGCCTTGCCCGATGCGGTTGCCTGGCCGGCACCAGCGCGTTCGGAACTCCCTTCGCCACCTTCCATCCCGTGGCCGAGAAGATTCAGAACTTCTTCGCGGACGTCTTCCAGCTTCAGCCCGAGATTCATCAGAACCTGTGCGGCGACACCTTCCTGTTCCCGGATCAGACCGAGCAGCAGGTGTTCGGTACCGACGTAGTTATGGTTGAGGTTACGGGCCTCTTCCATCGCGTACTCGATCACCTTCTTGGCGCGAGGAGTCTGCGGAAGCTTGCCCATCGTGACCATATCGGGCCCCGATTGGACGATCTTTTCGACTTCCAGACGGATCTTGCGCAGGTCAACCTCAAGGTTCTTCAACACATTGGCGGCAACGCCGGATCCCTCTTTGACGAGGCCGAGCAGGATGTGCTCAGTACCAATGTATTCGTGATTGAACCGCTGGGCTTCCTGATTGGCCAGTTGCATCACTTTGCGGGCGCGATCGGTGAATCGCTCGTACATTCCGAAGCCTCCGGGGATTCCAGGGGGTGGGTGGCCCACCGTAAATAAGTCTCTAAATTTTTCCGTCTCGTCCGGTCACATCCAAACGCCATTTCCAGTCTTCAAGGATACGTCATATCTGGAAGTAATGACTTGATTGTCTTGCGAAACTGTTTCAGACAATCAGGTTGCCCGCGCAATCGTCATTACCGTTACAACGCATTCCACCAGCAAAACTGAATCCAGCGCCCTCACCGGCACTTCATTCTCCGCGCCGATTCTAGTAGCGTGTCTGCCTGAGGGCAAGGAGTCGACCCCCTCAGACTGCACCTAACTCAATATGGCGTTCGAGCTTGATTCGTCGAAAGAATGTTTCCACGGCGGGCAATCATCCGCCGCTCGCCCACCGCAAACGGCTCAGAATACTGGAATCCTGACTGATGATTGACGATCTGACACCTGTCAAACAGGGCTACTCGCGATGACTGCAATCCCGCTGGCAGCCTGGAGAATTCTTGACGCCGCCGCAAATCGGGCGGGTGAAGGCCTGCGAGTTGTCGAGGAATTCGCCCGGTTTGGCCTGAACAATTCCCAGCTTTCCAGGCTGCTGAAGGTCTGTCGGCACGACCTGACGGCGGCTCTGGGCCTGATTCCAGAATCCGATCGACTGGCTGCTCGCGACACCTTAGGGGACGTCGGCACAACGATCAGTACGCCTTCCGAATACAGTCGTCCCGAGTTGCTCGACGTCGTTCGCGCTTCGTTCAAACGGGTTCAGGAGGCCCTGCGGACGCTGGAAGAGTACGGCAAACTGATCCCGCCGCCTCCGGGTGGGCCATCGTTTGCGGAGCAGGTGGAACAGATTCGGTATCGGATTTACACCGCCGAAAAGTCGGTGCTGCGGACGGTCACCACGAGCGAGCGGTTGTCTGAGCACTCGATTTATCTGCTGCTGACTTCTGCAAACTGTGCCAGCGGATTGGAAGCGACGGTACAAGGGGCCTTAGCGGCAGGCGTTCGCCTGTTTCAGGTGCGCGAAAAGCAGATGGCTGATCGTGAATTGCTGGAACACGCCCGAAAACTGCGTGCATGGACGTCGGATGCAGGCGCCATCCTGATCATCAACGACCGTCCGGACATCGCCGTTCTCGCCGAAGCCGACGGGGTCCACGTAGGTCAGGAGGAGTTGACGGTTCAAGACGCCCGGCGGGTTGTCGGGTGCGACAAGCTGATCGGTGTTTCGACTCATACGATCGAGCAGGCTCGACGCGCGGTACTGGATGGAGCCGATTATCTGGGGGTTGGACCAACATTTCGCAGCACTACGAAATCGTTTGATGCGTTTGCCGGATTGGATTTTGTGCGACAGGTCGCTGCTGAAATCTCGCTCCCATGGTTTGCGATTGGTGGTATCGACGCGACCAACGTGAAAACGGTCACGGCAGCGGGAGCCCAACGGGTTGCAATCAGCGGCGCGATCTGCAGTGCACAGAACCCGCAGCAGGCTGCGGCAAACTTGTTGAATCAACTGTAGTTGTAAACGTCCCCGTTCAGCGGTATCCGTTCAAGTCGAATGAGGCGACAGTCAGTTGAGGCTCTTCGCTGGCTGCTTCGTACATGACAGCCGCAGCGAATCCTTCGGGGGGGCTGAGTGCCAGCAGGCACCAGCGGGTCAGTTCCAGAGGCTGATCGACAACCTCAAGCAGTTGTGCTGGCTGGTGTGGATCGAGGGAAACGGAGAACTTGTTCAGGGGAAACGACAGGCCGAATCCAGTCGCCTTCAAATAGGCTTCTTTGCAGGTCCAGCCTCGGAAAAAGCCCGCCTGCTGGTCCGCTTCGGGTAACCGCATCAGTTCGGTTGCTTCTCGTGGAGAAAAGAACCGTTGAGCAAGCTTATGGATTCGTACAGACCGGTCCTGTTGCTCGATATCCACACCGATCAGGCGGTCCGCCGTCAGGGCGATCAGTGCCTGATCTGACGAATGAGAGACGCTGAATTCGATCCTGGGGGAAGCACCTTCAGGCTGTCGCAAGGCCGGCTTCCCATGACTTCCGTAATCGAACTGAACCTCTACCGGGCTGCAATTCAGGCACTCTCCGAGCAATTGCCTCAAGACCGCTCGACACGCGATGAAGTGCCGTCTCGGCTGCGGAACCTTATATCGATCAGCACGCGTTGATTCGTCCGGTGAAAGAATCGACTTCAAACGATCAAGTTGCCCATCGTCGGTTTCCAACGGGACATGAACGACGTGGACGGTCTGCGAAGAAATCTGCAGGGGGTGGGCCAGCAGGGGCCAGTGAAGCTGTGTCATGGCATCACGTTAACGAAGTCTGATGCGGCACAGAAGTGATTCGTGGTCGTAAAGCGGTTTGTCCGTTACACTGTGGGTTCCGTTTCGGCCTTGGCCGGACAATCCCGTTTTTCGACCCGATTCTCAAGTGACCTTCCCATGAAAGCCGTTGCTGTTCTTCCCGGTAATCCCAACAGTGTTCACCTGCGAGACATCCCGCAGCCACAATTGGCCGACCAGCCTCATCCCCATGTCTGCCGTATCCCCGAAGGGCGAGGAGTTCTGGTCAAGGTTCTGCAGGTTGGTGTCGATGCGACCGACCGGGAAATCAACGAAGCTCTTTACGGCAATGCCCCTCCGGGCGGAACCCATCTGGTGATTGGTCACGAAAGCTTCGGACAGGTTGTTGAAGTTGGCAGCAAGGTGACCGAACTGAAGGCTGGCGACTACGTCTCGTGTACCGTTCGCCGTCCCGGTGGTTCGCTGTTCGACGTCATCGGACGTAATGACATCACTTCGGAAGAGACCTATTACGAACGCGGGATCAACCTGTGTCATGGCTACATGACCGAGTATTTCGTCGATGACGCGGAATACATGGTCAAGGTTCCCGTGCAGTTGAAGCATCTTGGGGTACTGTCCGAACCCGCCAGCGTCTGTGCCAAGGCGATCGAGCAGGCGTACCTGGCACAGCAGCGGCTGCAGGTGTGGAAACCGAAGCGAGCGTTTGTGATGGGCTCGGGCCAGATCGGGCTGCTCGCCACGATGATGCTTCGGTTGCGTGGTCTCGAAGTTTATACACTTGCAACGAAACCCGGCCCGCACCGCAAGTCTGAGATTGCCGAAGCCTATGGCGCGACGTACGTCAGCATGAAGCAGACGTCATTGCATGACCTGGCGAAAAAAGTCGGCCGCCCCGACATCATTTTCGAAGCGACCGGCAACGCCGAAGCCTGCTTCCGAGCCATGGAAGTCCTGAACTTGAACGGAGCACTGGTCTGGACCAGCATCACGGGCGGAAGTCACAAGGTCGAGATTGATGCCGCCAAGATCAACCTCGAATGGGTACTCGGCAACAAACTGCTGGTCTCGAGCGTGAATGGCAATCGCCATCACTTCGAACTGGGGATTCAAGCCCTGTCGCATGGTGAAATGATGTTCCCAGGTGTGACTCAACGGATTCTGACCAATCCCGTCCCCGGACTGGACAACTATCAGGAAATGATGCGACTGCTGGTTGAGGACAAGGAAGCGTTGAAGGTCTTCGTCAACGTCGCGTAATCATATACACAAGGTGTGACATTTCGTGACGGACGGGATCAGCGCATTACCGACGCAGTCTGAGCCGGCGGATTCAACGCCGGATGGCCGTACGGTTGCGCTGCAGGAACTTTCTGAGCTGGTTCAGCGGCTGGGGCGAACACTCGCGAAACTCGAATCGGCTGCAGCCGTATTGAAGATTCCGTCGTTGTCGGGACGTGAATGGTTTGATCTGCTGCAGCGGAAATTGCTGCCTCAATTGAAGGCGGATTCGAGTCTGATTGTCGCCGTTGTCGGCGGAACGAATATCGGAAAGAGCGTTGTCTTCAACCACATCGCAGGGTTCCGGGCGAGTGCCAGCAGTCCACTCGCTTCGGGAACCAAGCATCCCGTCTGTCTCGTTCCGCAGGGATTTGCCGAGACACACGATTTGTCCGCCATGTTTCCCTCGTTCGAACTGCGGCCCTGGGCAAATGGCGACGAAGCGCTGCTCGACATCTCGTCACACTGCCTCTTCTGGCGAACGCACGAGCAGGTACCTCGCAACCTGGTGATCCTGGATACACCCGATGTCGACAGTGATGCGCCCGTGAACTGGCAGCGGGCCGACGCGGTCAGGCAGGCGGCGGATGTTCTCGTCGCCGTGCTGACTCAGCAGAAGTACAACGATGCTGCCGTCAAGCAGTTCTTCCGCAAAGCAGCGGGAGAAGACAAAGTTGCAATCGTTGTCTTCAATCAGTTGGAACTTCCCGACGACGAAGAGTACTGGCCGATCTGGTTGAAGACCTTTTGTACGGAAACTGGTCTGAAGCCCGAGTATGTTTATCTGGCTCCGAACAATCGCAAAGCGGCGGAAGCGATTGCATTGAAGTTTGAAGAGCGAACGTGGCCAGCAGAACCTGACGGCGAAAACGTCACTGACGCAACAACACCAGCCTCGTCTCCCTTATCTGCCGTGTCACTATCTCAGACGCTGTCGCAACTTCGATTTGCCGAGATCAAGTTGCGAACGCTTCGCGGGTCGATGCGATTTGTTGTGAGGAGCGACAGCGGAGTCGAGACCTATCTCGACGAAATCCGGGTTCGCAGTCGGCAGTTTCAGGATGCTGCGGGAATCTTTCTGCGAAAGAGTACCATCCAGCAGGCCGATTGGCCGGCTCCTCCAAACGGGTTGCTGGTGGAAGAGATGTGGGCGTGGTGGCGCGAACATCGTGAGGCATGGACGGCTGGAATCCATGGCTTTTACGCGCGGATCGGTGGAGCTCTTCGAACCGGAATCCAGGTCATTCGAACACAACTGGGGCATGTCCCCGTCGATCCAGTAGAGCAGTATCGTCAGCAGGAATGGGACGCGATCGTTCAAGTTCTTCAGCGACTCTATGAGCAATTGCAGGTCATTACGACACTCGACAACCCGCTGCTTTCCGATCGTCTCAACCGGCTCCTTTCGGGAACGTCGTGCGAAGCGGTCCTTGCCCGTTTGCGCCAGGCTCATGACCGCGAAGATATCCCGGCCCTGGTCCGCGATCTGGTTCAAACAGAAATGGAATGGTTACGCCAGGAACGGCAGCCACTGTTCGAAGTCCTGAGAAAAGTTGATGGAGCGACCGCCGTATTCCGTCCGGTTCTGACAGTCGGGTTCGCCCTGGGTGGTGGAATTGGAGCTGAGCATTTCCTGATGGATGCAGCAACTCAAACGCTGACTCATCTGGCGGTCGATGCCTCCGCCGCGGCGGCAACAACGGTGGCGGGTGAAGTCGCCGTGGACGCATCGACCGGGATTGTCGGACAGGCCAAGGCATCCCTGTTGCGGTTGCATGAAAAGTTCAAGCAGCGTCGAGAAGCGTGGCTTCTGAATCAGTTGCGACAGCAGTTACTCGGCGAGTTGCTGACGGACCTGGAAGAGGGTGCAACGGTTGTAAAGTCGGAGTCCTTTCAGGAAACAACCGATATCCTACAACAACTGAAACGCCGCTTGATTGAGTCAGAGGACGTATGACATGACAACCGAACTGGCTCAGTTGGAGTTACTCACCCACATCGACGAACTGGTTGCTCAGTTGTCGGCCTGGTCGCAGGCTCCGTCGGTCTGGGAAACCGTTCAGCATGGCAAGTCGCTGGTGCACAGGCTGCTGAAGCGTATGGAACCAATGCGAGCCCGAGTTGAAGCGCCGCTGGTTGTCGCAACGTTTGGTGGAACCGGTGTCGGCAAGAGTTCGCTGGTGAATGCACTGGTGGGGGAAGATGTCTCGGCTGCGGGACGACAACGTCCCACGACCATTCATCCGATTGTCCTGGCGCATCCTCAGACAGATCTGGCCGAATATGGGCTTCCTCTGGATGAATTGCGTGTCGTCACACGTGACATTCCTCTCCTGCGCGACATTGTGCTGATTGATTGCCCAGACCCTGACACCAGCGAAACCGAGACAGCAGAAAGTAATCTGGCACGCCTTCATCGACTCCTGCCGTATTGCGATGTGCTGCTCTATATCTCGACCCAGCAGAAGTATCGATCGGCTCGTGTCACCGATGAACTGCTGCAGGCGGCGGGTGGATGCCGGCTGGTGTTTGTGCAGACGCATGCGGACCTGGACGAAGATATCCGCGACGACTGGCGCAAGCAGTTGGTCGTGAAGTATTCCGTCGCGGAATTGTTCTTTGTGGATTCCAAGCGGGCGATGCAGGAGCAACAGTCTGGAATTCGACCAACGGGTGAATTCGGCAGGCTGATCGATCTGCTGTTCCGCGAGCTCTCTGCGGCTCAGCGAGTACGAATTCGTCGCGCGAACTTGCTGGGTCTGGTGCACGAAGTGGTCCAGCGGGCACGGGACAGCGTGTCTGAGAATGCTGCCGCCGTGACTCAACTGGAGCACTCACTGCAACAGCAACGACAACGTGTGCTCGATCGAATGTCATCGCGACTGCAGGACGAACTGCTGGTCAGTCGTGGATTGTGGGAGCAGCGTTTGCTGGGTCAGATCACGTTGCTCTGGGGCTACAGCCCGTTCGCATCGGTCCTGCGGATCTGGCACAGTCAGGCATCGTTGCTGGCTTCATTCACATTGATGCGAGCGAAATCAACGGCTCAGATGGCATTGGTGGGTCTCGTTCAGGGATCACGCTGGCTGACCTCTCGCTCGCAGGCAAGTGAAGCAGATCGCCGGCTGGAAGGAATGGCCACACTGGGGTTGAACGATGCCGAACTGCGAGAAGCCCAACTGGTCATCGCTGGGCATGCCCATGCTGCACATCTCGCCCGACCGATGGTTGTTGAACAGAGCTTCGATCATGTTCGTCAGGCGGCGGCATCGGTTCAGGACGAATTCCTGACAGATGCCGCTCAACGGATCGATGAGTTGATCCTGGAAACGGCCCGACTGCATTCACACTGGTTCACTCGTTTTCGATACGAAGTGGCGTTTGCGATTCTGCCGCTGTTCCTGCTGTATCGGACTGGCCGCAACTTTTTTTATGACTCGTTCTGGCTGGGCAAACCGCATCTCGATACGAACTTTTATATCCCGGCAGCGTTGTTTCTGGTGTTGTGGGCTGCGATGTTCGTGATGTCGTTCACGGCCAGACTGCGCAGCGGGCTGACTCGGCGTGTCCAGAAGCTGGCGCGGGAACTGGCATCTGTCAAAGTCGGAGCAGGATTGTTCCCGACGATTGAACAGCAGTGTCATGATTTCCAGCGCGAGTCTGATGACCTCGATCGCTTTCTCTCCAAGATCGACTCGATCCGCGATCAATACGCCGGAGCCAGTGATCTGGGTGCGATGAAGATGTCGAAGTGACCCGCAGACGGGGCTTGTCCGAGTGGTACCATCAGCGGATACGCTCAATCCGTGAACGGACCAGCGTTCTGAGCGGACAATGTTTCGCGAACTTTGACTCCATTCAGTTCCAGCGGTGATCGCTTCTCGAAGACTGACATTGCGGCCGCCGCCCCAGCGGCTTCACCCATCGCCATCGCCGTGACGGTGACGCGTGTGGAAGCGTGGGCTCCGCGAGTGGCCGAATGACACCGACCTGCCACCAGCAGGTTCTGAACCTTTTGCGTCAGCAGTGAGCGGTACGGGATGTCGTAGGGATTCGGCTGCACCTTTTCGGGTTTAAAATCATTGGCACTGCCGACAGTTGTCTTGTTGGGATGAAGATCGAGGTACCAGCATCCCGTGGCGATGGCATCGTCGAAACGACGGCTGGACATCAGGTCTTCTTCACTGAGAACATGCATCCCGATCAGGCGTCGCGATTCCCTGACTCCGATCCAGGGATATGCTTCCAGAAAATAGGCCTGTTCGAATCCCGGGACATCCTGTTTCCAGGCACGGAACATCGCATGAGCATCGGCACGTCCCTGCATTTCTGCACGACTCAGGTCGGCAGCATTGGTCGGGTCGGCTGGAACGCGGACGCCGTGAATGTAGACTTCGTTCTCGCCGAACAGGAACATGACACCAGGGCCATAATAGTGGGGAAGTTCACCTCGCTGCTGTGCCGCTGCGAGTGCTGCCCGACAGTTTTGAGTGATCGCCGGATGCTTCTTGACTCCACCCACACGAAAGTGCAGGGTCAACGGCTGGACTTCGGCATTCTGCTCGAACGGAGCCCCGGCCCAAGCTGCAACGTCGGCATCGCCAGTGCAATCAATGACAACTTTCGGCCGCACCGTGACCAGGCCATCCTTGTTTGCGACCTTCACCGCCGTAATTCGTTCTCCCGAAGTTTCCACTCCACAAATGAACGAATTGAACAGGACGCTCAATGACTGCTTCTGCTCCATCAGCAGTCGATCAAGCAGCAGCTTGAATTCAAACGTATTGGGAATCGTCGGATTATGTTTCGCGACGGTTTTTGCATCGGGAGCACAGACTCCGGATTTCGACAGCAATTCGAGGGCGATCCCGCGGACAACGATTCGATTATCACGGATGTTGGCGATTCCATCGAAATACGGCAGCCCCACACAGGTAATGATCCCACCAGCAAACGGTGCTTTTTCGACAAGTAGTGTCCGCGCCCCTCGTCTTGCAGCAAACAGGGCCGCAGCCGTCCCAGCACAACCCCCGCCGCAGACCAGAACGTCAGTCTGCAAGGTCCTGGAGTCTTGCGAATGCGACTCGGCAATCGCTTTTTCAGCCGATCCGAAAGCCGCGACGGTTCCAACGGCACCTGCCGTCTGGATGAACTGGCGACGTGACTCTCGTAGTTCGGTCAAAGTGCGGCCCCTTGATCCAGCAGAAGTTTTGCGACCTGGCGCCCCAGTTCCGCAGCTTCCGTCGCTGGAGCCGTTGCTGAGGCGGTCCATCGTTGAGCACCATCGAGCGTCAGGATTACGGCTTCTAATTTCAGTGAATCACCTTCAGCCGTGGTCGCGACTCCCAGCGGTGCATGACATCCTGCCCGCAGGGTACTGAGCAGGCTTCTCTCTGCCGTCGCTGCCGCCATGGTTGCGGGATCAGAGATTAATGACAGGGCCTGCCGGACCCGTTCGTCGTCAATGCGACATTCCACTCCGACGGCCCCCTGGCTGACGGCAGGAAACATCAGCGGCGGAGCGAGTTCACAAGAAATCCGGTGCCCCAGATCCAGTCGAGTCAGTCCTGCTGTTGCCAGAACAAGGGCATCGTATTCCCCTTCGTCAAGTTTTCGAAGGCGGGTCTCAACATTGCCTCGCACTTCACTTAGGACCAGATCGTTCCTCAAGAATCGCAATTGAGCCTGTCGACGCGGACTTCCTGTTCCGACGCGTGCTCCAGGAGCGAGAGCCGCGATACTGGCTTCGCCTGTAAAACCATTGGGAAGGACGAGAGCATCAGGAGTTTTGCCGCGAGCAGGCGTGGCCCCCAGGAAGAGACCTTCGACCGACTCGGTAGGCAGGTCTTTCAGGCTATGGACCGCCAGATCCGCACGACCATCAAGTACGGCGGATTGGACTTCGCGAGTGAACACCCCGAGGCTACCCATGTCTCGCAATCGCTCGGTCTGAATACGGTCACCTGCGGTGGAGACGTGGACCAGTTCGACTGTGACCGAGGGAGCAGCCCGGCGAAGCAGGTCGGCGACATGGTTCGCTTGCCACAATGCCAGATTACTGGCTCGGGTGGCGATCCGAATAGTTTGCAACACTGACACCTGAAATAATCTCCTGTCGTGAAACCGGATTGCGGTCAAGCACGACGTACTGCGCTATGGGTCAAGCACGCGGCGGACTGACAGCCACCACGGCCACGACGACACGACTGGCACCGGCTCGTTTGAGCACTCGTGCAGCGGCATCCGCCGTCGCACCGGTAGTCAGAATGTCGTCGACAAGCAGGATCGATTGCCCCTGCACTCCAGCACCCACAACGTGGAATGCATCCTTCTGCTGTTGCCGGCGCTGGACCGGCGGACTTTTCGCCTGCTTCGGAGTCCAGCGGGCTTTGGCGAGGATACCCGTCGCCAGCCTGACCTTCAACCGGTCGGAAATCTGGCGAGCCATGGCTTCGGCTGCATAATGTGGCCGAATCATGCGTTTCAGCCAATGCTCAGGAACGGGAACAATCGCATGAAAGGCTCGTTCCGAAAGCAGGCCGTACTGAGAATCAACGAGCAGGTCCGCCAGAGTCCGTGACATCAGCGATCCCGCAGGGTTCTTCGCCATCAGACATGCGACGCGTAAACGGTCCCGGTAAAGTCCCATGCGGATGACGCCATCGAAGGCGTAATTCTCGCGATGACAGAGGATGCAATGATCCGTTGCGACCGTAAACGGCCCGACCGGAGCACCGCAACGGCGGCACGCATTTCCGCGGCCAGTATTCAGTTCACCCAGGCAATCATCACAAAGCGTACTTCCCGCCGTCCTGACGATTCGATGTGGCATCTCGGAACGACATATCAGGCAGGCGGGCGGAAAAACAAATTCCATCCCAGCGCATCGAACTTCCTGAAAAAGTTCAATGATCCGCAGCGACTTGGCCCAGTGAACTGGTGGAATGAAAGACATGCCGACTCCCGCCATCAGGTACGCTCAATAGCGTAACCAATCTGCAGATGGGTTCGCAATTCGTTAGAGCGGGCTAGGAAAAGAATTGCTATGCATCGACGTAACCTTTTCGAATTCTGCAAAAGCCAATCTTCCATCGACATGGCTCGCGATATCGACCGTAATACACCGCTGCGATACCATGCGTTGACTCTTCCGAGGGACTGACCGGCCGAATTGGACTGGTGATGTCGGGAACATCGTTTGGTTAAGGTGACCGTGGTGAATCAGAACGCTAGCGAAGCATTACGAAAAGGGATCATCCTGGCTGGAGGATCCGGTACGCGTCTGCATCCTTCGACAAAAGTTGTCAGCAAGCAGTTGATGCCTGTCTATGACAAGCCGATGGTCTATTACCCTCTTTCGACCATGATGCTCGCAGGAATGCGTGAAATTCTGGTGATCAGTACGCCGACCGATCTTCCGTCGTATCAGCGATTGCTGGGCGATGGCAGTGACTGGGGGCTGAAATTCGAGTACGCCGAACAGCCTGAACCCCGTGGGATTGCTCAGGCCTTGATCATCGCCGATCCATTTCTCAACGGAGCCCCTTCCTGCCTGATCCTGGGTGACAACATTTTCTACGGTCACAACATGGCTCAGTCGTTGCAGGCCGTCAGCGCCCGGACGAGTGGTGCGACAGTGTTTGCATATCATGTCCGTGACCCTGAACGGTACGGTGTGGTCGTCCTGGATGACGAAGGAAAGGCCAAGGAGATCGAAGAAAAGCCCAAGGTTGCTCGCTCGAACTACGCGGTGACCGGCCTTTATTTCTATGACAGTGAAGCCCCAGCCATTGCCCGGTCCCTGAAGCCATCACCCCGCGGAGAACTCGAAATCACCGACGTCAACCGCGAATATCTGCGGCGAGGGACATTGGAAGTGGAGATCTTCGGTCGAGGTACGGCCTGGCTCGATACGGGGACTCATCAGTCGCTGCTGGAAGCTTCAACATTCGTCAGTGTTCTGGAAGCCCGACAAGGTTTGAAAGTGGCATGCCCTGAAGAGATCGCCTGGCGGTTGGGTTACATCACCGCTGATCAACTCGGCAAGCTCGCTGAACCGATGCGAAACAACAGCTATGGCCAGTATCTGATGGAATTGGCGAAGGCAGCCGGTTAGTGTGTACGGTCTGGCAGATGAAAGAACGTGCACGAATGAGGTGCCCCGTGCAGAGTTGGGTGACAATCCGATGGTTCCTGCTGGCCTTGTCCGTGCTGGTCGCATCAGGCTGTGGAGGACAGTCCAAACCCAAACCACAGGCCCCTTCGGTAGACAGTAAGCCACCTTCCAGGGAGAAACCAGCGGTATCACCAGTGACTGAAAAGCACAGTCCAGAGACCAGTGAAACAGCAGATGCGAAAGTGGCTGATTCCACGGTCCGTGAAACTCCGAATCCGCCAGTTTCCGATTCATCCACCGCACCACAACAGGTTTTTCGACCTGCCGATGAACGGCCAAAACATGATGACAAAGCGCTGGAGCGATTGGGAATTCGCCGTTATGACTCGAAACGGCTGATTCTGTACACCGACATCGATCCTCAAGTGGCAGCGACGCTTCCGCCCGTCATCGATCAGGCGTACATCGCTTTGTCCGACTATTTCGGACCGATCCCCCCGGATCGAGCGAGGTCTGAATATCAGATGACGGGTTATCTGATCAAAGACGAAGCGACCTTTCGTGAAGCGGGATTGATTCCTGGCGATCTGCCGCCGTTTGATCATGGACGGCATCGACGAAACGAATTCTGGATGCGTGAGCAGAAGTACGACTACTACCGTCGGCACCTGCTGATCCATGAGGCAACTCACTGCTTTATGACCGTGATGCCTGATGTCGAAGCGCCGGTCTGGTACATGGAAGGGATGGCTGAGTACTTCGGAACTCATCGCCTTGCGAATGATGGAAAAGTTACCTTCTGCGTGATGCCGACTTCACCTGAAGAATTCGCCGGGGCAGGCCGAATTACGATCATTCGGACGGAATGTTCAGCCGGGCGCAAGCGAACAATCGACTCCATCCTGAATCTGAAACCGGTTGAGTTTCTCAAGACGGAACACTATGCGTGGGCATGGAGTTTGACGCTGTTCCTGGATACCCATCCGCGTTATCGAGAACGATTTCGACAACTGCGAGGCTACTTGCAACGCAATGCGTTCGCGACACAGTACTATCGCATGTTCGATGCGGACTCGCGTGATCTGGTAACGGAATGGGATCTGTATGCACAGAACCTGCAGTATGGATATGACGCCGAACGAGCGGCAATCGAGTTCCAGCAGGGAACCGAGTTGAATCAGGCTCGCCCCCAGCATCAGTGCGAGATTCTTGCAGACCGGGGGTGGCAGCCAAGTGGTGTCCTGGTCAAGGAGGGGGAATCCTATGAACTTTCAGCGACAGGCCGGTTCGAACTGGCGAAGAATCCGGTCCCCTGGATCAGCGAGCCACAAGGGATCAGTTTTCGATATTCTGACGGTCGACCGGTGGGAACACTGATCGCCTGCATCAGGACCGACGGAGATTCGGGCGAATCGATGCTCCGTACGAAAGCGATCGGCCGTGGCACGACATTTCGTGTCCCCGCGACAGGAACGCTGTATCTGCGCCTCAACGATGACTGGAGTTCTTTACACGACAACCGGGGACAGGTGATCGTTGAGATCAAGCGGGCAAGTCAATGACGCTTGCTTCGAAGAGACGGAAGTTTCAGCATCACCCTTATTCAACTTTGGGTTCTGGCCCGCCACTGTTCTCTGTCAATTGGCCTAGCTTGGTGACAGCGGCCTTGCGGGCTGCGTCAAACAATTCAGCATCCGCAGGCTTCTTTGACTTGGCAAACGTCACCAGGGCTTTGGCTTCTTTCTGCAGTGCGTTGTAAACGTTGACCATTCGATCGATGTACTCTTCGTCATCGTCGGAAAGATCCGTTTCCTGGAGCCGCCGCAGAAGCTTTTTGACAGCGTCGATCCCGTTGATCGTTCCATTCATCAGGTCTTCCACCTGTTTTGCGGTATAAACGTCCTTGGCGAATGCGTCGGCCGTGACGCCGATCAATCCCAGGGTGCTTTGAATATGTCCAACCCCCAGGCCTCCGACTGCCTGTAATTTGGCATTCGCGTCCTGGACTTCCTTGGAATTCGTATCCTGAGACCTGACAATGCCAAACGACATCGCCCAAAGCAGCATGGCAGAAAGGGCAATCAACCCGGAATTGCGGCAGAATCGGGGGGAAAACATGAGAATCATCCTTCCGTGGAATCAGACTGGTCGACGGACCCTGATGTCGGGATGATAATGTCAAGCGGAAAAATGACCAAGACGGATTTATCATGGTGCCAGACAGGATCTTGAGATCAGGCACACAGTACCAGCGGATTGCAGGCGGAAACCGGATGATCGACGTTCAAGATGTCATCAAGATTCACAAGCGAGGTCAGCTCGAAGTTCACGCCTTGCGGGGTGTTTCGTGCCAGATTTCCCAGGGATCCTTCACGTTCATCCTGGGGCCATCGGGAAGCGGAAAAAGCACGCTGCTGTACCTGCTGGGAGCCCTGGATGAACCAACCAGTGGAGTCATATCCGTTTCCGGAACACCTTTAGGAAAAATGACTTCTGGCGAGCGAGATCGTTTTCGGCGGGAAGAGGTTGGGTTTATTTTTCAGAGTTTCAATCTTCTGGCCAACCTGTCGGCTGTGGATAATGCTCTGGTTCCATTTCTTCCCCGAGGAGTTACTCCGGAACAGCGCCGCGAGGCGGTTGATCTGTTGAGTCGACTTGGTCTGAAGGACCGGTTGACTCACCGACCGAATCAACTTTCGGGCGGGGAGCAGCAGCGAGTTGCCATCGCGCGAGCCCTGCTGAAGAAGCCAAAGCTGGTCCTGGCCGATGAACCGACCGGTGAACTCGATACCGAAAATGGCGCCGCCATCATGGCAGATCTAAGAACGCTCTGCCGGGAACATCAATCAACGGTTGTTGTGGTGACTCACGAGCAGGAACACGTTCAGCCCGGTGATTCACTGATCCGGATCCGTGACGGTAAGGTGGATAGCGGTAAGCGTTGATTACGTCCTGTGATACCAATTCAGTACAATGCTGTTGATGGCGTGTTGAATCAGAATCCTCCAATCAGACTG
Organism: uncultured Schlesneria sp.; assembly: GCA_963977965.1. Taxonomy (GTDB): domain Bacteria; phylum Planctomycetota; class Planctomycetia; order Planctomycetales; family Planctomycetaceae; genus Schlesneria. The sequence goes on from CAXBSB010000044.1 coordinate 17,833, forward strand.
CCCAGAGATGATTGATACTGTCCTGCAGGAACCGGCACCGCAAAACAAGGTGAGTCCCACCGTTTTCCTCATACGATATGGAGCGGTTCCCGAAGTCGCTCGATTCGTCGATACGGATGGAATCACACCGCAGCGCGGTGAATCTGTCGTCGTGGAGACTCATCGTGGCTTGCAGATGGGATCTGTTCTGGAGCGACTGAAGCCTGCGTCGACGGCTGCTGATCAGGAAACGGACTTTCGAATTGTCCGTGTCGCAACCAACGAAGACCGGGAGACGGCACGTCGATTGGCACAGGAATGCGATGATGCATTCGCTGGCTGGTGTGCCCGTATTCTGCAATGGGAATTGAATCTCGAATTGATCGATCTGGAATGGACCCTCGATCACCAGAAGCAGATTCTGTACGTCCTTTGCGACCGAGGTCCCGACAGTACGAAGCTGGCTTTTCAGGCAGCGGCGGCCGGATTAGGTATCATCGAAGTCCAGCCAGTTTCCTCAACAGGGTTGGTTCAGCCGGAACCTTCGCGGGGTTCCTGCGGCACTGGCGGTGGCGGTTGTGGATGTTCGCACTGACGAACTTGGTCAACAGTGTTCAGTTTGTCTTCGTAACACGAAGATCTCATGAAGCACCACTTTGGCGATTTGCTGGATCGTGACGGAGACTACTGGACGATTGTCCCCAACCGGGAACGCTATGCCTACCAGATCGCCGATGTGCCCGACGGAAGCACAGAGATCACGGTTGCGACGATCGGTTCGGGGGATGACTGCTGGAGAAAGGTCTTCACATTTCCTCAACTTGAGGAACTGACGCTCCATGAACCCAGCCCCGAACAACTTCTCGCGATTGCAGACCTGCCGAGATTGAAAAGGCTGCGTCTGACTCACGCCCGCCCCAAAGACATCGAATTCATCCGTTCGCTGCAGAATCTTGAAGAAGTCGTCCTGGAATATGTCTCCGGGTTCGAGGACCTGTCGCCCCTACGTTCGCTGACTCACCTGAAATCCCTGCATCTTGAGAATTTGCGAAGGGTCAAAGACTTCAGCGGGCTTTCCGGTATCAACAGCCTGCGATACCTGTCCATTGATGGCACGTTGGACTGGAAACAGCCGATTGCGGATTTTGAATTTCTGCGTGGATTGCCCAATCTGGAAGTTCTTGCGTTCGGACAGATCATCAGCAAAGCAATCTTTCCGGCGATGCTTCCAGCTTTGACTCTTCAGAAACTTCAGCGATTACGACTCAGTTGGAGCATGCTGGCGACGGAAGAATATGCGTTACTGGAAGTCGGCCTGCCGGACGTCAAAGGAACTCAGTGGGGACCATTCACCCGCTTTCCATTTGGGGCCAGTGTGCAGTGGTTCGAGTTCACGGGGAAAGGTGCCGGCCGCGCCAAATGCGGACTCGCCGCATCGGACCTCAAGTGTGCTGAAGTCACGAAGAAATACGAGCTACTGAAAAAGGATGCCGCAAGAGTCATTTCCAAGCATGCGTAAGACCCTGCCATCAACGGTGAAGCCCCTTTGAAGAAGCACGCAATGCAGTGACATTCGCGTTACCTCGATTGGCACCCGTAAAATGGCCAGTACTGTCTTACGTCGCCCGGCGATTGCGACGGCCCCCGACGAAGCTGTCGATGACCATGTTTCCCAGATCGGTTGCGTTGCAGTAAGCCGCGACACCGTTGGTGACTTGTGCCAGTCGCTGCACAAAGTTGACGAGTTCAAGATAGAAATAGTCTTCGATCAAGGCGAAGCTGGAAACGTGGATTCCCTCGGCCGAGCAGCGACGTGCCTCGGCCAACGTCACCTGCGCCGTTTGCTCACAAGGCGGATAGATCAGCATCACATCTCGACCTTCCACATGAGCTGTCGGTTCTCCGTCCGTAATGATGATGATCTGGCGGTTTTGTGCGGACTGTCGCTTAAGGATCCGCCTGGCCATCTGCAATCCGACATGGATATTCGTGAAATGTTGCGGGACGAATGCCGGTGGCTGGTCCAGACTGATTCGCAAACGGACTCGAGAATCGTAGATGCTGACTTCCTTGGGTGCGGAGTACAGCAGTTCGCGTTCTGAGAGAGTGGAGGCAAACGAATAGAAGCCGATCGTCTGCAGAAAGTCGCCTTGATACTTGCCACGCACGAGTGATTGCAGAGCCATGGCAACCTTCTTGGCAGCTCCGAATTTTCCAAAACGGCTCATGCTTCCCGACATATCCAGCAGCACCACCGTGGCGCAACTGGTCTGATATTCGGTCTCGTGAATGACAAGATCGTCTTCCGAGATTCGAATGGGCGGTCGGCCGCTTTGTCGCTGGATGGCGTTTCGCAGCGTCTCGTGCAGATTGAGATTGGAAACGGGGTCCCCATACTGGTAGGGCTTCGTCTCATCGAGCAATGTCTGACCCGAACCCCTCATTTCGGTTTCGTGCTTGCCGAAATGGTCCTTGCGGCGAATGTCAAACAGCTCTTCCAGTGCCTTGTTTTCTACGCGCCGCATTCCTTTGGGCGTGACCCGATATTTTCCAGACTCGTCGCGTTCCACATACCCTTGCTTCATGAGCATGTCGAGCACTTCGGGATTCGTCTCTTCCCAAGACTTGAGGGAGTCGAGAACCTCTTCGCCATATTCAGTCAGGTATTGAGAAAGTTCATCGAACAGTTTGTCGGCCGACTGCGGCGTAAACTGTTGAGTTCCATCCCAGCGAGAGAATCGTGAAGTTGCCATACCCGCATCCAACTTAAGTGTCGCGCCCCGCGCGCTGTTAGTACCGGAATTCTACTCAATCCCAGAGAGCTCTGATCCCGTAAAACGCCGTATCTTTGATTCGCCGGGCAAATTCTTTGAGCCAATTGGTGCGCGGGTCCGTGGTGTAGGTCATGCTCAACATGATCCTCAGATCTCCTTCAGCAGTAGGACTGGCCCGATGCAGGACTCGTGCCCCCTCAAACACCACCAGCGAATTGGCCGAAGTATCGATGATGTCTTCTTCGCCATCCGTCCGCTTTCGCATCAACTGACTTTGCGAAAGACCACCGGATCGAGTTTCGTTGGCGAGCGAAAGTAGAACAGTGAAATGACGGCCACGGTAGAAATTGTGGTCGTAGTGCCAGTTGATGTGATCTCCCTTCTCCCGATAACACAGAATCGAAAGTGAACTTTGATCCCCATCCGGCGTCGGCACCAACGGAAGGCCGACAATCTGCGAAACCCAGTCCTGAACCTGTGGCGAATGATAAAAGCTCAAACATCCGGGGGCGTAACGCTGAATCATTTCATAGGAAAGAGTTCGTCCCTTCTTGTGCGTCGGGATGAAACTGGGTGTCATTCGTTCGACGTGAAATTCCGCCTCGTCCCGTAGAAGTTGCAGACATTCCGGGCGGAGAAACCGATCGATTCGCACAATGTGCTCACGTGCGAATTCGGCCGCGACATCACTGCAACAGGCTGCAGTACTGATCGAAACAGGAAATTGAGCAACCTTGGTTGACCGTTCAGCCGCGAGCGTTGCAAGAGTAAGACGTCGATGCCGACGGTGCCGCAACAGCACCACCGCCACGCCTAAGACCGAAACCATCAGCAAGGAGGCGATGGCCCAAGGCCACATGGATGATCCTTCCAGTGCGGTCGCACGTCCGTGTCGCGTCGGAACATGGATTTGACGCTGCAGCACGATGCTCGCGGGACGCCACACTTAAATTGGATGCACTTTTCGATTTTTGACACGCACGCGCGGCAAAATCAGTCCTGCCACGCCGCATCAAAGCGATCTCACGTCACTGATTGCGATAACTATTCTTTTATTGGATGTTTCAGACGTCAAGAACCTGTCCGTTGAGTCACCATCGTGACACAACGCCGTTTCTGTTTGAGGCTGTTTCCGGCCTGCAGAACGTTCCGTTTGTTGATCTGGATCATCGGAATCAGGGATTGCGAGATCACACCCCGGGAAACCATACCAAAACGATCAGTCTTTCAATTCGTTCTTGCTGGTGTCGGGTGCAAGCAAGGTCGCCACAATGCCAAGAACATAGAACAAGCTGGTCACTCGGCCGATACGCGCATAGTCGCCGTTGAAGTAGTTCATGAGCATTCCGGCAGCGAAGACCGTCAGCGCGGTGACAATGCGTCCAAAGTTAAAGCTGACACCTGCACCCGTCGATCGGACACGGGTTGGAAACAATTCTGGCAGGTAGAGCGGCAGGAACCCAAAATAAATGCCGCTGAAAAACCCCAGGCCCGCGACCCAGTAAAGAAACTGCGACTCTGTTGGAACAACAAACCAGAACGTGTACTGGGCAATGAACAGGCAGATGGCACTGATGATCGCATACGTCAGGCGACGACCGACGCAACTGGCGATCCAACCCCCCAGCAGGCTTCCGATCATCCCCGTCATGGCTCGTGCCTGATTCACCTGAGCCTTGAGGAACGGGTTCGGGGGGACTGCCGCCGCTCCCGCATTTTCAGCCCACGGAATCATCCAGTTTGCAGTACTCCATCCTCCGATGATCGGGATCGTGGCCAGCAAGATCCCCACCAATGTCACTTTCAACAGTGGCGGACGAAAGATCTCAGCATGCGAGGAGCCAGGCGATTTCCCTTCCGTGCCGGCAGTTTTCGAGGCCAGCCATCGAGGAGACTCTGGAACCAGCAATAGCGAAATGATTCCCAGAATCACAGGTGAAAATCCGGCAAGCATCACCCAGCGCCATTCATCAGGAGTGATCTTGATTTGAGTCGCCAGGGACGAGAACAGGAAAATTCCGATATTCGCAGATGTCCCTATCAGCCCGGCCACCACGGGGCGTGACATTCCAGACCAGGCTTCGGAGACCAGCGCGACACCGTTCGGCCACATTCCTCCTACGCCAGTGCAGGCAATAAACCAGCAGACAAGCAACTGCGATGGAGAACTGGCGAAGTATGCGATCCCCGTTACGCCGGAATATGTCAGAATGCTGAAGGCCATCGCCCTGGCTCGACCGATGCGGTCTCCAAGCCGACCAAATACCAGGCCACCGGTTGCCGCGCCAAACAGGAAGGCACACTGGTACCAGGCAAACCACCGGCCAATCAGTGCATTCGATCTCTCGAGAAACTGCTTTTCCTCTACAGAGATTTTGGGATGTTGTTTGCGCAGGCTTTGGAATCGATCGCGATCAAGCTCGCCTGTCCGTGCCAGCAGATCAGTCGCGGCAGCCTGTCCGACAAGCTGCGTAATGGACATGTGTATTCCGGCACACAACCATCCCAGAAATGCGCACACAAGAATCAGGTAACGTCCCGCCTCAGTCAGCGGCCTTGGCGAGATCGTTGCTGACATGGTCGTCACCCGTTTTTAAAGATTTGAGCGCATCCTGTTTCAGTGTGGCATCCCGCGGGCATCAAACTGCCGCGTCTAACCCATGTTACGACGCGACAGGGAAGTCCGACCCGCTAGTACCGAGCGAGGTCACCGCTTTGCTTCAGATTCATTCCCTGGACCATTTTCTGGGCCTCGGTCACCATGAAGCGCAGTTCGCTGCCGAGTGCCATAAACTGCCAGCCTTCGGCAATACGCTTCTGGCAGGCTTCGATGGTCTGCACGTGAATCCCGACCGGGGTGCCGCACTTCTTTCCCGTGGCGAGGATCTTCTGCAACATGGCTTCCAGTTCGGCAGGGGTCGGGTCGATCCCATCTGGTCCCCGCATTTGAGCCGTCAGATCGTTGGGGCCAACAAAAATTGCGTCGACGCCTGGCAGGCTGTAGATTTCTTCTGCGTTTTTGACTCCTTCGGGGGATTCCGTCTGCAGAACGACCAGGACTTCGTCGTTGGCATACTTGTAGTAATCACCAGCCGTCGCGTCGAAATTCATGGCGTGCATTCCGCCACCCACAGAACGATTTCCCGTCGGTGGATACTTGGCTGCTGCAATCGCGATTTTCGCTTCTTCGACAGTGTTCACCATCGGAACAACGATCCCGTGGGCTCCGGCGTCAAGAACTCGCTTGATGTAGTCGTGGTCACCTCGAGGAACACGAGCCAGGCAGATGCAGCCCGCGTCTGCGACCGCTCCAAACAGTTGCCCCGCGCTATCCCAGCCAATCGGAGAATGTTCCAGATCGACCGTCAGCCAGTTAAACCCGACGCGAGCCATCAAACGAGCGGCAAACACATTGCCGAGGGACAACCATGTCCCGACTTGAGGTTGACCAGCTTTCAGTGCCGCCTTGACGGTATTGCGTCGCATTGTGGTGTCTCGAATTCTACAAATGGAAGCAGTTTGGTTACGTTTTTCGTCCTGCAACAGGCCGCAGACGAGAGTGTCACTCGGCGCAACCGGTGACGCAAGTGAAACGATCAATCCATCGGACACTTCCGGGCATGTCCAACGGGTTGCCACCTTCAACGAAATTGGCATGAAGCCATTTTTTGAAGCGGTTTCGCTCGCTCAGAAATCTGGGTTCGAATCCAGATTCAGACAGTCATCACCTCACTGTTCGCGATTTTCCAGAGAGCGTTTCGCACCAGACCCTCATATTCTTTCGAAGATTACAAATCCTCTGACCCAGAAATGAGTTGCGCTTTGCAGATGGCCATCTTGACACAACTGACGCCCCTGCCTAGATTCCCCCTCCACAATTGTTGATGCAACGTTCCCGGTTGATTGGAATGATTCTGGGAAAAGTTTGCGGAATGACTGGGGTGAGTTTAACGATTTTGCCGACGAATGGAGTCGCAGGCGGATCATTTGCTGAGTTTATCGGACGGGATGTCCGGCAGATTTGGCGAGTGCTGGCTCCCTTTTCTCGATGGTTCTCGATCCAGATTGAGACGGCGAGAGAGGTCGCACGTGAATGACTGTTTGACAACTTGAGTAGTTCTACCACGCTCGGATGCGAAAGGAATCGCAGATGACGTTCATCGTCCCACTGAATGCTGGTTCGGACCGTCCCGTCCCCTTCATTGATCTGGTCCCACAGTTCCAGTCAATGTCTGCCGAAGTGATGGCCGCTGTCGAACGGGTCTTCGCCGAACAGAAGTTCATTGGCGGTGACGAAGTCGTCGGTCTCGAAGAAGAGATCGCGACCTATTGCGATTCGCGTTTTGCCGTGGGATGTAACTCAGGTACCGACGCCCTGATCATTGCGTTGCAGGCCCTGGACATTGGTGAAGGCGACGAAGTCATCACCACCCCGTTCTCGTTCTTCGCAACGGCCAGTTCCATCTGCCGTGCAGGAGCCACACCAGTCTTCGTGGATATCGATCCCGAAACATTCAATCTGGATGTGGACGCTGTTGAAGATGCGATTACTCCGCACACCAAGGCGATCATGCCTGTCCATCTGTTCGGACAGTGCTGCGACATGGAACCCCTGTGGCGTCTCAGCCAGAAATACAAACTGCACATCGTCGAAGATGCCTGCCAGGCCATTGGTGCCGAATACCAGGGTCGACGAGCTGGCGTGCTGGGAACAGTAGGCTGCTTCAGCTTCTTCCCCACCAAGAATCTTGGCGGCGCCGGTGACGGCGGCATGATGACCACAGACGATCCCGATCTGGTTCCAAAGTTGCGCCGTCTGCGAGTTCACGGTGACATCGGACAGTACGAGCACCTGGACCTCGGTATGAACAGCCGACTCGATTCTCTGCAGGCTGCTGTTCTGCGAGTCAAGTTGAAGCAACTCGACAACTGGTCAGCTGCACGACAGGCAAATGCCGAACGCTATGCAAGCCAGTTCCAGCAGGCGGGAATCCTGGATGCGATCACACTGCCGAAGATTGCTCATGAACGACGTCACGTATTCAATCAATACTGCATTCGAGTTGAGAATGGCCGTCGTGATCATGTCATGCAGCAATTGAAGGCTGCCAAGATCGGCTGTGCCGTCTACTACCCGAAGCCATTGCACTTGCAAACGTGCTTTAAGCATCTGGGATATCAGCAGGGACAATTCCCACAAGCCGAAGCGGCTTCTCGCGATATTCTGGCTCTGCCAAGTTACCCGGAGCTTCCAATCGCCGACCAGGATCGCGTGATCGACTCGATGGTCAAGATCTGCCGAGAACTGCGTCAACCAGCCCGCCGGGCTGCATGACGCTGATTGTTGCCAAATTACAAAACGCCCTGCCACGCAGGGCGTTTTTCTGTAAGCAGAGCAACCGAAGCGCAGCGCGTAGGTCAGGCTGTGCCTGACACGAATGTATTTAGCTCCATCATTCTCATCAAAGAGTCAGGCACAGCCTGACCTACAGTGGGTCACGGAATCTGTTGCAAGGTCTCGCGAATGAAAGCGGCCTGGACAACGATTCCCAATCCCAGTCGATGGCGCAGCTTCGTGCTGCCGTAGATCATGACCATGTCTTCATCGAGAAAATGCTGGCCATGCATCAGGCCCAGGATCATCCGTATCTCTTCGATGGATCCATCGGCCTTTCGGTGCGAGTCTGTCACGAAGATGGGGCCCCCGCTGTCGCCTTCAAACGTGTTGGCACTCAACAAAAACGTCTTGTTCACTTTCGCGGGAACCAGAGGAAAGCTGCCAATCGACCCCGTTCGCAAGATCGGAAAGCCCGCTTCGTTGGCTTCGACACGATGCGGATAGCCAAGGCACACCACGATCTGGCCCGGGTGAATCTTGGACTGACGCAGCCGGTCATCGTCTGCCAGCAGGTCCGTTGAAAGCTCGGGGATATCTGATTTCTCTGGTGGTGTGATCACCATCAAAGCGACGTCTTCCGTCGGATGCTTGACCCAGGTGGGTTGACCATCGCGCCGAATCACCAGAGGCATGGCCTCTTTCTTGTAGGTTCCTTCAGCTTCGCGAACGCGATACATCAGCTTCGCGTCGTTGCCCGTCATTTTTTCAATGACGTGCGCTGCAGTCACCACGATCGATCGCGATTCCTGATTGGGTCGTGACTGGCGAAGGACAAACCCGGTTGCGGTGGACAGCTCGTGATTCAATTTGACCGTTGCCCGCATCATCAGCGTCGGAAAGTCATCTTCCGCCGATAGCTGGCCACAGAGTGAGAGCAGAACGACGCAAACGAGGCCTCGCCCGATCACAGTGCACCACTTCCTGTCAGCACAACCCGAATGGTTCGCACCAGGATCTTGAGATCGTTCCAGAAGCAGCAGTTCTGCAAGTAGAGCAAGTCGAGATTCACCTTGCGGCGAAAGCTTTCAATGTTGTTGTCGTAGCCGTTGATGACTTGAGCAAGTCCCGTGAGTCCAGGCTTCAGCCCCAGTCTGTTGATGTAGTTCGGGATTTCGGCCGAAAGAGTTTCGATGAATTCCGGCCGTTCGGGACGTGGACCAACCAGAGTCATCTCTCCCTTCAGCACGTTCCACAACTGAGGCAATTCGTCCAGACGGGTTTTTCGCAGGAAGCGTCCAATGCAGGTGACGCGAGGGTCGCCTTTCACCGCGAATTGAGCCCCATTCTTTTCGGCGTCGATTTTCATCGTGCGGAATTTGTAGAGCGTAAACGGCTTGCCGTATCCGCGATCACGTCTTCGGTCACGATTCGGGTCGCGACGATCGACTCCATCGGGCATGTCGGCCGAGACACGGTGGCGGCGATCTGGTTTAGGATTGCGCAGGTTCAGGCCGACTCGAGTCTGCTTGAAGATAATTGGACCGCGTGACGTCAGTCGGACTGCGATGGCCACGAGCAACATCACTGGCGACAGCAATACGAGCATGATCGAGGCGACGATAACATCCGTCGTCCGTTTCAGAAGTCGCGTCGATTCGCCCAGGCATCGTGTGTTTCGTCGCGGGCGTTGCAGCTTAAGCCGCGTCAGCCATTCCGTGGTGGGGAGATCGACATCACCGACATACTGGTCGTACAGATCCGCAAATTCATCCTGTTTCACAGTGGGAGCAGGAAGAGTTTCCACGGGATCGACAACAGTCGCACTCATCGAATGACTCCAGCCAGCTTCATGACGATCGCAATTTCAGCAAGACACAACAGTACCCGCTTGGGCGTACCGTTCCCCTGATCCGTACTCGGACTTTGCTGGCCAAAATATACGACATCGCGACAGCCGGGCGCGACGTCAGTCGCAATCTCGCAAGATTGAGTGTGACTTGTGTATCGATCATGACGGATTGAGCGAAATTGCTGACACTTGGACGACGGTGAAATTACACCTCATCGGAGTTTCTTGCCCGAACTTCGCACCAGTCAGTAATGGAGACTCACGAACAATCCATTTTCAGATCGCGAACTCTGACCATCGAAAAGCAAACTCGCGAATAGCGTTCACAAGCCTGATGACAGAAGTCGAAATTTCTTCTCAACACCTCGAAACGGCGGTTTTTGCCGTAGAGAGAGTTGCACAACAATTTCGACCAGGCTGGGTCGCCGTGATACGGATGACAGTCTGGAGAACGTTGGTGTCAGGAACTCAGACAAGGGAACATTATGCGTAAATTGGTACCGTTGGTGGCGTTGGCGATTGTCATCCTGGCGACGAGCGACAGTGATGCCTCGAATCGACGTGTTCGCACAAATGCCGCTCCGGCAGTGTCGAACCAGTCAGCCGCTGGTCCCTTGGGACGATTGATGGAATTGGAACGTCGTAAGAACGCCGCCATTCGACAGATGTTCTTCGGTCGCTAGTTCGGGTCGCACGCAACGGGGGACGAATACCAAATCGTCGTGATCCAAGGCACCGCCGTAGCGAAGCGGGAGGGTGAGGCTCCAGCCGAACCGTCTTCGGATCGGGAAGCGTAATACCCAATCGCGGCTCGGCGGGAGCCTCGCCGCCTCGACTCCCGTTCTGTCTGTAAAACAGCAGATTCACCATTTGTAGCAACGCCGAATTCAGCCGACACTGCCCGGGAGTGTCGGCTTTTTTCATTGGATGAGCAGCCTCAGACGGCGACCTTCAACCGACCAGTAACACAGGTCGAATTCGAGGAACGATCCCCTCGAAATACTCGCGAAGATCCACCGACAGTTCCTGAGCGAGGGCCTCGAACGGAGCTCGATGAGCCACTCGATCTCGAAGCCGCTGCAGTTTTTCGAACGAGATCGGGATGTCAGATACCCCCAGATTGGGCTCGCGTGGGATCACAGGAAGATAAATCTGTGACGCTCGCGGCCTGAAAACCAGCAGCATGTCGAGTGTTGCCAGCAACCAGCGATCTCTCTCTCGCCCCGGATTTTCATCCAGCAACATACGTAAGTCACCCAGCAAGAGATGTTCAAATCCCAGCCGGGGGGCTCCTGTATGTGTTTGGGGGGCAGTCGCAATCATCGAAGTGGCCGTCCGGGGAGCGAATGGGGATGATCTTTCATTGAAATGTGGGGCGAGCAGAAATCACCAATCGCAACCTGCGTGCCAGAGACTTCGAGATCTTTGCCGCGGCTTGCCACGTGTTCGCAAATCTATTTTCGACAACACCTTGCAACGAATGATGGGGCCGGAAACTGTTGCAAATCGCACTGTAAATGTGCTTGAAACAGTTGGCTGTGACCTATTTCAGGCAACCTTGCGACAATGTCCGGCATGAGAGGTCCGGCTCTTTAAGCTCACGACGGTCCGCTTGCGTTCTGAAAATCAGCATGCCACTCTTGATGCGTCCTGACTTGGAAGCGCCCCCAACAAGGAGAATTACTGCATGCGAACGCCGACACGATTTCTCGCATTTCTGTTGCTGTGCTGCCTCGGCATCACCTCGAATCCTGCACGTGCCGCCGAGCCACTGGGCTTGTCGCTCGCCTGGGAAAAGAACTACCTGACGATCCGCGGCGACAAGCTGCCCGGACGCGAAATGAAGGTCCTCTATCTGGAAGCCTATTGTCGCGCCGGTTCTACAGACCGGGACTGGGGACAGACCGTCATTGGACATACTACTGAGCAACTCCCTTTGCTTAGTGGCGAAACCGCTGGCAAGGTCATCCGGTTGAAGTGCCTGCTCAAGGATGGGGTGACGGTTCAACATACGATCACCGCGGGCGACGACGAAATCAGTTTCCAGCTCGTCACTCACAATCCAACCGACAAGCCATCGCAGGCTGATTGGGCGCAACCCTGTATTCGAGTGGGCGAGTTCACCGGCCTGGACCGGGTTCAATATGTTTCAAAGTCGTTTGTGTTCGTGGATGGGCACTTGATGCGGATGCCGCTCGTCATCGATGGCAAAGTCGCCACCCCGCCTGCCAGCGTGACAAATGTCAGTCGCGACCCTGTCATCCCTCTGGAAAAATGGTCGATGAAGGCTCGATACATTCCCGGTCAGGTCTGGGCAGGTCGAGGTGTTGATCGCAACGACGTCAATCCGCGACCCTTAAGTAACATCGTTCTTTCGAACGGTTTGATCGGCTGCTACTCGGCCGATGAATCCATGGTGATGGCGACCGCGTTTGAACCGTATCAGGAGCTCTTCCAGGGCGTTGCCCATTGCGTGCATTCGGATTTCCGAATCGGCGGCTTGAAGGCTGGAGAAACGAAGCCTGTTCGCGGCAAGATCTATTTTGTCAAAAGTGACATTCCGGCACTGCTGAAGCGGTACGAAAAGGACTTTCCCGAACACGTCGCCCCGGCGAAGTGATCGCAGTATCGGTTGAGGACCCTATTCGATGACAATTTCGGACAACTCGACGAGTCGCACGATATCGCTGGGCGTATTGCTCGCTCTGATTGCGATTCTCGGAGGGATGTTCTATCGAGTCATTTCTCCGTTCTTACTGCCGCTGTTCCTGGCGGCGGTCCTCAGTGTCATCTGCCAGCCTCTGCAACGGTACTTTCTCAAGAAGACCGGAGGGCGAACGGCATGGGCTGCGGGTTTGACGACAGCCGCAGTGACCTCGATCTTCGTCGTGCCACTCGTCATCGGAACTTTCATCGCGGCAACCAATCTGTACAGCCTGGCCGATCATCATCTGGGAGGTGACTGGACGCGAGCCCAGGACCTTCTTTGGAAGCAATTCCTTATTCCGACGCTGGAAAAGGTTTCTCATCTGATTCCGGGAGGACTTTCAGACGAGCGAATGAATCAACTGCAGGTCGAGTTCTCGAAGAATATGCAGTCGCTGGCGACTCAACTGGCGGGAACAACGTTCGCCATCGCATCGTCCACAGTCGGGGTCTTCGTATCGCTGGCGATTGCCGCAGGGATGTTCCTGACGGCGCTGTATTACTTTCTGGCGGACGGTCCATCGATCCTGGCTGCGACCGAGGAACTGATTCCCCTGCCGATCGATCATCAACGAAAGCTGCACGAACGGTTTGCTGCGGTTGTTCGAGCCGTTGTCATGGCGACGTTTGCAGCAGCGTTTGCACAGGGACTGGCAACTGCCGTTGCCTTGCAGGTCTGCGGGTTTGGCAATTTCGCAATCTTTCTGGCAATCGGATCGATGGCGTCTTTGATCCCGCTGGCCGGAGCGTGGATGGTCTGGGGCCCGTGTGCCGCGCTACTGGCACTGCAGGGCCACTGGTGGGCCGCCATCGGTCTGACTGCCTGGGGCCTGATCGTTGTGGGGACATTAGACAACATCGTGAAGATGTACGTCCTGGAAAGCGAAGCAGACCTGCATCCGCTGATCGCCTTCATCAGCGTGATTGGTGCTCTACAAGTCATGGGATTGTGGGGAATCTTCATTGGCCCGATCGTCGCATCCTGTCTGTTCGCATTGATCCAGATCTTCAATGCCGAACTGAACGAACTTTCCAAAGAACGCGAAGTCCAGGTTGCGTCGCCACCGAGTACCACGGCGACGTCGGGCCCTTCCACGACGACCGAATCAGTCACGGTCGCTCCCAATTCGAATGCTTCGTCGCCCGATCCCGCGTTGACGGAAGCCGCTGCAGCCAATCGATCAACTTCCAAAGGAAGACGGAAGCGACAGCGCTGAGATTCGCCGTTACGTCTTGTTCATGGCTCACCCAGCGATCGGATGAATTACGCATCATTTTATTAACCGTGCGTTGACGCCGAAGCAACCGCAGTAGTTGGTCTGTTTTCCGCGGGAAATGAGGCCAGCAAGTATCCCACGCGTCGCCAGCCCGACCATATTCATCCCAGAAGCCATTTATTAACAATCGCGTACCAGCGGAACTGCCAAGTGGACGGGGCTGCTGCCACGTCAATTGAGAGTCGAGGGAACGATGCAGGCGGTTGAATCGTTCACTCCCGCCATGATGGCAGCAGGAGAAAACGATGCCATGTACGATGCGATGTTGCTGGTCGTCGAGTGGGAAATCGTCCCGGACGCCAGGAATCGAGAGTGAAGAAACGTCGAGATTCATGGCGTGCGATGATGACCAAGCCACGCAATTCTGATCAGAGAAAGCTGGCCAAGAACGCCCGAGCAGTGATGCAATGATCTTGCGGTTTTGGATTCCGTAATTGATCACGCACCAGCTAGTTCTGCTTGAAGAGCAGGCAGCACCTGCTCAAACGCACCAGATGCAGCCGCATAGTTATCGATGCGATCCAACCCGAACATGCGAGATTCATTTTCGGGTTGATTCTTCAGCTTGTCCAAAACGCTCTGCACTTGCGGCAGCAGGCGAATCGCCTGTACGTTCATCGCCACGGTGTCTATTTCGATTTCGAATATTCGATTGCTCCAACGACCGACATGGAGACGAATATGCGTATCATACCGAACGACCTTTCGTGGCTCTGGCTCCGTTTGGTAATCAAACTCAATCACGAACCTGTTTCTCTCAGGGTTAAATCCTCCTCTGACTCCGGCTGGCATATCGTCTTGGCCGAAATACACCGTCACATCAACCCCTCGAATCGATGACTTTCGAGGATTGTTCAGTTGATCGGTATTTACGTGCTGCCATTTTCGCATCGTCATGCCTTGAGCAAGTGTGAAATTACATCCTTGTTTTGGTCAAGCCGAGCCGACACTTCTTTGTACATTGTTTGAGGCATTTTGTCACTGCGACTGTCGATCATGAGGACGCCCCATTTCTTGTATTGTATCTCGACGCGTAGCGCAAGGAACCACCGAGCACACGGACGACCGCTAGAAAGTCTCTTTTGAATCAATGCTGGGGTTACCCAGGTTTCATCAGCGTATTGCTTGATATCTTCCTCCGATGAGCCTTTGACAATATTGGGGAGATCGGTCAGTTTTTTCTCAATAACTGGCTGATTTTGGAAAAAGGCTGCCCCGCAGACACCCTCGAACCTATCTGCATCGCGGGCGAGAAAAATTGTGGTTGCAGCAGAATCTGCCCCCGCCCTCACTGTAGGGACGAGCCATCCAGACCATAGGTAATTCCCCTTACCCCACGGATTGCATGAATCAGATCCGCGCAATGCAGCAAGCCAGCAGACTTTATGAAACCGATACAATGTCACCCTGTGATGGTCCGACGCGCCATCCGACTTTGAAAACACATCTCGCTGAAAACTTGATAAGATGTTTTTAATGCATTTCCATTTCCACGGCTCAACAATGTATTTGGCTATTGCTCGGCAAATGCCAATAACTCCCACGAGTACGACCCCAAGAAGTTTCCCGTCAGACAATGCCCATCGTTTTGCATCAACAATCCACAGCCAGTCTGGCAACATTGGAACAGCCAAAATGCAGACAATGAGGGCAATCGAAATCCATTCAACACCCCAAACGATCCATGATGTGATGCTGTGAATTAATCCCATCAGTTTTGGCCCCGTTCACTTCAACTCAATCTAGCCTAGTGGAGCGGCACTATAGCACGATCGTGTCGCACTATTCCACACGAGAACGAAACCTGAAGCCGTTTGCTGCCAGGGTAGCTTCGTGAGCAACCTTGGGCTTTGAGTCGCAACTCCGCTGGAGTTGAAGACATTGATTACAGCGATCAATGCCAGATCTCGTCACAAGTACTTCGAAGAGGGCCGGGTTGGATGGACATTTAGTCCGCGGGGCCGTCAGGCCGCAGGAACAGCACGCCGTTGACCTATCAACATCAAAGTCGAGCAGGCAGCAACTGCAGTTCGGGTACGACGGCTCGCGCTGGAAGTCGGGCGAGGAACACAACCGCTTGAGCCACATCTTCCGCGGCCAGAGAAAGGTCGAGGACTTCGCGTGGGGTTGGAGCCGGTCTTCGTGTCAGAATCTCGGTGTCGCATAGTCCGGGGAAAATGACCGATGTCCGGATTCCGCGTCCCTTCTCTTCGACTCGCGTTCCATGGGCGAGGCCGACGAGGCCATGCTTGCTCGCCTGATAGGCGACTCCTGATACGTCAGGCATCTGCACACACGCTGACGACAGATAAATGATCAGGCCGTTCCCCGCAGCTCGCATCGATGGCAAGACCGCCCTGGTACAGGTGAATGCTCCGTTCAAATTGGTGTTGATCAATTGATGCCAGCTCTCGTCCGTCAATACAGCCAGCGATCGCTCGGGCAGGTTGGTGCCTGTCGCATAGACCAGCAGGTCAATCCGGCCTGTCTTCTGCAAAGACTGGTTCACGAGTGCCTGAACGCTTTCAGGATTGGTGCAGTCGGTCACGACTGTTTCCAGAGAGTAGCCTAGCTCGACAGCCTGTCGAGCCAGTTCATCCAGCCGATCCGCACGGCGGGCTGCCGCAACGACATGCATTCCCGCCCGGGCCAGCTCGATCGCAGCGGCTCGTCCCATGCCGCTGGAGGCTCCGATGACGATCCCGGTTTGTCCCTGGAGATCTCCACTCATTCGCTCATTCCTTGTTCGATCCTAGCTAGCAGCCCGTGGTAAAAGGGGTCAGACCCTCTCCGGGTATACGATTTCCAAGTCAAATCGACTGCTCTCCAAAGGGTCTGACCCCTTTTACCACGGGCTGCCAGGACTTGAATCAGCAAAGAGTCCAGACGTGGAGGGACTCAGACCCGTGACCACTCGGCCCGGCTGTTAATGGTTGAACGAGAACTCTTTGGAATTCAGTAGTGCCCACATCAGGTCTCGGAAGACCTCATCACGTGATTGTCCCATGTTCAATGGCAGCATCACGGCATTGAGTTCGGTCTGGTTTGGCTTTCGGGCCAGCACCGTCAGGAACAAGCGTTCTGTCGCCAGGGCATTGTCTGGAGTCGACTTCAGTAGATCTGCGAGTGAACTGTTGCCCGCTTCGATCTTGCGAGTGATCGTATCGCCATTCTGCAGGTGCAGCAACTGCGACATGGTCACGTCGCCCAGTCGTTCACAGGCACAGGCAGTCACGCGATCAGAACGTCCGAACAGCCTGAGAAAGTAGGAGTCGAGTCCGGGGTCAGGAAGCTGTTGAGCTCGAACTCCTTCGGGATAGCCCGGAAACTGGTCGGGTATCGCTGTCACCTGACTCAACGCATCCAGCAGCAATTCTGCAGGAAGTCGGCGGGCATAATAGTGCGAATAAAATCGTGTGTCGGCTTCGTTCTCGGTGTGGGTTTCGGAACTCAATTGATACGTCTTCGAATTCAGAATGGTCCGCATCAGATGCCGCAGATCAAACCGATGGCTGGCGAAGTCCTCGTTCAGGGCTTTCCACAAGGCGGGATTCGATGGCGGATTGCTCGCTCGCAGATCGTCAACTGGTTCGACCAGACCGACACCCAGATAGTGCCGCCAGATCCGGTTAACAATACTGCCATTGAACGCCTCGTTCTTGCCCGTGGTCATCCAGTCGACCAGAGCCACACGAGGATCCTGGCCGGGTTCAATGACGATCTCGGAACGATCGAGCGGTTGAGCCTTCAACTGTTCGTTGGTACGTGGCTGCTGCACCATCACGGGCGATCGCCGAATCTTTTCAATTTCTGAGGTCACACCGTCAATCTGCTTTCGCAGGTCCGCCAGTTGCTGCTCTCGCTTCTTGAGGTCCTCTTCCTTTTCGGGAGCGGGTTCCTTCTCCTTATCGACCAATTGCTTCTTCAGATTGGCCAGATGGCGTTCCTGATTCTGCTGATGTTCGGTCGATTGGACCAGTTCCGTGGCGCCAGCCTGCGGTGCCTTGCGATCAAATGCGACTCGAGAAAAGAACGCGGCAAAGTGATAGTAGTCGTCCTGAGTGTACTTTTCGAGAGGATGATTGTGACATTTCGCACAGCCAATTCGAGTCCCCAGGAACGCCTGAGCGACGCTGGCCACAACGTCTGATTGCTGAGTCTGCCGGAATTCACCAATGGTGACGACATAGTAGCCAATCTCCGGATGTTCATCCGTATTTCCCGACGTTGTCAGGACAGCGCGGACCAGTTCATTCCAGGGCCGATTGGAAGCGACCTGCGACCTAAGCCACTGATGAAACGCGCGAACTCCCTTAACGCCGCGAACATCGTGGTCACGTTCTTTTCGATTCTGGAACAGGTCCGCCAGCAACATCGTCCAGAGATCAACAAACTCAGGGCGCTCCAGCAGAGCATCGATCAGACGGCTCCGTTTGTCCGTGCGACTGTCTGACACGAAGCCTCGCACTTCAGCTTCTGTCGGAAGAGTGCCAATCGTGTCGAGAAAAATGCGTCGAATGAACATCTCATCCGAAGCCGTCCCTGAAGCGGGAATGCGCAAGGCCGCCAGTTTCGCAAAGACATGTTCATCAATGAAATTGGCAGGCGCCGCCAATTGCGGGAGGGCTCTGTCGAATGGAACCGAAACGACAACGACAGCGACCTGTCCCTGAAAGTGAACTCGCACGGCCGTTTCACCATTTCGCAGGATCTTGACTTTGCCGAAGGCGTCAACATCCACCAGGCCTGCATCATTGGAAGCGAATTGTGCCAGCCAGGTGACATCTCGAGTTGAGCCGTCTGAGTAAGTTGCAGTGACGGCAAGTTGCCAGGACTCGCCAATCTTGCGAGGTTGCGAATCGGGGATTCCGTCGGCGTTGACCACCTTCAGGCCCGTGATGGTCGGATCATCTTTCGACGGCCCCGGGGCACCTGCCTGCAGCCAGGCGACCAGCGTTTGATGAGCGGGTGAACCAGGCTGAATGACCTTGCCGCCGCCGTGAGGGATCTGACCGAGTCCTTTGCGTAGCAACAGACTGTCCTCAGGAACGACGAGGCTGACCCGACGTCCTTCCTGTTCTTTAAGAATCCATCCGTAATCCAGTTCGGGAGCGTATCCACGAAGTGACAGGCGGAATCCATTCTGTCCCGCTCCCTTGCCGTGGCAAGCTCCCTGATTGCAGCCGAACCGGGTCAGAATCGGTTCAACATCGTTGACGAATGATGGAGGTGCCGACTGGGCCGTTTCATCAGAAACGAATGCCATCGCGGCAACAAACATCAGAAGCCGCAACGCGGGTGTCGGGCGACGTCCGTGATACGAAGCGTGGAACACGGGAAATCTCGGAAGGAGTGAGTGTGGCGGGCAAATTGACGTTTTGAGTCTAATCGACCTCGCCACGTCTCTCAATCCGCAATTACTTTCCAGCCATGGCAATCGACTTTTTCAAAGTGGGGTGGAGTCAATGTCACCCAGATCTTGGTTCTCTCGGTTGGATGGGCTGATTGTGGGCTGAAGGCCCACGAGAACAACGCACTGCCGCCATAGTCAACGGCATTTTCAAAGTAGGGCTGAACTCAGGACGGATTGAACTGGACGCTAGCGAGTTCAGGCTGATGGGGTGATTGTGGAAACATGTCATTGAAAGTGTTTTGTTTGGAAACACCTCGATTTCGAGTCGCACCATCAGCCGCTGGGCGCTAGCCCACGGTTCGAATCGTCGCAAACGGTATCGACTATGGCGAGAAATGAGCGCATCACAGAGTAGGGTGGACACCAGCACGCTTCGAGCGCCGGCCCAACTCCAAAAAAGGATTGGCAATTACTTCCCCACCAGGTGTTTCAGAATGAAATCGACCGCAGGCGCCGGGTCATCCAGCCCGTGCGGGTGATGCTTCAGTCCCGGCTTCACGATGATGTGAATTGTGCCTCCGAGCTTTTCGTAGCGATCCTTAATCAGGACCGAGTTTTCTGGATAAGGTACGACCTCGTCCGCATCACCGCAGATATGCAGCAGTGGGACCTTGGCTTTGGCCAGCGGCGCGAGGTTGTCGATCGGGTTTTTATCGTAGGCCAATGCAGCGGCTTCGTTTGGAAACTCGTAGTCGCGTATCAGCTTTTCCCAGTCCCCTTTGCTTCCTGGTCCCTTCCCTTTTCCACCGGGCCAGCTCTTGAAATCACAGACAGGATTATCACCCAGGATCAGGCCAACCTGATCTGGATGAGCTGCACCCCAGTTGTAAACGTACAGGCCACCGCGGCTCAGTCCTTCCAGCACCGGCTTTTTCGAAAGACCGTGATTTTCGGTCAAGACCTTGTAGAACGCGTCAAAGTGCTTCATGGCAATGGGGCAGCCAAACGTGTTTCCGACGTTCATGTAGACCAGATGAAACCCTTTGTTGACCAGAGCCAGATCAATCTCTGGTCGATGGTCAAAGAATTCGGCACGCCAGATCCACGGCCGACCCTCAGCAGGGGTTTTCGGTAGAACAACCAGGCATTTCTGGCCATCGACAACAAAGTCGTACCGCTCAAAACCTCGGTAGTCGGACTTTTGTCCCGGAAACGGCTTGGGGTCGTCGGCCAGGACATTGAGAGATAGCAAGGTCGAGACCAGAAGAGCAGCACTGAAGATTGAACGACTTTTCAATTCTCGGGTTCCTTGAAAACGATGTCGATTGACAGGCCTGCCGCCAGCAAGAGCGCCGCCAGGCCAGGGTTCGAAGAAACACTCTCATCGAGTGTGATCAGGTAGTTGTCTGCAGAAGTGAACAGTTCTTTCATGGCACCCGCCCATTGCTTGTTGACCTGGCCGAGTTGGTTGCCACGCTGATCCGTCATCGTGAAACTCCAGCCCTTCCAGTCTCCCGATACATCGGCGATCTGAGTTCCAGCCGGATCGTGGACAGTGAAGCCTCCTCCCCACGAGAAGACCTTGCTGCGAAAGAACCCGACCTCTTTGCCATTCTCGTCAAAAACGGAAACTTTGGACCAGAGAAACGTAAAGCCGCGACGCAAGACAACGACGGGGTCTGCATCTTCACTTTCTCGAATCACAACTTTTGTCGGCAACATTTGCTTGTGTGCGAACAATCGCAAAAGTTGCTCAAACCCTGTGAGTTCTTCACGTGCAAAGCCAAGTTCCTCACCAGTCTCGGGATCAAGAATGTCGTAGCGGTCGGTCAATTTCAGCATGGCAACACGTTCACGGATAAGATACGCGTTACGGTTGAGCAGCATGTCGATTCCTGATTCTCTGAAGGTGAAGTTCCGTCGTGATCCTATCGAGCCCAGTGTAGTGCCTCAACTCACCCC
>CAXBSB010000045.1:0-37950 GCA_963977965.1 uncultured Schlesneria sp.
ACGACTTGGTCCAGTTCTGGCGCACGCTGTTCTTTGTGACAAATCGCATACTCGCCCCTACTTCATTGATCAGACGAAGCGATCTTCAGGGACTGCATGAACCCATTCATTCAACAGCGAATCGTTGACGGCGATCTTGACGCCTATGGCGAAGTCGTGCGCGAGTATCAGGACATGCTGCTCGGGTATGCCTTGCGCAGGGTGAAAGATTGGACCCTGGCTGAGGAAGTGGTGCAGTTGACCTTTATCCGTGCCTATCAACGGCTTGCGGAGTTTCGGGCCGATGAGGACTTTGGCGTGTGGCTCTGCGTGACGTGCAAATATCTGATCCTTACGGAACTGGAAAAGCAGCGGCGGGACGCGAATAACCTTTCCAACTATCGCCAGCAGTTGGACTTGGAGATTGCCTCGGCTGTGACGGTGGAGGAGTCAGATGTTCAATCTGATGAATTGGCCGTGTTGCGCAGCTGCGTAGGAAAGCTGGGGCGCGAAGCTGCGGATCTGGTGACACTGCGCTATTTCAACAAGCGGAGTTGCAAGGAGATAGCAGAGCAGAAACAGCACACAGTGAGCTGGGTAACCACGACTTTGAATCGGGTCCGGAAGACATTGCGAGACTGTATGGAGAGGGCACTTCAAGCGGGAGGAGCATCATGAACGATGAACGATTCCTCGAACTGCTGGAGGGCTATGCGGACGGGACGCTTGAGGACCAGGCATCGCGCGAGTTGTTGATCGCCTTCGCTGCGGATTCGGAATTGAAGGCGCGATTTCTGAATGAACTCCGCCTGCAGAACTCGCTACGTGCTCTTCCTCTGCTGGAAGAAGCGGATCGCCGGGTGAATGACGTGATGCAGTGCATTCTTCCCATCAAGAATTCGCATGATGTGTCTGAACCCGTACTCTCTGCGCTACGCCCCTCGATTCCTCGCCGACGCTGGTATTTGGCGAAAAGAGTGACGACGATCGCTGCGGTGATTTTGTTGGGATGGTTCGTGATATGGAGTTTACCGCGGGGCGATGAATCGCTCGCCACGGTCGCGCACGAGACTGACGCGACATGGTCAGGTGATAGAAGGCCATCCTCCGGAGAGAGAGTCGGGAAAGGACACCTGAAGCTCGCCGCAGGCGTGGTAAGGCTCCATTTCGCCAAGGACGTTCAATTGACTCTGGAAGGTCCGGCAGATCTGGAACTCCTCAACTCTGGCGAAACTCGACTTCATTCAGGAAAGCTCACCGCGAATGTCCCGCCGGAGGGCCGTGGATTCCTGGTGCATACCGAGCGGGCGAAAGTGGTGGATCTCGGGACGACGTTCGGCGTTTCGGTCGGCACGAACGGTGCAACGGATGTGGCAGTCTTCGAGGGCCGTGTCGCCGTGACGTCGCTCGGCAGTCGCGAGGAGAAAGTCATTGAGGAAGGCAGTGAGGTCACGGTCAACGCAGGCTCGGCGGCGCTCATGCCCCGGAAGTTCAGCACGCGCACATTTCGCGGTTGGCCGATCCTGTTTGGCGTCGTGAACACGGGAGGCAAGATTCGCTTCGCTTCTCCGCAACCCAATTTGAATCCGGCAGACGTCACCGATGGTGATCACATCGTGATTTTCCCGGAACGATTTGCGACCAAACTGAGGACCGAATTCACCGTAAGCATCACCGAACCGGGAGACTACGGCCCAGATGAGATCGTCGGACGCCGGGAGACAATCGCACCTGAGAAGCGGCGAGTCAATACCTACCTCATCCAATATCACCCACCGAATGCAGCGAATGCCGCCATGTCCGATGTCAAGCGATTCGTCGGTGAAGTGAGCTTTGACAACCCGATCATCGCCATCATCGCCGATGGGAATCAACTCACGTCCACTGACGAACTGCTTGGTAAAAAGCGTTTCGTGTATCCACCCAGCGGAGGGCGCTCTCTCAAGAAAGGCGACCGCCTCTCACTAAGTCAGGACCGCCTGACGCTCAAGTTCGATTGGCAGGTGGAGAACGAGACCGAGCCTGGGTTGGTCCAGATTCGCGTTATCGTGGATGTATCCGATGCTCAGAAGTTGCGGTGATAGCGGAGCAAGTTTCAATTCTCTGAAATGACCACGGGAAAAATACCGGAATGAGAAAGCTGACCACACTCTCGCTGATCCTTCTCTTGTGTATGTCCTTAATGGCGATGGCAGAGGACGAAAAAGCCACTAGAAGCGATGAAGCACCTGTACAGTTGGATCGTCCACTCGAACGAGAAGTGTTTCAGCGGAGCAGTTCTGAATCTGCCGAAGTCATCATCTCGGGCTCCGTGCCCGACGCTGCGACTGTCGTCGAGGCAAGAGCGGACCTGCCGGGAACAGGTCGGCGCGGACAGGCCGTTCCCTGGACCGAAGTGGCGAAGACTCCGTTCAAGAGTGGAAAGTTCAAAGGAACGCTCAAGCTGGCGACCGGCGGCTGGTATCAGCTTTCGGTCCGGTTCAGGAAGGCAGCGGATGACCCTGCGGTGTTTGGCGAAGCGAAGGTCGAGCGCGTAGGCGTCGGCGATGTCTTCGTCACCGCCGGGCAATCCAATTCTGTCAACTTCGGCCGACCGAAGCAGAAGTCAACAGAGGACCTCAGCGTGTACTTTGACGGTAAGCAATTCACGCCTGCAGCCGACCCGATGCCCGACGCCATCGGCGAAGGCGGCACACCATGGCCACTCCTCGGCGACATGCTGTCGCGCACGACCCGCGCACCCGTTTGCTTTCGCTCGGCCACGACCAATTACACGCGCATCAAAGAATGGGTGCCGTTTCCAGAGTCAAATCACCGTGTGGGACAGATCGAGCGATTAGTGGAACGAGCCAGATGGTTCGGTCCTGGTGGCATTCGCGCTGTGCTATGGGTGCAGGGTGAGGCTGATGCGGACGATCCCAGCCCGCTGAAACCCACTCCCGCTGCGGACTACGAGCGCGATGCCACGGCCATGATCGAGTTCAGCCGAAAGCAGCTCGGCTGGAAGTTGGATTGGTTCGTCGCTGGTAACTCCTACATCCCTTCCAAACCAGGCAAGGACTATCGCAAGAGCATTGCGGACATTCTGGGCGCACAGCAGGCGCTTTGGGACAAAGGAGTCGCATACCCCGGCCCGGACACGAACGACCTCGTCGGCGACACGGATTATCGACACGACGGCGTGCATTTCGGCCCACGCGGGCTTCAGGTCCACGCCGAGCGATGGTTTGTCATTCTTTGTACTCGCTATTCCCTTGCCAATCCCGTCACGAGTCAGACGCAACCCGGTCTAAGCAAGGCGATGGCACCTTTTCTGGCAGCCGACAAAAGCCCAACAACAGAGGCGCTGACGCCTCCGTCCGGGGTGAAACAGGCATCTTATCCTTTTCCGAAGCTTGACTGGGTTGATACTGTCAGGCGCAAGAACGCCGAGGCGTCACACAAAGCAAGTGCGATTCAATTGGTCTTTGACGGCGACTCGATCACCAGTTGGTTTGCCAATTACTCCGGGCCTGGTAACTCCGGCGTGGAGATTTGGAAAGATCGCTATGCCAAGCTCGGAGCCTTCGATTTCGGTATTCCAGGCGACTCCACCCAGCACCTGCTTTGGCGTCTAGCCAACGGGCAGATGAACGGCATTCACCCGAAGCTGATCGTACTCCTGATCGGTACCAATAATCTTGGAGCCAATACCGACGAAGAGATCGCCGAGGGTATCAAGGCCAACGTTGACCAATACCGGAAGCTTTGTCCCGATGCCGTCATCCTGCTCCAGGGAATATTTCCGCGCGAACGGCTCGCCTCTCATCCAATCCGGGCCCGCATTAAAGCGATCAACAAGAAGCTCTCGATTCTCGCCGATGGGAAGAGAGTGATCTTTATGGATTTGGGCGACAAGTTTCTCCAGCCGGACGGTTCTATCTCCACCGAGATCATGCGTGATTACTTGCATCCTAACGAGAGCGGCTACCGCATTTGGGCAGATGCCATCCAGCCATATGTTGATCGCTACGTCGACTCGAGTACGAAAGGATCGCCATGATGCTGTTTAATCGGACGGCTCTTGGGTTGATCGGGGCATTGCTGCTGACGACAGCGAGCCAAGCTGGCACTGTCTATATCCCACAACACGGCGAATGGATGTGGGACACTTGGGTGATGCAGGACGGTGAAAGCTATCACCTGTTTCACCTCTCCAAGGACGGCGGCATCGGTCGCGCCGTTTCAAAAGACCTGATTCATTGGACGCAACTGCCGATGATCCGCAATCTCGCCAAGCCGGGCGATTGGGACGAAAAGGGCATGCTCCTCACTGGCAGTACGGTCAAGCATGACGGCAAATACTACCTCTCATATGGGTCGAAACATCCCGAGCCGCTCGGATTTCTCATCAGTGACGACCTGAAGACGTGGTCTCGACTGGGTGATCCGGTACTGCCGAGCAAAGCGCCTTACGCTCGTGACTGGCGCGACCTTTCGATTTACTGGGACGCACAGGCCAAGCTCTGGCAAGGCTGTTTGTGTGCCCGACACAAGGAGATGCCTTGCGTCGGGCATGTCTCGTCGCCAAACCTGAAGCACTGGACATATCACGATCCGTATTTTGTCAGCGAGCCCTACACCCGCGACAACAATGGATTTGTCGAATTCGAGGTCCCGGACATGTTCGAACTTGCGGGGAAGCACTACATCGTTTTCTCCAGCATCCGCAGCCGAAAAAACTTCACGTCCGGGCGAGAAGACGCCTCGGGCACCTGGTATCTCGTGGCCGACCGCAAAGAAGGCCCCTACACAGTGCCGAAGAACCCATTGCTGATGGGCACCGGTATGGGGCGGATTGATCACTACGTTGGTCGCACCATCTCGCATAACGGCCAACGATTGATGTATTGCCAGAATTGGGGGCCTTACACCGGAGTGAGCTGGTCCACGCCAAAGCTGGTTCAAGCCAACGAGTCAAACGAGCTGTCGCTGAGATATTGGTCGGACCTTGATGTGTTCAAAAAAGACAAGCTCCTTTCGGTCGCGGCGCTGACGGTGAAATCCGACGCGGACAAACGATACCAGATTCACGATATCGAGAACCTGACCGCATCGGACTTCATGCTCACCTGTGATCTCGATGCCGCCAGGGCGACGAGTTGCACCATCACATGGCGCAGCGCACTTCCGCTCCGCCCGCCGAATTCGGAAAAGTTTCCGACGTACGGATTGAGGATAGATCCCAAGGAAGGACAGTTCTCACTGGTCCAAGTCGTGCCAAGCCTGCATTTCGGCGGCAATACCTACCAAATGAATCTGAACGACCGCTACACGAACAAATCGCTT
Organism: uncultured Schlesneria sp.; assembly: GCA_963977965.1. Lineage (GTDB taxonomy): Bacteria > Planctomycetota > Planctomycetia > Planctomycetales > Planctomycetaceae > Schlesneria. The sequence goes on from CAXBSB010000045.1 coordinate 5,308, forward strand.
TGCACTGCCGGAAAAATGAAGGTTCGGATCATGGTGCGCCGTGACCGTTCCGAGGTGTACGTCAATGATCGTTGGCTCTTTAACGTCGGTTTTCGCGACATGCTTTTAAAAGGTGGATTCAGCGTTCTCGCCGAAAGCGGTGAGGTGAATCTCACCAACTTTGAGATCGACGAATTGGAGCCATTGTGATTTTTGAAATAAAAACGGTCGCGATCCTCCTCATTCTTATGTTCTGCGTCCCCCGCTGTGACATCCATCCGGCTGGCCCCTACTTCGGTGAACGTGACTCGGATCCATTTCCCATAACCATCACTTGAAGCCATTCATGAGAACACCGACTGCAATCTTCCTGCTAAGATCGAAGGAAGCAAAATCGCCATCGAGTTCGACAGCATCTGCAGCGGCATGATGGCCGCCAAACCCGGCAGGCTAGACGCCTTCGCCTTCGCCATCGCCGAAGCGGACAAGAAATGGCATTGGGCGGACGCTGAGATCGCCGGAAACAAGGGTAGTCGGCGACTTCGCTGGCTCAAGTCTTCTCCGAAATAACCTGCACACATCGAAACACGCTCTATGAAACTCACCATCCTCGTCGCCCTGTTGCTCGCGCCGCTGTCTGCTCTGCACGCCGCCGAACCCTTGCTTGAGAAGACCGAAGTCTTTCCACCGAAGTCCAATGGCATCGCTCGCTGTCGCATTCCGGGCATCGTGGTCACGACCAAGGGCACCGTTCTGGCTTATTGCGAGGCAAGGAAAAATAACGCCAATGACTGGGGCGAGATCGAGGTGCATTTGCGCCGCTCGACTGATGGCGGCAAAACGTGGTTCCCCTCGCAGCACATCGCACATAACGCTACGCGCATCGAAGGCAATCCACATACGAAGACCGGCGGCGACCGCGAGCAGACGGTGAATAATCCGGTGGCCATCGTGGACGGGCAGACCGGGGCAATCGAGTTTCTCTACTGCGTGAATTATGCCCGCTGTTTCTCCATGCGAAGCACAGATGACGGCGCGACGTGGAGTACTCCAGTGGACATCACCGCGAGCTTTGAGCCGTTTCGGAAGCATTATGATTGGAAGGTTATCGCCACAGGGCCGGGACACGGCATTCAAATGAAAGGCGGACGGCTCGTGGTGCCCGTCTGGCTGGCGTATGGGGCGGCGGGCTCACACGCGCCATCGGCGGCAGGCACGATTTTCAGCGATGACCACGGCGCGACCTGGAAAGCAGGAGACATAGCGTTTCCCAATGCGGGCGAGTTCAAAAGCCCCAATGAAACCATGCTGGCTCCATTGTCCGATGGGCGCGTGATGCTCGTCGCGCGGAGCTCATCGAAGATGAATCGCAAGCTGGTCTCCATCAGCGCGGACGGCGCTACCGGCTGGAGTGATCCAAAGTTTCATGACCAATTGTGGGAGCCCACCTGCATGGCGAGCATCATGGCGCATCCATCGGGCGTGCTGCTGTTTTCCAACCCACACACGCTCCCGCGCGACAAGGACGGCGTGGAAATCCCCGGCGGTTTCGGTAAGCGCGAAAATCTCAGCATCAAACTCAGCCGTGACGATGGAAAAACGTGGCCGGTGAATAAGACCCTCGAAACCGGGCGAAGTGCGTATTCAGACCTCTCGGTTCTACCCGATGGCAGCGTGCTCTGCCTCTACGAACGCAGCGATTCGATTACTTGCGCCCGCTTCAATCTTGAATGGCTCATTCAACCATGAAACCCGCCCTCTCCCTCTTCACCGCTCTTCTGACGAAAAATGATTAGGTTCATGATGATGATCATTGAGCCGACTGGAATGCATTGACTCTGTTCCTGGGATCACAGTTAAGGTTGGTCGTCCGACGCGGGACTGGAAATTTCGCAACTGATGATCAATCCGCTCAGTTGGACGCCAGCCTACCCGTTCCCCCCTCGAATCGTGTACTTTACGCAGGCGAGAGCGTTCGTATATCCGTTCGAGAGGAGGCATCGTGGCCCGGCGATACATTATGACTGTCCTGGCGGCCAATCGAGTTGGCATCCTGGCGGCTTTATCCAATGCGTTGGATGAGCTCGGCGGAAACATGCTCGACGTCAGTCAGGCCGTGATCCAGGAATTCTTCACGATGATCCTGGCGGCGGAGTTTCCTGAAGAGCGAGATCCCGAAATCATTGTTGATCATATTCGTGCCGTCTGCCGACCGTTTGGTGCCGAGGTTGCATTAAAGAACCCCGAAAATGAGCCTCCGTTTGAACTCGACGAAGAACCGATTCCGCGGCAACGTTATGTTTTGACCGCAGCAGGCCAGGATCGTCCCGGTGTATTGAGGTTCATCGCCCATCGACTGGCTCAGGACGACATCATTCTGCTGGATCTGCAGGGAATGCGTCGCGAATCAGATCACTCGTTCCTGGCGTCCATGGAACTGGCCGTCCCCCCCGGTGTGGATGCTCTGAAGCTGCGGAACGATCTCGATAACGAATTCCGGCCCAACGGGATCACGATCGCCCTGCAGCATCGTCGAGTCCTGGCGGCACTGGCTCATCCCGAGCCGGTCGGATTCAACACGGTTTCGCCTCCACCGACCTATTGATCGCTTTGATGCGCTTCAGTCACATATCCATCGAGAGATTGGCTCACCATGGCCCACAATGACAGCTTCTTTTCGGCATTGCAGCAATTGCGGCAACTGCCACTCGATGTCCGCACGATTACACTCGGGATCAACGTTTCGGACTGTCACAATCACAGCCTGCATACGCTTTGCGAGGGACTTTACCAGCGAATCATCAGCAAGGCCGAACGGTTAACCAGCGTCTGTGGAGAAGTTTCTTCGCTGTTCGGCGTCCCGATCATGCAGCGCCGGATCGTGGTGACTCCCATCGATCGTGTTGCACAGGGGTTTGCGGCTTCCGACCTGGTGAATGTCGCGAAGACACTGGAAGGGGCTGCAGCTCAAGTTCGCGTCGACCGTATTGGCGGATTTGCGGCTGACGTCCAACATGGAATCAGTTCCAGTGCGCGCGAAATGATCGCCAGCCTGCCAGCCGCACTGTCGCAAACGGTTCGAGTCCGCGCGGCAATGCATGTCGGCACAACCGAGAGCGGCGTCAACATGGATGCCATTGCATTGCTGGCAGACGCATTGAAACAGACCGCACAAGCCGATTCCGAGCGAAACGGCGATGCCGCAGCGAAACTGGTGATTCTGGCCAATAACGCGACGGGACATCCGCACCTGACGGGCGCCTGCCTGGGTGATGGCTGGGGAGATCTGGTGGTGCACGTCGGCATCGGTGCTGCATCGCTGATCCGCCACGCACTCGTCGAGCGACTGTCTCAGGATCCGAAAGCTCCACTGCATGAGCTGGCGGCCGCGATTCAGACCGCCGTCTTTCAATCGACACGAACGGCAGAACTGGTCGGTCGTGAAATTGCATCTCGTTTGGGGGCCGACTTTGGCAGTGTCGATGTTTCGCTGGCTCCAACCCGCCGCCCGGACGACAGTGTGGCGGCCCTGCTGACGCTGCTTGGCATTGAGCAGGTGGGGGCTCCTGGAACGGCGACAGCATTGACGTTGATCCTGAACGCCGTGCGAGCCGGTGCCGCATTCGCATCGTGTGCTGCTGGTGGTTATTCGCGCATCATGCTGTCAGTTCTGGAGGACTCCAGCCTGGCGGCTGCCACCAAGTCCAAGGAACTGACCTTCGATCAGTTATGCATGGCAGCCAATGCCGGTTCCGGCGGTCTGGATCTGGTTTCACTGCCGGGCGATACAGATGTCGCGACTCTCGCTGCGATCATTTCCGATCAAGTCTCATTCGCGGTGTTGAACCATCGGCCTGTCGCCATCCGGATCATTCCCGTTCCCGGTAAGCGAGCGGGTGAAGGCGTTACGTACTCCGGAATGATGAACGATGCTGTCATCCTGCCGATTCGTGGAACCGGGCTGTCGAAGTCGTTCATCGAGCGGGGGGGACGATTGCCGCCGGTGCGGTAACGCGTGCCGCTATTTCTTCTCCAGCAGCGGCATCTCGATTCGATCGCGCTGATACAGAGGCAGGTGGCGGTAATAGACCTCCAGCGTCAGCAGTGCCAGTGTCGTCATGTACAACCGGCCACCCATATTGCCGTGACGATCAGCGACGTCCCAGCTTCCGGTCGCGTGACCCTGACGCAGTTGCGTTTGAATCAGATGGTCCCGCATGACGTTATTCCAGCGTTCCCATTCTTCACCACCCCAGTGATGCATGACCTGAGTGGCGTAGTAATTGAAATACATGTCGAACCGGTCGGGGCCATGTTCATCCAGGAATAGGACTCCGGCTCGCAGGCCCGGACTGGTTTCAGACCAGTCGAGATACATCCGGCAGAGAAGCCCCGCCGCGGTCATCGATGGAGTAGGGGTATTCTTTCGTTCCGGTGTGTAGGCATATCGCGAACCTCGCACCGAACCAACACTTCCCAGGAATCGATCGACTCCTTGAAAGACCCTCGGCGGGACAGCAATCCGCGAGAACTGAGCACTCTTGAGTGCCATCAGGTCCCAGGCGACAACGGACGTGTCACCCGGCTGACCTGGAAAATAGCGCCATCCGCCCCCTTGATGTTGTGTTGCCGCAAGAAAATCGATGGCACCTGTGACCGATGATCGCAGATTGATGTCGTGAGTCATGGCGAAAGCCTCGCTTAACGCGATCGTCACCAGTCCTTGAGTGTAAAACGTCGGCGGACCTGTCAGGTTGCCGTAGTAGCAGATTCCCTTGGGGGCCGGAGTTCCGTTCGACTTAAGGAAATCAAGACCGAGTCGCACTTCTGATTGATACTGGCCATCCAGATGAGTCTGTCCTGCACCCAGGAATGCCATCAGTGCCATGGCGGTGGCACCATTCGGATTGTTGGAGAGTCGACCCGGCATCGTGCAGTCGCATTGCGGCGAGGCAAGATTGTGGTCGAAGTTCCAGGAGCCGTTGGGCAACTGATGATTCTTCAGCCAGACCAACCCTCGCGCAACCGCCGCTTCGCTCGCATCAGTTCCACCCATCCGTTTGATCAGCGCCGCCTTTCCGGCGACAGTACGTCCGGTAAAGTGATCTTCGTGCTTTCCTTCCTCAGAAGTTTTTGCTCCCTTGGTAGGAACTTGTCGAGTTGTTGCCGTCGATTTTGTCGCGGTTGCCGACGGCTGAGCGGGTGTCACCGACGTCCGGTCCACGTGCCTCAATCGAGGTTCATCCGATTCTTCTACCAGGGACGAGGAAAGTGACAAATCGGCCTCGAATGGCGCGATGAATTCGTCCGCGGACGGACTGGCATCATCAGACGGTGTGTTCATTCCGGACTGATCGACTTCCAGCCCATCCCCCAACGGGTCTTCTTTCCCGGTGGTCAGCGACAGGATGGAGTCCAGCAGGAATCGTTCAGGGAGAGAAAACACGAGCATGCCGAGGATTGTCAGCAGCACGGCATGTAGAAAAAAGCTGATACTGATGGCAGAAATCGCATGTTTCCACGACCGCGATCGCCGTGGCAGAACCGATGGATCAACATCAATTTCAATAAAGCGCAGGTTTCCCGCGAAACGGGATCTGGAAATCGGCGAAGGTGCCGACATGAAACGGCCCGCCTTTCCGGCCGAAAATGAGCGACAATTCGAAAGAACGGTGCGATGCAAAGACCGTCATCTTCACTAGTAAACTACGTGGAACGGACGGCGGATTCAACAGGCGTCTGGCGAATCCTGTTCGAAGATTGCAGAATGTACAGCCTCGACGCACATCGAATCATCAGCCTGACGGCCCTTTCCGAGAACACGTCCAATGTCGACCGATACCCCAGATTCTACCCAGCCGGAATCTTCGAAAAACTTGAACTCGGAACAGGAACCACGACACAGCGACGGCGATACCTATCGCTTGTCGTCCCCGTCACCGATGATTCCAGATCCGAATGCACCACCACTGGTGGTCACTCCGCGGCCCATCCCGAAAAAGGGAGTCAAAAAGTCCAAGTCGGCCGACTACTGGGCTCTGTGGGGTTACAACGGCCTGGTGTTCCTGACCAGTGTCTGTGTCATGACTCTCGAATTGACCGCATCACGACTGATTGCGAAGTCCGTTGGTTCATCTCTTTACACGTGGACATCTGTCATCGGTGTTGTGCTGGCCGGAATCACGCTTGGGAATTTTCTGGGGGGCTGGATGGCGGACCGGTTTGACCGGAAAAAAGCACTCGCCTGGATGTACTTGTTCGGCAGCGTTTCGTGTGCCAGCGTCCTTTGGCTGGATCAGGTCATCGCTCCGTTGCAACGTCCTGCCATGATGAACTGGCCAACATGGGTGTTGACCGTAGTTTCGATGATGTTCCTGCTCCCCTCACTGGCCCTTGGAACGATCTCTCCACTTGTTGCCAGCATGGCCCTGGCGCGGAGTTCTCGCGTTGGAACAACCGTAGGAAACGTTTACGCCTGGGGGGCACTCGGCTCGATCATCGGGACATTTCTTACCGGGTTCTATCTGATCGACGTCTGGGGAAGCCGGGCGATCATCGGCCTGACTGCCGGGACGCTGGGGATCCTCGCGGCAGTTGTTGCTGGGTCACCCCGGCTGTTTCGGACAGCCGTCGTGTGCGGCTGGTTACAGTTTCTGGGCTGGACGATCGTAGCCGCCACGTGCACTCAACAGGCGATGGCGAGCGTTGCTGAAACCGTCGGACTGGTGATGACCGTCGCGCAATCGAGCGGCCGGGCGGCTGAAGTTCGAGAAACGTGGGCCACGTTTGGTGGTGAAGTGGGAACTCGCTTCCACGAACTCGGCCTCGTTTTGAAACTGCGCAATGACCAGATCGGGACCTATTACGACGAAAGCAACTACTCGACGATTGTCGTCACCGACGGTGAACATCAGGGACATCCCGTCAAACATTTGCATCTCGATAAACTGATTCACAGCTATTACGATCCGGCTGTTCCCACGGCATTGCACTACGAGTATGAACAGGTTTATGCCGCAGTCACGAAGCGAACGGCCCGGCTGCTGACACAACCTGTCACGCTTTCGACAAAGTCTTTACCGAAAGAGGCCTTCGGTGCCAGTCGCCTGCCGACGGGTACGACCTATGACCCGGCAAGCGATACGCTACGTGTCGAGCTTCCGACTCAGGCCGTGTTCGATACTCTGTTGACGCTCGCCCCTGACGCACCATTCTGGAAAGCGGTGAATGATCTGCATAAGGATACGAACAGCCCGCTGTGGGGAGGATTTTCTGCGAGCCCTCTGGAGCAGATGCCCGACGGGGTTGCGATCCCGGAAGAGTTGAACCTGACGATTCGCCATGACAAAACTCTGGAAGTGGTCACCGCCTATGACATCATCACGGCCGAGATTCGGGATCGGCTGATCCAGGGGACACCTTCGGCAGCGTGGTACAGCGAAGTTCAAAAGGCTCGAGGCGATTCGCGGCGAGCGACCGGCATGTTCATGGGTGGCGGGGGATTCATCTTTCCTCGCTGGTTTCTGAAAGAGTTTCCAGGCAGCCCGCGCATTGAAGTGGCGGAACTCGACCAGGCTGTCTACGACGTTTCGATCAAGGCCCTGGGACTCACCCCGGCAGAACAGCAGCGGATCCTGACTTCGATTGGTGATGCTCGCAATTTTGTTGACGATCGCCTGCGTGAGAACCAGCGGCTGGTTGCCGCTGGAAAGACGCCCGTCAAGTATGACTTCGTTTACGGCGATGCATTCAACGACTTCAGCATTCCCTTCCACCTGACGACTCGCGAATTCCTGCAGAAGATTCACGATCTGCTATCGGACGATGGCGTCTTTCAGGCGAATATCATCGAAATCTATCCGCGAGTGGACTATCCGGGGACGACTGCTGGCGTTGGCGAAGTAACCTACAAGGGCCCTCTTCCCATCGCCCTGGCCAGCATCTCAATGCCTTTCGACCGATATGAATCCGCGGGAAAAGGATTTGAACCGCTGGAAATCAAGGCGTATGCCACGGGTGAATTCCGGATACGGGCCACACGGACGATTGATGAGAAGATGCAGAATCGCCTGATGCGAGTGATCTTTTCAAAAACCAATCGAGTCCCGGTGGAATGGGCCGATGCGATCGAATCTCTGGCCCGACAGACTCGTTCGCCTCTTCCGTTCGAAGGCACGATTCCCGCCAGCCTGCAAGCTTCAGACGGTCCACTGGAAGCTTGGGTCACAGCAAAGGCTCCATGGGAATGTGTGGAAGTCTGCCGCCTTTCGTCGACAGACCAGACATCGCAATATGCTCTTGGCTTCCGGGGGATCGTCCCGGTGGCGATTGAAAACGAGTTGATTGACCTGGATCGCCACAACGAAGCTTGGGTGAAGGCGGTCAGGCAGGGAGCCAGACAGTCGCGTCAGGCGGGCGGTTCGGGTCGATTCATGGGACGCTATGTCGAGACTGCTGCCGCTGTCTTTCCGAACATCTATCTGTTCAGCACGACCAGTCACCATCCGGGGAACGGCCGCGACACCTTCGTCATGGTCTGTTCCCGAAAGCCACTGGACCTGCAGGGACTATCCGATACGGGTGACTGGAACGGCGACTGGTTCGCTGCCCTCGAAACGCCTGCTGACAAGTCACAACGAAAACTTCTAGGACAGATGGCAGCAGTTCTGACTCTTGGCGAAGGACAGATGCTGACGGACGACTTCGCTCCCGTTGACAACCTGTTGCGACCCGTCGTTGCGGAACAGTGATGAAATAGCTGCTAAACGAGGCGTAGTCCGCGTTTGTTCTCAGATCCCCGCGCCCTCATGGAAGATGTCACGTACAAACGTTGCTTGAGAAATCACGCTGTTGGGTGGAATATCTTGTCCGACCCAGACATTGCTTCCGATGACCGAATCGCGACCGATCGTGATTGGTCCCAATAGTGATGCTCCTGCATAAATCACGACGCCGTCTTCGATCAGCGGATGCCGTCTGACTGTCCGATCACTTGCCGACTTCACGCTTGATGTGGCACGTGGTGCGGTTAATGTGACACCACGATGTAACTGCACTCGCTTGCCAATGACAGCAGTTTCACCAATCGCAATTCCGTTTCCATGATCAATAAAACAACCCTCTGAGATTTGTGCCGCAGGATGGATTTCGATCCCTGTCAGGCCATGCGCAATTTCCGAGATGATCCGGGCGATCAAGGGCAACCCGAGACGATGGAGTTCATGTCCAAGGCGGTAGTGGATCAAGGCCGAGATGCCTGGATAACAGACAAGGACTTCATCGATGCTGGTCGCTGCGGGATCTCCTGCGAAGACTGCTTGCAGATCGGTCTCGAGCAGTTCTCGGACGCGCGGCAGGCGCGTAACGAATCGGCGAACGATTTCTTCCGCTCGCAATGAACGTTGCTGTTCAAAAGCGTCCGCATCAACCTCGTTGAATTCCAGTTCTAACAAGGATTGCTCGTAGAGTTCCCTGCAAGCGGCGTCGAGAATGTTGCCGACAAAGTTATCGATGTTTTCTGGCCGCATCTTGCGATTGCCGAGTCGGTTGGGAAACAACGCCGTGCTGACTCGGTCTATGATACTTGCCAGGACCTTGCGCGAGGGGAGTGTGACGGGACTTCCCAATCGCTGCCGAGCTGCCAGCGATGCTTCACGAAGGTTTCGCAACTGGGAAATCGCATTCTCAAGGCCCCAGTCAAGAGCCGGAACGTCCTGAAGACCTGGATTCGAGCCGGCAACTTTTGACGCTGACACAACTGATACTCCCTCTTCGAGCCGTTCGAAGCTCGATACCCGTCAACGACTGACTGACGAATAAATACTGTCGAAGATTGCACCGTCGGCAAAAAACTTGGCGTTGGCAACATCCCAATCGGGAACGAAATCTGTGATCAGAAACATCTTGATCGTAGGGAACTGACTCGAATGTGCCTTCAGAATATCCGGGTTGGTGGGACGAAAATGATGTCGCGTGATGATCTCCTGTCCCTCTGGAGTGAACAGGAAATTCAGGTACGCTTCCGCAACAGTCCGAGTGCCGCGCTGATCGACCACGCGATCGACAAGCGCCACGTGAGGTTCGTGCAGGATGCTTTGCGGCGGATACACAATCTGCAATACACCGTTTGCTTCGTGGACCTCCAGCTTGGCTTCGCTTTCCAATGCCAGATGAACGTCTCCAATTCCCTTCTGAGCAAACGTGGTCGTCGAACCCCGTGCGCCGGTGTCCAGAACGGGAACTCGGCTGTAAAGCTTCGTCACGAATTCTCGCGCTTCATCCTCCGAGCCACCGCGAGCAATCACACTTCCCCAAGCGGCCAGAAAGCTTAACTTGCCATTTCCCGATGTCTTGGGGTTTGGGGTAATGACGGACACGCCTTCTTGAACCAGATCGGACCAGTCTCTGATGTTCCTGGGATTTCCTTGACGCGTGACAAACACGACAGTGGATGTATAGGGCAGCGATCGATTGGGAAATTGAGATTCCCATCCTTCGTGAATCAGTCCCTTCTTGCGCAGAGAATCCGTATCGGACCAGATTGAAAGTGTGGCAACATCTCCTTCGAGTCCATCAATAATCGAACGAGCCTGACTGCCAGAGGCCCCGTGCGACTGCTTGATTGTGACCCGGACTCCGGTCACGGCGAAGTACTTGTCAATAAACGCCGGATTCAGCGCTTTCCACAATTCACGCGTTGCATCATACGAAACGTTCATCAGCGTCACGTCGCGAGTGGCTGGCGCCGCGCTGCCATTCGCGGTGACTCCACTATCGCTCTTATCCGATGAAGTGGATGTCGACGACGACCCGCAACCTGATCCCCCCAACAGCAGGAGAATCGCAGAGAGCTGGCAAACATATTGAAGCTGACGTCGAGTCAATTCGGTTCCTTCAATTCAATGCGATAGAGAATTCGAGTCGATGATCCGTCGGATACCGGTCCGACTCGAATTCGATCCACGACGTCCGTCACTCCGGGAACTTGCCGAGCAATTTGCAGTGCCAGCGATTTGACAAAATAGGAGGTAACGACCCCGTCAAGTTCGACAAAACCCCAGAGGAGCCCGCGTACTGTTATTCGCTGAAATCGCTGATAACTCGCTGTACGAAGTTCCTGAGCCACGCGATGGCCAAGAGAGATGCGACGTTGAACCTGCTGAAGACTTGCTGACACAACCATGATGAATCCCTTGATCCTCTCACTGGCACTGCTGCCAGCCAGAAAGGTTGTTATGTTGTGAAAACCGATACCCATTTGGAGCTTGCTGGACGTCAGGCCGAAAACGACTGCATCAATCGTCGCGGCACGTAAATCCTGGGGGGTATCAACAACAACGTAACATGTTCAGATTCCGGGGATTCCGCTTCATTGGATCAGGTACTACCAAACTGGAAACAGCAAACAAGCTGGACATTACTTCATATTCCAAAAGGCTTTGTGACAGCCTCCGGATTTCCAGTCAGCGTCTCAGCAAGGATAAGTAAATCGCACCGACGATATTATTACCAATCTGGTACAATATATTATCGGCGTGAGGACGGGAATTGTCAATCGCGTTTGGCGACTTTCTGTCAAAAAGCCGGTTCCAGACAATTCCATACCAGGCGTGAGAACACCGAGCCGGAAGATCCGAGGGGATGGTTCCCGTCGCGATCGAGAACAAGTTGATTGACCTGGATCGCCACAACGAAGCCTGGGTGAAGGCGGTCAGGCAGGGATCCAGACAGTCGCGCAAGTCGGACGGCCCGGGTCGATTCGCTTCCGTCGACAACCTGTTGTGACCGGTCGTTGCGGAACAGTGAAAGCAGCTGGAATACTGAACCCCTGTTGCGTCAGCCAGTCTGTTTCCGCAAGATATTCGCATAACCACAGTCGGGGGACAGGGTGTATGCTGGGGATTGGTCAGATATCGACTCGCAGTTGTCGAACGTGGACTCGACGAGAGCTCTTGCGTGCCGGCGCTCTCACTGCTGCGGGAGTCAGTCTCGCCGATCTGCTGCGTCTTGAAGCGGGTGAGCGAACTGAAACGGCGGCGAAGACTCCTGCGAAATCGGTGATCCTGCTCTGGCTGTGGGGTGGACCCAGCCATCTTGATTCCTTCGACATGAAGCCAGAGGCACCTGCTCAGTACCGCGGGCCGTACAGCCCGATCGCCACCACGGTCCCTGGCCTGAATATCTGCGAGCTGCTGCCGCACACGGCACGTCGAGCAGAGATGTATTCGATCATCCGTTCGATGAAAGCAGCCTCGAACGATCATGGGATTGCTGGGACCATCGGGCTGACAGGCGATATCGCTGGTGCGGCCAGCCTGGGGGGACAGGTACTTCCCGGCTCCTTGAAGCCAGCACACGGTTCCATCGTTTCAAAGGTCTTGGGCTTTTCGCCCTCAATGCCGCGGTTTCTGACGCTGGGTGGGTATCTGCATCAGGGGAAGCGACCAATTCGCGGGGAAGGTGGTGCCGGATTGGGCACCTTGCACGATCCGTTTCGCCTCGACTACGACCCTGAAAAAGGGATTCAGATTCCAGATTTGAAATTGATCGATGGATTGTCGGCAAGTGGAATCGATGCCCGTGGGCAACTGTTGGATGCGGTCAATCAGCTTGCCCGAAAACTCGATCGAACCAGAGATGTCGAGCGGTTGGATCAGAATTATCAGCAGGCCTTTTCGCTGCTGACGAAGCCGGGGGCACGCGATGTGTTTGATGTCGAACGTGAACCTGAGTCCGTACGTCGAAAGTTTGGACGTTTTCGATTCGGACAGTGCTGCCTGCTGGCTCGACGCCTGGTTGAAGCCGTGGCTCGCTTCGTACAAGTTAATTGGAGTTCCCATGTCGAACCTGTGGAGGACGCTGGCGACGGAGGCTGGGATATGCATGACAGACACTTCCAGCAATATCAGGACCGGCATTCATGGATGCTCGATCAGGCTCTCGCCGCATTGCTGGACGATCTGCAGGAACGTGGACGCCTGTCAGAAACGGTTGTCGTAGCCGTAGGTGAGTTTGGAAGAACACCGAAAATCAACAATAAGGCAGGTCGTGACCATTGGGAACATTGCTATTCCGCATTGATTGCCGGGGGAGGGTTACGGGCTGGTCACGTGATTGGTGCCAGTGACCGCCTGGCAGAATATCCCGTTTCGCGGGCTTATACTCCAGCGGATCTGTTTGCCACGATCCTGGGGCAGTTGGGGATTACCACAACAGCGTTGACGACAAATGGACTGCTTCCACTCGGTACGGTGATCGAGGAGTTGTTGTGAGCAGTCGTTCGAACAACAGCCGGGTTTCGGTCGTGATGATCGGCATGGCGATCATCGGTCTCGGATTCGTGCCAGTGTTAACGGCTCAAGAGAAGCCCATCAAGATTACAAACGATGGGCTTTTCAAACAGCGTCCCTGCTGGTCGAACGATCAGCATTACCTGGCGTTTGCCCGCCACCGGGGCGATACGATCTTCCTGTTTCTGCATGACATGAAGACGGGTCAGGAAGAACGCCTGACTCAAAGCATGCACCCGGAATTCGACGCGGTCTTTTCGCCGGATGGCAAAGAGATGTTGTTTGCTTTCGACAAAGTCTCGCCGGGACAGGGAGATATCGACGTTCATCGCCTGCAGCTTTCGGATCGCAAATCGACTCTGCTGGCAGGTACGGAACAGGGACTGTCGCACGAGGAGTCGCCAACCTGGGCTCCTGATGGACAACGCTTTGCTTTCACATCGACACGTCATGGCAATCAGGAACTGTACGTGGCCAGCACCACGGGAGGCCCGTGGCAACGATTAACGGATGATGTGGCAATCGACTCTCATCCCGCCTGGTCTCCTGATGGAAAGACGATCGCGTTTGCGACCAGTCGCTGGGGCGATCTGGAGATTGCCCTGATCAATCCCGACGGGTCCAATCTGCGTCGATTGACGGAAAGCCGCGGCATGGACGACTACCCGGCATGGTCCCCCGATAGTCGATCCATCGCGTACATGTCCAAGCGTGACGGCAACAACGAAATCTATCTTCAGCCTCTGAATGGCCCGGCGAAAAATGTCACAAACGATCCGGGCATCGACAACTTCCCGACATTCACTACCGATGGGCGCCTCGGCTTCGTCTCTAATCGGGACGGGGGTTTTGATATCTACTTGATGACGCTGCCAGATTTGCGGTGATGGGACGCGAAGAACACCGAAACCTGAAGACCCGAATAATGCTCTGATCACAGTACCGGGGCATTGCCTGCGGACATCAGCTTCTGGACGTATTTACCCAGAATGTCGGTTTCAATGTTGACGGTGTCGCCGACCTTGCGGACTCCCAGTGTGGTGACTGTTAATGTGTGTGGAATCAGGGCGACGCTGAATCGGTTCTGTTCCGCATTGACCACTGTCAGGCTGATTCCGTCGACGGCGACTGACCCCTTGGAGACCATCAGGCGGGCCAGAGCTTCGGGGACGCGGAACCACATCGTGACCCAGTCGCCTTCGCGATCAATCGCATCCACCTGACCGACTCCGTCCACATGCCCCTGGACAAAGTGACCTCCCAGGCGACCGTTGACTGGCAGCGAGCGTTCCAGGTTCACGCAATCATTGACTTTCAGCGAACCAAGGTTTGTCTTCGATAGAGTTTCAGTTCCGGCTTGAAAGGCCCAGCAATCGTGACGGATCTCGATGACCGTCAGACAGCACCCGTTGATGGCGACGCTGTCACCCAACTGGCAACGGTCTCCTTCAATTCCCAGCATCGTTGCAGGAGGAGCGATGATCAGTCGTAAACCGGCTGTCTCGGGCTCCGTTGCGACAACTCGACCCAGACCTTCGACTAATCCTGTGAACATGATGATCTCTTGCTCTCGACTCTCTGAGTATCAGGTGAATTCATGACGCAGCGAGGCCAGTTCGCTTGTGAGAACAGGCATTGCTCCCGGTCGGCTGGCGACGAGTGCGCCCACGCGGTTGGCAAACTCTGCAGATCGACGGAGTGGCCAGCCTGCAAGTCGTGTCTGGATAAAGGCTGCGGTGAAGGAATCGCCAGCTCCGACGGTATCGACCACCTGAACGGGATGGCCTGGGACGTCGACGATCTCATCGCCACTCACCACCACGCAACCCGCCGCTCCGCGTGTGACGCAGACCAGTTCCAGGCGATATCGGTCCATCAGCCAATGTGCGAAGTCGGCATTGTCAGGACGATTTGCACCGAGCATTTCAGACAACAGACGAACTTCATCGTCGTTCAGCTTGGCGATTCGGGCCTTGTGTAGTGAGCGTTCAATCCACTCACGTTCGAAGAAAGGAGGCCGCAAGTTGACGTCGTAAATGATCAGGCAGTCGTTGGAGGCGGCAGCCAGGCAGGCGTGGATTGCCTCACGACTGACGTGACAGCGCTGCGCCAGCGTTCCAAAGCAGACGGCGGTTGCTGATCGCATCGCTTCCAGCAATGCTGGCTGAGGTTCCAGGAAGTCCCACGCAGAATCGGGCTTGAATGTGTACTTCGTTCCCGCCGCACCTGGTTCAACGGTGACCGTCCCTGTTCCGTGAATCGGATCCTGCTGCACAAGATCCAGACTCAGCCCCTGAGTCTTCAGGAACTGGCAGATTTCGCGTCCCAAATCATCACAACCGACTCGAGTGACGGTCGCAGCACTCAAGCCCAACTGTTGAGCGTGAAAAGCAACGTTGGCAGGGGCTCCCCCCGGCAATCGACGATCAGGAAAGCAATCCCAGAGCAGTTCACCCAGTCCCAGGAACGCCCCGGTCATTCCATCAACCCTGCGGCAAAGGCTTCTGCCGGAAGATCCTGGCCCGTGAGCGATTTGAACAGGCCACCGATGTAGTCTGCGAAGACCTCCGAAGGCTCAACGACTTTACAGCCGCGCATCTTGGCTTCTTCGACCAGTGGCGATTCATCGGGCAGTTCGCTCAGATCCATGATTGTCATCCCCGGACGAAACATCGAAGGATTGATCGGCGACTTTTTGGTGCCGTAATCCATGTTCGGAACGGTGACGACAACAACATCGACCAGCGTTTCATAAACTTTGGCAGAAGGGACGTAACGCAGTTCTGCCTGTTGAGCGATCTTCTGGGCTTCGACTTCGTCACCCGAAGCGATGCTGACCAGGCCGTTACGCTTCTTGACGCCATGAGCCAGAGAAATCGCCAAGCCACCTGATCCGAGGATCATGGCGTTCTTTCGATCCAGCGGGCGATCATCTGGCGACTTGCGACCGATTGCCGATTCAAGAGCTCGCAGAGCGGGCTTCCAGATCAGGTTATGAGCCTGCCAGCCATCAGCCTGCTTGATGATGACATCGCACTGCTGTGCCGTCGTTGAAATGTCGTCTCCCTTCGCAGCCAGCCCCATCAGTCGGCGACCCATGGAAGGGGTTGCAATCACGGCCGGGATCTTCAGGATGTCGAGCATCTTCGGCAGTTGATCGAGCGACTTGAAGTCGATCGGCAGGCAACGGGTGTTCATGCCGAGTTTGTCGAAGGCGGCATTTAGAATCTTCGATGTGGCGACTTCAGCGACACCCGCACCGGCGATTCCAATGAATCGTGTCTTTGAATCGACCTGACGCCAGCGGTAGATGTTGTCCAGTTCCCCCACGGTTGGCTGACCGGGAAACGCTTCCATCCCCTTTTCGAGGGCAGCATAAATCCAGGGCGAACCGTACTTGCGTCCGAGGAGTGAGAATGTCAGCCCACTGCGGCCCAGGCCCAGACCGACAACAGGCAGTGCTCGTTTCTGACTGACAACTGCCAGCAACGGCCAGGCAGATTCGATGGTTTCTGTGGGCCAGGTAAACTTAATGACGTCTGCCTTGCAGCGAACCGCTTCATCGAACGCATCTTCGATATTTCCCAGCGGACGGGTGGAACTGGCAAAGCTGATAACTCGCTGTGTCTTGCCAAAGCGAGGAATCTTTTGAGCGGTCACTGGATCCAGTTCGATGTAGGCAGGCTCGGCCAGAATTGCCTGGCGAAGCAGCGTCATGCGTTCGTCTTCGGTGCCGTCAAAATTGCCTCCTTCTTCCGGCTGTCGGCAGGACACGAGGACGGGCTTCTTGGACCCGGAAATCATGTCTTTGACGTCGGGCTCCTTGTGCAGCCGGTCCAGGCACAGTTCAACCAAATCGCACTGGTTCGCAGCGTTGTAGATATCGACTTTGGCCAGTTGCCGTGATTCTGGAGTCACAGAGATACAGATCATGGGGAGTCCTGAAGACGTCTCAAAGTTGTTTCAAGGATAGAGCCGAAGGACGGAACTTCGAACGAAGTGATCTCGCCAGCCAAGATCATAAGCCAACGACGGCACGTTTCGCCATCGTCAAACGCGACCAGACCGCGATCGGGGGAATTGAGCGTCGAAAACGGGCTGAAGTGTCCTCATTTTAGCCCCGGCTTCGGCCGTTCCCCACTTAATGTCCGAGCGCGTCACGATTCGACTTGTCGGCACTGACTCTGACAGGTAGCCTTGCTCTGACGCAATAACGGCCTCCGATGCCTTTGCGAGCCTGCTGATTTTCGGAGAATGATTTCATGCGGATTCTCGCCATTATTTCTGCCTCCCTGGTCCTGATGCTTTCTGCCATCGTTTCGGCCGACGAACCGTTGCATGTTCGGATCGACACCTTAATCGAAGCGGCGGCTGGTGGAACTGTTGCTCCGGTCGCAGACGATGCCGAGGTCCTGCGGCGCGTGTTTCTTGATCTGGCAGGTCGAATTCCGTCGTCCGAGGAGGCTCGCGCATTTTTGAATGATTCCGCTGCCGACAAGCGGGCCGTTCTGATCGATCGATTACTCGCTTCTCCTGAGTATTCCCGTCGGATGCGCGACGCCTGGAACGTGCAGTTCATGGAGCGGGCTGGTGAACATGAGGAGTGGCTGCGGTTCCTCGAAGAGTCGTTCGCTGCCAACAAGCCGTGGGATAAGCTGGTACGCGAGATTCTGAATCCGAACCCCGATGACGAATCATCACGCGGGGCTGCATTCTTCCTGACGAAACGGCTGGAAAACTATGGCCAGCAGCCGGTTGACCTGCCCGGATTGACTCGTGATGTTGGCCGATTGTTCCTGGGAGTCGATCTTCAATGTGCTCAGTGCCATGACCATCTGACAGTCGATGACTACAAACAGATCGATTTCCAGGGTCTGCACACATTCCTTTCACACGCGACGATTCGGACAGATCTGAAATTCCCTGCCGTCGGTGAAAAGGTCGTCGACAAGAAAACCGAATTCATGTCTGTCTTCGTCAAGCAGCCTCACACGACGGGACCGCGGTTACCGTTTGGAACTGAGGTTGAAGTTCCGACATTTGCTAAAGGCGAAGAATTCGCCGTAGCGCCGGATCGCAAGGTGAATTTCCCCGGCAAGCCCAAATTCAGTCCGCTGGCGATCTTGTCCGAACAGCTACCAACTTCCACGAATTCGCTATTTGTTCGCAATGCCGTGAATCGGTTGTGGTGTCAATTGATGGGCCGCGGACTGGTTCATCCACTTGATCTGCATCACAGCGCGAACCCGGCCACGCATCCCGCGGTACTCGATCTTCTGGCGACAGAATTCACACAGCACCAGTTCGACATCAAGTGGCTACTCAGGGAACTGGCGCTGACGCGTACCTATCAGCGATCAAGTCGTTTGCCCACAGGATCGGATCGTGAACCGCCGATCGACAAGTATATGGTGGCGATTGAAAAGCCACTTTCCACAGAACAGATGCTGATGAGCCTGCTGCAGGCCACAGGAGAAGCCTCGCGTCTGACCGCAACAATTCAAGTCGATGGAAAAGCCAAGCCGAATCCTGCGTATGAAGACCTGCGCAAGCGGTTCGTCGCAGCCTTTGCGAATCCGCCACGCGATCCGGAAGTTGAATTTGCTCCGTCGGTGAAGGCGGCGTTGTTCCTGTCGAACGACGCGAAAGTCCTGGAATTGCTGAAACCTCGCGAAGGAAATCTTGCGGAACAACTGTCGAAAGAAACCGATGCCAGGAAATTGGCCGAGTCACTGTTTCTTGCAGTCCTGACCCGTTCCCCGACGGCAGATGAAGCTGAGGCCGTGACACAATTCGTCGCCGCTCGCAAGCAGCAACCAGGCCAGGGAATCGAACTCGCGATCTGGGCGCTGCTCAGTTCCACCGAGTTTTGCATGAACCATTGAGGCAATTCCAATTCCCTTGCAGGCTGTTGAACCTGCTTCTATCTTTGACGATGACTTCTACAATCTGAAAGTGGAGAAAAGTCCTTTGTGGTGTCGGCGTCAGCTTCTGATTCTGGTCCTGGTCCTGCACACGGTCCATGCACCAATTCCGCTGCCAGATCTGGATGGTGAATGCCGGGGTACGCCAATCCACAGTCTGATTGAAGGGCATGCCTGGCATCCGATTCTGCTCGGTGTGCGACCTAATGACGATGTCGATCGTGGGCCGATTCGTACCGACCGATCGGGAAATACTTTCGATCTCGCTCCGTTTGGTGAGTTCGCAAACATTCAGGATGAGCCTGAAACAGTTCAACCCGCAGTCGGGTTGCCTGCGATCACGGGCGTCTGTTTTCGCGTCACGTCCTTGATTGCGAACCACAATGTACGCGCGAGCAAGTTGGGCCAGTTCAAAGGATCGCGGTCGGCTTCAGTCCATTTCTGCCGATGGCAGATTTAGGTCGCATTCAACGTAAGTTTGGTGTCTCGCGGACATCATCCTACTGCGTCTAAACCATGTTTCGACGCGACACGGACGTGCGACCCGCACTATCGCGCTGTCGCTCGTCTCATTTTCTCGGACTTTGTTCCGACTTCTGTCGACCGTCTGTTCCACGTTGTCACTGATTGCATTTCAGCGGACGCGTTCCCCCTTTCACGGAAAATTCCCATGCCCGAACATAAAGTACTTCGTCGTCGCCCTGGCTTTACCTTGATTGAACTGCTGGTGGTGATCGCGATCATCGCCGTGCTGATTGCGCTGCTTCTACCTGCTGTGCAACAGGCACGCGAAGCGGCCCGGCGTACGCAATGCCGAAATAACCTCAAGCAATTTGGACTCGCGATTCACAACTATCACGACAATTTCAACCTGGTTCCACCAGGCTGGATTGGTGTCACCGGAAATCAACCCGATGTCTCTGGAATCAACGGATGGAGTTGGGCGTCACGACTGCTGCCTCAACTGGATCAGTCGGCACTGTACAACCAGATCAACTTTAACCTGCAGGTCGGAAACGCTTCAAATGCGACGGCACGCGCGACCTCGTTCAACGTTTTCGAGTGCCCGTCGGACCTGGTTGTCAAGAAATGGACAATTCCCACGGCGGGAACGACCAACCCACTCGCTGATGTTGCGGGCGCCAGCTACGCAGGGGTATTCGGGAAGGATGAGGTCGACTTCTGTAATGGTCTGGCGGCTGGTGTTCCCTGTACCAGTAATGGAATGTTTTTTCTTAACAGCAATGTGCGGTTTGCAGACGTGACAGATGGACTGAGTACAACGCTGCTCGTCGGTGAGCGACAAACTCGATCCGCAAAAGGCTGGTTGTATACGTGGTCTGGCGTCGTCGCTGGCGCCGACAATCCGATTTGTCGAATCCTGGGCGATACGGACGTGGTCCCCAACAACAGTCTTGTACGCATGGACGAGTTCGCCAGTTATCACACAGGCGGGGCTCAATTCGTACTTGGTGACGGCTCGGTACGATTCGTCAGCACAAATATCGACCTCAATGTCTACCGCAATCTTTCATCACGCAACGGCGGAGATGTGGTGACAGAGTTCTGAATTGCATGAAAGCTCTGGCAGCGCAGGTGACGACTGGCAGGGGTAGGCATCTACCCCTGCCAACGCACCGATTCTATTTTTCAAACGTTTCAGGTGCCAGCAGCTTTTTCATGTCGTCCGTTTTCATGTTCTCGGGCGTGGCCACGAATTCACCGGTTCCGACTCGCTTATCGACCGATTTGCCGCGGATCTTGCTGACCATGGCGATCACCGACTGGTAACCCATCGTGACAGGGTCCTGCAGCACGATCCCATGGCAAGTTCCGGCTTCCATCGCTCGAATCAGCGATTCACTCGGATCGAAAGCAATGAACTTCACTTTGCCGAGCAGTTCGGTTTCCTTCAGAGCCCCCAGGACGCCGATCGCATTGGGCTCACAGACGGCGAAGATTCCATTCACTTCGTCTTTGTACTTGTTCAAGACTTCGGTCGCCTTGGTGAGTGACTCTTCCTGCTTGGTTCCAGCGTACTGATCTGACGACAGAACCTTGATATCCGGGAATTCTTTGGCGAGGGTTTCCAGGAAGCCGTCTTCGCGCTGTTCTGTGCTTTCACTTCCTGCATTGTAGCGCAGAACGATGACGCCCCCTTTGCCTCCCAGGGCCTTAGCCATTTCGCGAGCCGCCAGTTCGCCACCCTTGCGATTATCGGTAGCCACGTAACTGGTGATCTTGGATTCGTTCTGCAGTCCACTGTCGAAGATCACAACCGGAATTCCGGCATCAACCGCTTCATGGACCGGCCCCACAAGTGCTTGTTTGTCGAGTGGTGCAACACAGATTCCGTCGACCTTCTTGGTCACAAAGTCCTGGACAACGCTGATCTGGCCATCTCGATCATCTTCCAGCAACGGGCCTTTCCAGAGGATTTCCACGTCCCCCAGTTCCTTGGCGGCTTTCTCGGCTCCTGCATGGACCGACTTCCAGAAAACGTGAGTCGTCCCCTTGGGAATGACTGCGATCTGCAGCTTCTTTCCACCGCTCCCTTGAGTGCTGGTTCCTTTGGTATCGACGGAGTTCTTCGTCCCACAGCCAGCAGCCAACAGAGCAACGCAGACGAAAATGCCGAGCGAGTGTCTCATGAATTCAAACTCCACAATCAGTGTTGGATCATCAGTACAGGAAACAGCATGGTAACAATCGATCGGTGGCTGCAGGAAGTGTAGAGTTATCACAAGACTGCAGTTCGAAAGGCATTCGTATTCCAGATGCTGCTGGAACCTTGCAAATGGCTTGGAATTGCGTGATCGGTGACCAGAATCGCAAGGACCACCCCAGAATCGTGAACAATTGCACTGTTACCGATAGGCGAGCGTCCACGAACACCAACTCTTCTTCATGACCGCCGAGACCTCAATGAACTGCCGTCCAAAACCGAGTGTTGTCGTATTTGCAAAGGACATGGACCGCCTGTCTGAATTCTACACCGCGGTGATTGGAATGATTCAGACTCACCGAGACGATCACCACACCATCCTTGAAGTCGATTACTTTCAACTGGTGATTCACGCGATTCCAGCAATGATGGCTGCCGGGATACAGATCACTGTTCCACCGCAAGTACGAGAAGAAACGCCAATCAAGGTATCGCTCCCTGTGGACTCCATACACGCGGCGCGGATCAAAGCTGCAGAATTCGGCGGCGGACTGGGGACACAGGCCAACGAATGGGAAGGTCCAGGATTTCGAGCCTGCGATGGTTACGACCCGGAGGGAAACGTCTTCCAGGTCAAAGAGAACTCAGCCGCGACGGGATGAGTCACTTCAGACTCAGCCACGCGTCCACAGCCTGTTCCAGCGTCTGAAACGCTCCCAGGAATCGCAGCGACTTTGGATCGAAATCCAGTGAGATTGACGATCCATATCCCGTACGGACCAGGGAGGAATGGCATCCGGCGTTGGCGCCTGCTTCCAGATCTCCCATGCGGTCTCCGACCATCAGCGAGCGTGGCAGGTCGATCTGTAACGCTCCAGCAGATCGAGTCAACATTCCAGGCTTTGGCTTTCGGCAATCACAATCGATCCGATAGTCGCCTAAGCCTTCCACAGGATGATGAGGGCAATACTCATAGCGATCGATCCGGGCGTTGAAGGCTGCCAGTAATTCATCCACACGGGCATGAACTTTCGCGATCTGACTTTCCGGAAAGTAGCCACGAGCAATCCCTGCCTGATTGGTCACAACAGCAACAGGGATGCCGAGTGAGTTCATCCGCGCGATCGTCTGGCCGACGGTCGGCAATAACTCCACATCCTCGGGACGCGAGAGATAATGCTTCTCTTCAATCACCGTTCCATCGCGGTCGAGAAACAGACCGGGACGAGTGCCTGAATGTGAATGCAACGGGTCAGACATCATTCCACAACGCTTCTCAAATCACCGCGTGCGTCAAAGGCCATGTCTGTCGGTTCCGACAGTTGTTCGAGATCCGCGCGGCCGGCGAAGTCTGGCAGATATGCTTCGCTGACCAATACTTCTGCCAGGTGTAACGTGTCGGGAATCTGGATGACCTTTGACTGTGGTGGTTCCACCAGTCCACAGGTATGCAGGGCATTCGAAATGACTTCGCGATCTGTATCAAACGCGATCGGAATCATCGCAGCCGTTGGATGCAGACCCGTAATGCAGTTGATGGCCGTGATCTTGCGATCGATCGCATCGGCCGTCCGCTGATTCGTGAATTCTGACAGGCCGATCCCTGTGGCATTCCCATGAGTTTCCTCGGTCAGCCCGCGAACAAAAATCCGCTTGCAGCGCACGCTGTCGCGTTCGGTCGCGGCGTGGTCGTTGTATTTGCGACCGACAACGTTGGTATCGAGTCCCGTGCCGCTGATGTTCTTGCCGATCCGGTCGACGATCAACAGATCGCAGTAGTTGAAGGGAAGCCGCGGCAGCCAGCGGATCGCAAGTTTGAGCAACTCCGTTTCACGCGCCAGAAACTGTTCGGGAGGAACGGCTTCAATGAGGGCTGTTTCATCGTAGGCGTTTTCCACGATCCCGATACCACCAGCAACCCGGCATTTCTCAATCACTGATGCTCCCACAGCCATGATAATTTCCATGAAGCTGTAGTCAGCGATCGCCCGGTGATAAATCTTCGCTCCTTCGTGCTTGCCGAGTCCAATCAGCATCATCTTGTGCAGACCGGATTCGACATCCCCCACGAAACCTGTATGAGGTTTAATGCGTCCGACGATCAGCACATGATCTGCCTGTGAGGCATGCTTGTCGAAGTGAACGGGAATCCCTTGAGGCGTCCTGTCGACAATCACGGTCTCCATCGAGGCTCGCAGTTCGCAGCCCATCTTTTCAGGAGTGATTCCGTAGTGCTCCAGAATCTGGGTCTGGCCGGCAGCAGTTCCGCCACCGTGGCTTCCCATGGCAGGGACGATGAACGGGATCGCCCCCAGGCTTTTGACGTGGTCTACGGCGGCGCGAATGATCTGATCGATGTGTGCAATCCCGCGACTTCCGGCCGTAATTGCGACTGTCTGGCCTGACCGAATCTTGCTGCCAAGTTTCAAAGAGGCAAGTTGCGAATGCACTTCTGCCGGAATGTCCTGAATACGTGTGGCATCGAACTTCTGACGGACGCGGATCATACGGGGAAATGACATAATGAAGCCTGATCAGAGGGAAGTCGTGAACGTAGAAGTTTCAGGGCTGGTTTGGTCGATATCCGAGGTTTACAGTTGAGGAAACAGGCGACTGCGGTCGGACGTTTCGGCGAGGTCGGCAGGCAGGCGCCAAACGTCAATCCTGTTGCTCTCTTGCGGCAAACTGGTTCGACTCTACCGGTAGTCAGGATGGACTTCAAGACGTCCCATAAGTCGAGTTTGTTGAGACGTTTCGGGAAGAAACCGAAAAAAGCGACACGATTCGCCAAATTGTCGGGTACAACTTGGCAGACCGAGTGTTGAATCATGACATTCGTGGAATTGACGAGAATTGATGAGTTGGGGAGTCGTCGAATGACGCTGAGAAGATTAGGGTGGCTGGCCGGGTTTGCTGTTCTGAATCTGGTGATGGTGGGGGTTCTGGTTCGGGCGCAGTCCGATACTCCGAATCGTGGCCGAAAACTGGATGAACGTGTTGCTGAGCGTTTTCGGGCTTTGGACAAGGATCAGGACAAGAAGTTGACGAAAGTCGAACTCGGTGCCGGCCTGTTCCAGCAACTCAATACCGATGGCGACGAGTTTGTCACCCTTGATGAAGCGCAGGCTGAGATTCGCAAGCGGGGATTTGAAGCCGTCCTGAAGGCTGCTCAAGCAGGAAACAGTGCTCCGACAGCGACGACCACGGCGACTGCGCCGGCAGCAGCCGAGCCCCCGTTGCGACAAGGCCCCAAACGATTGTCACCCGGAGACCATGGAATCGGGCGGATGGTTCCCGATCTGAGCCTGACCGACATCAACGGACGGAAGTTTCGCTTAAGCGATTATTCAGATCGCCCCGCTCTCGTGATTGCCTTCACGAACACGACTTGCCCCCTCTGTAAGAAGTACGCCCCGTCACTGGCAGCGCTGGAACAGCATTTCGCGGATCGAAAAATTCCGTTCCTCTTCGTGAATACGAATGCCGCCGACAAGCCGGCTGCAATTCAGTCTGCCATTGAAACTCAGGGACTGAAAGGTCCCTATGTGCGTGATGAAGAATCCAGGGTTGCTCAAGCGCTGGGTGCGATCAGAACGACGGATCTGTTTGTGCTCGATGCACGACGCACGATCATTTACCGCGGTGCCGTTGATGATCAGTACGGTTTTGAATACTCACTCGATGCACCTCGGACGGAGTACGCAAAACTCGCCATTCAGTCTTTCGTTGATGGACGTCCACTTCTTGTTTCAGCAACAGAAGCACCCGGATGCCCAATCGAACTGTCTGATTCGCCTGTGCCCGCCACTGCCATCACATACCACAATCGGGTTTCACGCATCATTCAGTCGCGTTGCCTGGAATGCCATCGCGACGGCGGGCCGGCTCCGTTTGCCCTGGATACATACGAAAACGTTTCAGCACAGGGAGCGGCCATTCGACAAGCGGTCGAACGGGGTGTCATGCCGCCGTGGTTTGCGGCCAAGCCCGAAAAGGGTGAACCGAGTCACTGGGCTAACGACAAATCTCTTTCGGCACAGGAAAAGAGTGACCTGCTCGGTTGGATTTCCAGTGGAAAACCAGCCGGGAATGCTGCCGATGCTCCTCTTGCAAAACAGTACCCGTCGGGCTGGCGCATCGGGAATCCCGATCATCTTGTCCAGCTTCCGACACCGATGCCGATCAAAGCAACAGGAGTCATGCCGTACCAGGATGTCATCGTTGAGACTGGGTTGACGGAAGACAAATGGGTTCGGGCATTGGAAATCCGTCCGACGGCTCCAGAAGTCGTTCATCACGTGCTGGTCTTCCTATTGCCGCCTGCCAATCGCAGCAATGCCGCCAGTGATCGCGAAGCAGGCGACGATGAAGCGGGGGGATTCTTCGCCGCTTACGCTCCCGGGAATGAACCGCTGATCTTTCCTGAGGGATTTGGAAAACGCATTCCGGCTGGATCGCGGATGAAATTCCAGTTGCATTACACTCCCAACGGAACTGCGACGAAGGACCAGAGCCGTCTGGGAATCGTGTTTACCAGTGAGCAGCCGAAGCATCTGGTGCATGTTTCTGGAATCGCAAATCCGAAGCTTTCGATACCGCCAGGTGCCGAGAACCACGAAGTACTTGCCCGACAGACGGTCCACTCCAATACCACGATCCTGGCCTATTTCCCGCACATGCATCTACGAGGTAAAGCATTCCGGTATGAGGCGATTTTTCCTGACGGCGGTAAGCAACTGCTGCTGGACGTTCCGCGGTATGATTTCAACTGGCAGCTTTCCTATCGACTGGCCGAACCGGTCGAAGTACCGAAGGGAACAACGCTGCTGCTGACGGGCTGGTTTGACAACAGTCGCAATAATCCTGCCAATCCCGATCCGACAAAAACTGTTCGTTGGGGGCCGCAGACATTTGACGAAATGATGCTGGGTTACGTGGAATACTATACGCGGCATTGATTCAGACGCGGGACTTGCGAGTTTTCCTTTGATGACCTCCACTGAAGACGAATTGAATTTCGACTGGGAACTTGCCGTTCAGGCCATCACTGTTCGCGTTCGCTGGTTTGGAATCTGTGTGGGGTATGGGCTGGTCAACCTGATTGGCGGAAGTGAAACCGCCAATCGCGCCGCTCTGGATGCCATCCTGTTGCTGGGTGCTACGTATGCCCTGTTCGACACGTTCTACAGTTACCAGGGCCGAGTGTTTCTCAGTCAATGGCCGTTGTTCGTCTCACTGATGGAAGCCACGTTCATCGGCCTGCTGTGCTACTTTGATGGCGGTGCACAGAGTCCCTTCAGGTTCTATTACTTCCTGTCGCTGCTGGTCTGCGCGATCCGGTATGCCCCCGCGATCACCTGGGCGACTCTCGCCGTGCATGTTGTCAGTTATGCTACCGTCTCGGCCGTGTTGTCAGTCCGTAGTCGTGATGAAATTGCGGCATTGATTCTGACCCCGATTTTCATGGGATGGGTGACGTGGGCGAGTACCTCATTGATCAATCTTCTCAAGTGGGCCAGTGCCCGGTTGGGACAGTTGAACGAAAAGCTTCAAGAGAATCAGCGACTGCTGGAAGAAAGGATTCTGGATCGAACCCGTGAGCTGCAGGAATCGCAGGCCATGATCGTGCAGCAGGAAAAGCAGGCGGCATTCGGTCTGCTGGCAGCGGGGATCGCTCATGAAGTCGGCAACCCACTCGCCGCAATCAGCTCGCTCGTCCAATTGCTCAATCGAAGAAATATCGAGCCCGAGACGCGCGAGAAGCTGCAACTGGTAGATGATCAGTTGCGCCGGATTCAGCGGACGCTGCGGGAACTCGTCGACTTCAGCCGTCCGGTTGTCCATGAACGATCAAGCTGTGATCTGCATTCCATCCTTGATGTCGCCCTGAATATCGCCAAGTACTACAAGCGAAAAAAGGGAAAGACCATTCTGACGAAGTACGTCGACAACCTCCCTTTGCTGATGCTTGTTCGTGACCAACTGGTCCAGGTTTTCCTGAATCTGATCCTGAATGCGATGGACGCTACAGAAGAAGGGGGTACGATCGAAATCCAGACGGCGATTGTCGACGACTTGCTGCGGATTGATGTCCGGGATGATGGACAGGGAATCTCGGCTGAAAACCGAGATCGCGTCTTTTCGCCCTACTTCACAACGAAAGAGACAGGGACGGGACTGGGCCTGTTTGTGTGCCGTAACATCGTCGAAGAGAATGACGGGCGAATTGAACTTTCTGAAACTTCGCCCAAGGGAACGACCTTCACGGTCTGGTTGAATCTGGCGAAACTGCAGACGGAACGCCATGATAGTGAAAGTCGAATTGCCGATTCCGTTCAACGGCAATGACCTGTCCAGCCGACTGCGTCAAAAATCGAATGACACTGTCGGTCCTTTTCGATTCCACCCTGTTTGATGCGATAATACGCCACCATGCCTCGCTCACTTCTTATTGTCGAAGACGAAGTCATTATTCGCAATTCCCTCGCTGAGTTCCTGACAGATGAGGGTTACGACGTTGTCACTGCGGGCAATGTGGCAACGGCACTTCAGCACGCACGACAGAGGGATTTTCAGGTCGCCGTTTGCGATGTTCAGTTGCCGGACGGGGATGGTCTGGCACTGTTGCGTCGACTGCAGCAACTGAATCCCAGTGTGTCTGGATTGATTATCACGGCGTACGCCACTGTCGAAAATGCGGTGGAAGCGTTTCAGTCGGGTGCCTTCGATTACCTCGTCAAACCCGTGATCTTCGATGACCTGTCCAACAAGCTGAAGCGTCTGTTCCAGTACCGGGAACTGACAATTGAAAACCAGTTGTTGCGGCGGGAACTGGCTCGACGCGATCACAGTGAATCGATGATCGGTTCGAGTAACGCATTGCGAGCGGTGCAGGATGCCGTCCGGCGCGTGGCTGTCACCAATTCCAATGTCCTGCTCGTCGGCGAATCGGGGACAGGCAAAGAACTGTTTGCCCGGACCATTCATAAATGGGGACCAAAACAGAACGAGAGTTTTGTTGCAGTGAACTGTGCCGTGCGACCCAATGAAATGCTCGAAGCACAGATCTTCGGTGCGCGGGCCGGTGCTGTTCCAGGCGTCCATGACGAAATCACTGGCAGCTTCCGGACAGCCGGAACGGGCACTGTCTATCTGGATGAAGTGTCTCAATTGCCGTTGTCTGCTCAAGACAAGTTGCTGCGAGCCATCGAGTACGAGGAATTCACACCGCTGGGTGCCACCAAGCCGCTCAAGATGACGGCGCGCATCATCGCAGCCACCACGCGAGATCTCTCGGTCGAAGTTGCCGAGGGACGTTTCCAGGAAGACCTCTTCTACCGCCTGGATGGGATGAAAATTCGGATCCCGCCACTGCGTGAACGATTGGATGACATTCCCGAACTGGTGGAATTCTTCATCGCCAAGCATGGTCGAGCGATGGGGCAGCGCGTGACAGCAGCCACCAGTGAAACAATTCGCACACTCATGTCGGCCCCGTGGAAGGGGAATGTCCGACAACTCGACAACGCCATCGAACGGGCTGTGATGATGTGCGACGGAACTCAAATTCGCCCGAATGACCTGCCCCCGGATTTGCGAGGTGCTGATCAGCCTCTACCTGATACCGACGATCTGCGGTCAGCGTTAAGGCATTATGAGCGACTGCATATCTTGCGAGTTCTCAGTCAATGGCCCGACAAGCGCGAAGCAGCCAAGCGATTGAAGCTGGGATTGTCGAGTCTGTATCGCAAGATCGAAGAATTGGGGATTGATCTGTAGGATAACAGCCCGTGTGAAAAGGGGTCAGACCCTCTCCGGGCATACGATTTCCAATTCAAATCGACTGCCCTCCAAAGGGTCTGACCCCTTTTCACACGGGCTGCCAGACTTTGTGTCCAGACCCACTGTCCGTCTTCGATGAAACATCAGGTGCATTCATGATCCACGTCCTTGCGCAGGTTGAATTGAATCCAGGAACCCGCGAGGACTTCCTCGCCGAATTTGCCAAGGTCGCGATCTTGGTACGTCAGGAAGCAGGTTGTATTGAGTACGGTGCTGCCGTCGATACGCCGACCGGAATTCCCGTTCAGAATTTCATCGGTGAAACAGTCGTCCTGATCATTGAAAAGTGGGAGAGCGTTGACCACCTGAAGGCACATCTCGTCGCACCGCACATGACCGACTATCGGGTTCGAATCAAACCATTCGTTCAATCGGTCCGCCTGCAGGTTCTGGAACCGCGCGTCTAGCAGCCTATGGTGAGAGGGGGTTGGACCCTCGGCGCATCAGATTTCTGAGTGAAATCAACTGCCCTCCAAAGGATCCGCGCGACTCATTCCTCGCTTTACGACGTTTGGTTTCGAAGTTACTCCCGTGGTCAACGTACCATGATTGGTTTTATCTGTGTATTCCGTGGTTCAGTCCCGTGTCGGAACAGAGGTTAATCGCTACGGTTTGATGCCCGGGATTCCCAATTGAACTGGATGAATTTGACCACGGATTTCGCGGATGGCACGGATGATAAGATTGGAACATCTTGCACGAATCTGTGTCCTGCGCAATTTTCTGAATGAGAATCGAGACTGCAGAGCGAGAATCAGATACCGTGTTTGTTGCCGATTGCGAATCAGAATTCAGACCTGAATCGTGAGAGCAAATAAAATGACGTTTCGATTGATCTGGTCAGTCCAGCTATTGACGGCATTGGCATTCATCTGTGGAGACTCTTACGCAGTAG
This sequence comes from uncultured Schlesneria sp., assembly GCA_963977965.1. Taxonomy (GTDB): domain Bacteria; phylum Planctomycetota; class Planctomycetia; order Planctomycetales; family Planctomycetaceae; genus Schlesneria. Next base: position 35,902 of record CAXBSB010000045.1, read on the forward strand.
CCGCAGATCAACCGGATATTGTCCAAGCTGTGAAAGCGGCAGAACTGCGTTACCGGCGATTCGACTGTACATTTCGATGCGAGTACAGGCACGTGGGGCCCAGGCCGCTTTCGACTCCCGGGATGGACGTAATCATTGCGAGCGACGAGGTGACGCGAGTTCGTGTCGACGGACAAAAGTTTCGAGTAGATCTTGATCGCGACCTCAGCACTTCGGGTGCACCGATGCAGTTAAAGCGAGTGCGCGCTTATGACGGTACGACAACTCGCGCGACCGAGGCACTCGTCGCAAACGTCAAAGAAGGGCCCCAGAATGAAAGCCATTTGATCCGTCCGCATACCACGGCTTTTTTCTACGCTGCCATGGCGGCTCCGTTAAGCGCGTATTTGGCGGGTGCGGATGAATTCCGGTCAAGTCCGGGTCAAGACTTTCCTGATGATCGGACGCTCAGGCTTGTCGATGAGGGTGTCGGAGTCAAACACGATCTCGCGTGTCGAAAGGTGTCTGTACACCACTCGAATACGGTGACTGGCGAAGAGACGGTTCGTCGAACGATGTGGCTGGCGATCGACCGCAACTATCTTCCCGTGGTCATGGAAGAATATGATCCGGCTAATCAATTCAATGTTCCTGGCTTGGTGTCGACGGTCGAAGAATTTGGAAAAACGAAAAGCGGCGAGTGGTATCCAGCCAGGACGAAGATTACTGCCTACGCAAGTTGGGTAGTAAAGCTGGAAGGAAAGCAACAGGAACAGTGGATCAAAAATGTGGAGATCAAATCACTGGATCTCGAGAATAAAATTGATCCGGCTGTGTTTACCGACGTTAACTTTTCGAAAGCGCGGATGACATACGCAATCGATCGGGCTGGCACAATAGTTGACTCGCATCCCGGCACGTCCAGGGCGAACGGCAATCGGAGTGACTTATCGCATCGGGAGTTGATTGCGCTGATGAGCACCAACGACGACCAACTCGACGCGGTTCTGGTTCGGTGTCGGTTCACGGAACTGACGAACCCTCGCCCGATCATGTCTCCGATACGTTCAATCCAGGATGAGAAAGAACGGACCCGACCGAAAAAATCCTTCGTTCCCACGATTGAACATGATGATACTGTCGATCCTTTACAATTACCCGACGCCGCAGTGCTGTTCGGCTTTGCAACCAGGCATTCTCAGGAAATTCAGGATGGAAAGATCTCTCCGACATCAAATCTCACTGAATCCCAGGCAAAGCTGTTGCAACTGTTGATTGAAAAACGACTCAAAGTTGCCTTGCGACTGCATGTCCCCGAGCCTGAGACGCCTTCGGCGATGCCAGCCCCGAGCCTTATTGCAATTCGTGGGAAGGATGTCATCCTCATCCACGATCCACTTCGCGAAATTGATCTGACTCGTAAATACACTTCAATTTCGGGAGAAGAAAGCTTCGCGATACTGGAACGTACAGGCCCCAACAGCAGCCTCGAATGGATGGTGGACTCTGTTCCATCCACAAGGGAATTTGGCGCAAATCAATTCAACGTACTATGCCATCTGTTTGCCATGGGTGTTGGTTTCGGCTCACGACTGAAGGAGCTGGAAATCGTCAAAGTTGAGGAAGGGCTGACACATTGCGAAGGAAGCCTGGAGATATGGCCCGGGCGTCATAACAAAGCACGACTTGTCATCGATTCAGAGCAGATTGTTCGTCACGCAGAAATCCAATGTGAAGACTCGACGATTACCATAGACACAAACGCGGTGAAGCAGTTCTCGCCTGCCTTTTGCGCTGCTACTGAAGGCCATTTCCGGTGGGGTGAAAACAAGCCATCACATTTTACAAAAGAGCACTTTCGTCTTTCAGTAACTTCGATCGAATTCGACCAGTCGGATGAGCAGTTTGACGCATTGAATCGTTCGGTTCCGCCTGCTGGGGAAAAGATTGTCCGAGTTCGTCATCAACCCTCGCCGTACCAACGATGTCAGAACACTGCCGACACGAAGTGGTTAGCCGCCCGTGGTAAAAGGGGTCAGACCCTCTCAGGGCATACAGATCGGAAGAGCA
>CAXBSB010000046.1:0-37746 GCA_963977965.1 uncultured Schlesneria sp.
GACCCTCTTAGGGCAGACGATTTCCAAGTCAAATCGACTGCCCTCCAAAGCGTTTGACCGGTCTGACCCCTTTTACGACGGGCTGTCAGACATTTCCGTTGTGATTGGCCTGAACCTCTTCATCGTTGTCACGCTGATGGCTCTTCCTCGCCCTGCATCAGGAACAAAGAGATGACCAAGTCTTTGGTGGATGTTCTTGGATCATTGAGCCGTCGCCAAGCGGCGCTATTTGACGAGTGGCGAGCCAGTCCCAAGATTCGATGATGCCGTGATTCTTTGCGAACAGATGGGATTTCCGACGACTGACAAGACCATAAGCTGAAATGGACCTGCCGTGGATTCCAAACAATCATGGTACACGAAATGGGTTGTGGCAGAGAATCGTGGAGACGTTCTCTGTCCAGCATGTAGTTCGCCATTCCCAATTGACCCAACATTCGACAATGCTCCTCGTTGGTGTCCATCGTGCAAGCAAGAATTGGTCCACTGGAACTTCTATTCGGTTGTTCTGACTCTCAATCCTGAAGCAGCACCTCCGCTCGTGAAACACATGATTGACTTCATTAGCAGGCTGCCAGATTTCGAGGCCGAGGAAGCAATGATAGAGGTTTATCATCTCTTTGATCGCAAGTTTGCGTGAGGAGTGGCGACACCAAAGTGTAAACGATCAATATTCAGCTCGGACGGTCGGATTGTCGAGGCCGACAATCTATCGTCTACTCGGACAGGAACCGCAGTCTGGTGGAAGTTGATTTGGGGTGCAATATGACTAAAGCCAGTGAAATCGTCGCTGAAGTTGTGCGGCAGGGGGGGCTCCTTATCTGAAACAATGTGGTTTCAAGAAGGATGGTCTTCGATTTCACCGTCGCCAGACTGGTGTTGTGCAAGTAATCGAATTTCAACTGTCACAAGCAAACTTTGCTGACCAAGGAACCTTCTACATTAACGCTGGCCTTGGATTTGATGCTTTATGGGCGTCTGCAAAGACCAGCAGTGTTGAACGTCCCAAAATCCATGAGTGTCACCTGCAAAAACGCATCGAAGAGTTACTGCCAGATGCTCCATCCTCTTGGCATGTGTCTTCTGAGTCCGACACTGCCGAACTTGCCAACGAAATCAGAGTTTGGATGACGCTCTTGATGTCTGAACTGGATCGCATGAGATCAACAGCAGGTGTTCTCCAAGGAAACTGGCTGAAGGTTGGCAGCGAACGCATACTGAAAGGCAGACTATTCTACGTCACGGGCGATGTTCAGTCTGCGATGATCGAACTCCGTGCTGCCGCAGATTTTTTTGCGGATCGCCAAGGAATGTCAATACAGGAGTTGGTCCAGCGTTACAGTCTCGTTGAACTGGCACCATTGTTGTAGGATTTGATTTTTGAAATCAACCTCTGGGCGAAAACAAAGGGGTCGAGACTCTTTGATCAGATTCAATGTCAATTGCGACCAAGGACCGGTAAGTTGCCGAGAATTCATACAATGAACCAGCTTATCGCACAATTGGACACTCGCCTGTGTCGTCATCGCCCAGATTACTACGGTTCGTTGCAGTCGGGAGTTACTGAAGAGGCCCTCAACAAATTGCAGCAGAGCCTATCATCGCATCTTCCGCCAATTTTTCTCGACTTGTATAGATGGCGGAACGGTCAAGCTGCCAACTGTTCTGCAAATCTGATTGACAACTGGATGTTCTGTTCATTGGAAGATGTTGTGTCTACGAAGGAAATGCTCGATGGTATGATCGGATTTGATTTCGAAGATCCAAGGTGGTGGGGCCGTGGATGGGTTCCATTTCTTTCCAACGGAGGTGGGGACTACCTGTGTATTGACCTCACCGCAGAGTTTGGAGGGACGCCGGGACAGTTGATCGCCTTTTTTCACGACTGGGAGAAGCGACCCGTCAAGTTCGCTGATATGCAGACGTGGTTGCAGACACTTGTTGCGTCTCTCCCTACGGCTTGATCTTCGGAATCAGTTTCTGAGGCACGTCGAAAACAAAGGGGTCGAGACTCTTTGATCAGATTGAACGAGTTCTGGCTGGTCAATCAGCAGCAAGGGAGCAGGGAAAAATTGGGGGCGGGTCGAAACCGGGACGACAAATCACCGTGACCAACGAACAGAAGGCCCGAGTGCTTTCCATGAGGGGCGTGCCAGCCAAAATTTGGACTCCAAAAACGAAAAGCCCCGGACGTCCGGGGCTTCATTTCTGTGTCTGTTGCTGGACCATTGGGAACCCCAATCCGTCCAGCGAATCGTCCGATTTTTCGCTGTCACAAACCCTTCTGTCATCTTGAGATAAAGTGGAGCGGAGGGGAGTCGAACCCCCGACCTCTGCATTGCGAACGCAGCGCTCTCCCAACTGAGCTACCGCCCCGTGTTCTTTGATGGACTGCTCCATCTCAGGCGGCCGCATTTTAGGCAGTGATTCGGGACTTGGAAAGGGTTGCCGGGGATTTTCGTTGGGGTTGAATCGGTTGCCAGCGAGCGAATCGATGAAAAGTGATTCTACTCGGCGGGCCAGCGATGGGAATGACGGGAAGAAGGGGAATCATGACGTTGATTCCAGTCGGTCGCATGCGGTACGGCCACGTGACCTGTTCGCTGATTACCGCGATTTTCTGCGAGTCCGCCATTTGCCGATCTGAGACAAGGATTCACCAGAAGAGTTGTTCGCTCGAGAACTCGGCCGCAGTCGCCTCGATCGTTTGAGCTCCCGTTAACGGTTCTTATGGGTCCCTGGTATCAGTGTCGAGCACGGCGACCGCGCCATGACCGAAGCAGAGGACAGCAACTTTTCTTTCTTTCAGGTCCAGTAAACAGATCTGACTTTTGCCGAGTTGAAAGAGAATCTGATCGGCGGGAAGCTGTATGGCACGTCGAACATTCCACCTGACAAATGGGGTCTCGATGGCAAATCGAACAGAATCATCCGTCTTTGTGTTCTCCCCAGACAACCCTTGAAGCGGCCAAAAGCCAGCTTTGAAATCCCATGGGCTTTCCACTGCCGATCCGAGTTTTGCCGCAACTCCACTACTCGGTGATTGCCACCGGTATTCGGTGAGGGGTTTCCCGTTAGTCATCAACGGGCAGTTCTCATCTGGAACGGCAATGTCGATGCGGACCACGTTTGGTTCGTTATGGTCACCGGAGTCCAGCAGTGCGACGATTTCATGGAAGCCTGCTTCAGACGTTGAAGCCTGGAATGAAAGGCAGTCCTTAAAGTCCTGAGATTTCAATGCGTAGACTTGTTTCGTTTGACCTGTTCCGAGGTTCCTCGAATAGACATTACCGTCCTCGTCCGCGATGTAAAAAATGCGGACGGCTGCGGACGATACAATCTCGCTGGGTCGGACAACAGTCAAATCTGTACTGAGCGACCTGACGCTGACTGCCCAATAGAATCCGAATAGCAGTACGTAACTGACGGATTGAACCAGAACAGATGCGCCAACGCTGCGACGCAGGGCTTTGTCCACTCGCCAGAAGCAAGCCAGGACAAATGGCCACTCCAGCAAGATGGTCGTGACATAGGCAACTGCAATCATCCCCCATATGACGCCTGGGGCATCGTAGAGACTGAAGTTCTTTGATTCCACAAACAGGGACAAATACACCAACCCGACCCATGCGGAAAAGTAGTTCGCGAGGATCATCAGAAAGACCGCGCGGCCGGATGAAATACGATACAAGGATGCCAGCAGAGCCCCTTCCAGTATCCCGATGAAGATATTCCCCAGGACAAGATGAAAAAGGGTGACCCAAATCAACGGAGTGCCAACGTTGGCCAATATGACGGACGGCACAGCGCACCTTTCAATGTTCAAACAAGATCGGGCAGTCGTGACGCAATGGAATTACAGCACGAGAACAATCGCGTATGGTCAATTTCATCGATGTTATTACGGAGCGGATTCAACCGTCTGCTTCTGAGTGAGTTCAACCCGATTTCCATCAGGATCAGCGACGACTGCACGAAGTCCCCATGGTGACTCCCGGGGTTCCGAAACGATCTCGACATGGTCATTACGGCAATTCTGGATGACATCCTCGACCGATGCCACGACAAAGCCAAGTCTGGCCTGAGTTGGCGAGTATTTGTCGGTTGCCGGATACAACTCCAGGACAGTACCCCCAAGTGTGCATGCCAAATGTTCCGGCCCGCCGTTATGAGATTCTCGTTCAAAGCTCAAGCCAAGCTTCGAATAGAATTCCGCGGACCGATCGATGTTCGAAACGCGGATGACAATCAGCGACAGAGTCGGGTGACCTGCCATGCTCGCATGACTCCCTTCGCCAAGTAATCATTCTCGAACATTCATCAGGGCCAACACCTTCTTGAAGCTGCACAGACGGTACGGTGAACACCCGACTTTGAAAGGCGATCTCAACCATCGTTTAACGATGACCGACGACTTCGACGAAACATATTTCGTAAGCCACCGACTGATACCTTCGCGTCTTTGCACCCTGGCACCGTCGCGTTTCGTTCCGCAAGGGGATCACCGCCGCGGCTGCGAGTTGCCTTGTTCTGACAACGACTCATAGAACTGCTTCACCAGTTGCTGGTATTTGGGAAGCATTCGTTCGCCATACGTATTCAGCAGTTGCTCACGCATATGCGGAGGTAGATGGCCCCAGACGTCCATTTCCAGTTTTTTCTTGCGTGCTTCCTCTTCAGCCGCTTTGCGTTCGGATTCCGTTCGCTCGTCGGAACCTTGAGCGTCCTTGCGGTCTTTGCTACCCGATTTATTCGAGGAGCTATTTTGAGATCCCTGCCCCTTGGCCTGCTCGGATTTACCAGGCTGTCCTTTCGCCTGCATCTTTTGCATCTGCCCCTGACCAGACTTTCCTGATCGTGACGATGCACCGCCCCCACCGCCTCCACCACCGCCGGAAGGGGGTGGGTTCTGCAGTTGATTGATCAAATCGTCCAGATCCTTGATGACCTGCTTCTGGACATTGCGAGTCTCTTCGCCCGTTTCATCACCGTCTAGCTTTGCGCCTGCGTTCTTCATCCCTTTGGCGATCCGGTCCAGTTTGTTCTCTTTCTCCTTCTCGGCCACTCCATCATCCAGATCCTTGAATAGCTCTTTGGAGACCTTATCGAGAATTGATGGGTTTGCCGGCTTCTTTTCCTGGTCCTGCTCCGCCGTCTTTTCTGATTCGTTCTCTTTGGCCTTCTCCTGGTCCTTCACCGGTGCGGGATCGACTTTCGGTTCGTCATCGGCAAATGACACACTGCTCATGACGAGCATCCCGAAAGCCATTGCTACTTTCAGCAGTTGTGATGGCAATGAGATTGACATGGAAATCATTCCTCTTTCACTTCGGGCTTCTTGCCCGTGGAATTCTTTTCAGGACGCTTGTCTGGTTCGAAGTTGTCTAAATCGAGTGGATCGAGATCCGACTTCTTTTTCTTCGGTTTCGGATTGGTTTCTGGTTCAACCGGCTTTTCCTTGTCAGGATCGGCCTGAGGTTTGTTCTTATCGGAATTCTCCTTCGGTGACTTTGCCTTCGAGTCGTCGCGGTCAGGTTCACTCTGCAGCATTTTGGCGATGACATCGCGAGTCAGGTCTGCCAGTTCAGATTGTTCACGCGCCAGCTCCTCAAGTTCCACCGTCGCGGACTCCGGCAACTTGCCGTCCTTATCTTTCAGACTGTCGAGTAACTGGGTTCGTTCCAGGAATTCTTCCTGGAGTGACTTCAAAAGCTTGAGTTGTGCCAGTTGAGGCAACGATTCTCCGGGGGGCTGGCCCTGTTCTGGCTTCTGCTGTTCGTCTGGATTCTGTCCCTGGCCGGGTGGTGGAGGTGCTTGTTGACCATTGGCCTGCGGCTTTTGCTCGTCGGGCTTCAATACTGCCAGCAGGCTTTCGATTTTCTTGACCGCATCCCGTTGTAGAGACAGCGCTGCGGCATCCACTTTCTTTTCCGACAATCGATCTGCGGACATCTTCAGACTTCGAGACAGTCGTCGCAGAACCAGCGAAAAGACTTCAGCCACTTTCAGGGACTTCTCCATCTGCTCGGCATCAGCCTGCAATCCTCGTTCGACCTCTGACAGATCTCGCAATGTCTTCAATTGAGCTCGCGTCAAGCTGCCACGTTGAGCCAACTCGACCGACAGACGTTCGGTTTCGGTGATGACTCCCTGCTGCTGATTCAACAAGGCCTGCAGTTGATCCTGGATCTTTTCCAGCTCTTCAACTGCCAGACGCTCCATGGCGACTCGCTTTTCCAAAGCCAGATCGCGCTGAACCTGTTCCAGATCATCCAGTACCTGCTGCATCTGCTCACCCGCATCATCAATCTGATTGGGGTCCTGCAGTTGTTCCTGAATTCGATCCAGTCGTTCCTGTGCCCGTTCGGCAGCTTCCGTCGGTGAACGAAGTCTTAATCGTTCCAGCCGACGTTCGGCCTGATCGATCTTTTCACTCAGTTCCTTCTGCTTCTGCTGCAGTTGCTGTAACTGCTCGGTCTTCTCGGGCGAATTGGGTTGACCGGAAATCTGATCAGCCTTCTTCTTCAGCTCTTCCTGTTCCTTACGCAGGCCTTCGAATTCCTGCTGAACCTGGTCGATCTGTTTGACGAGTGTTTCGGTATCGTCGGTCGGTTCTCGTTTCAGTTGTTTGTCGAGGTCTCGCAAATCGTCCAGCGCCTGCTTCTGCATTTGAGCGGCGGCACCGATCTGGTTATCGGTGATTTCCTGAGCCGCTTCGCGCAGCTTCCCGGAAGTACCATCATTGTTCAGTTCATCCTGAGCCTCTTTGAATCGATCAGCCGAATCGGGGTCGCGTTGCTGCAGGGCTTCGGCAGCCTGTTGCAACTGCTTGCGGAACTGTTCGACCCTCTCCGCGTTCTTCAATTGACGGGTCGCCATCTTTGCCAGGTCGGCCCGTTGCTGCGGAGACAGTTCGGCCGCCGACTTCGAAAGCGTCTGAGCTCCCAGTTCCGTCGAGTCCTTCTGGATCGCTTCCTGCTCCGCGATCAGAGAATTCAACTCACGAGAAACGTCACGCTGGTCACGCCATTCTGACAGCAACCCCTGTAATTCCTGCAGCTTTTCGAGTGCGTTCGACTGCCGTGTCTGAGCCTCTGACAGAGCAGAATCGAGTGGTGATCGAGACGCACCTTTCGGCGGCTCCTTTTCGCTTGGGGGATTGGATCCTGCATCGGGTTTGGGCTTTTCCTGTTCAGCGCCGGGTTTGCTTGGGTCAGGTTTCGTTGCATCAGGCTTACTCGGATCAGGTTTATCCGTGCCTGCTTTGGAAGGATTCGGATCGGCAGTTTTATCGGCGTTCTTCGAGGGCTTTGGTTCTTGTGGAACTGGATCTGAGCCAACCGGCGAAGAATCGGGCTTCTTGCCAGGCTCGGGCTTTGTTCCAGGTATTGGTTTCGAATTGTCACTTTCTGCAGAAGGTGTGGATCGCGATTGATCTTCTGCCTGTTTTGCGGCACGTGTGAGAGCAGATTCGATTTCGGGGAACTGTTCACGTCCCAGTCGTGACAGTTCGTCGATGATTCGGGTCAAACGCTGCTCAGTTTCGGGATCATCCAGCTTGTTAGCTCGAAACTCTTCCTGAAGCTGTTGAGCCTGCGACTGAACTCCATCGGCAGGCCGATTCAAACGTGACGCTGCTTGACGTTGATCGAGTTCGATGCGGTGGAGCTGATCCAGATCCTGAGTTCGCAGTTCCCCGGTCGTATTCAGTTGCGTCTGCAATTCCGTCGTCTGCTGACGTGCCCGTTCCTGAAGAGTGGTGGCCTGCTGCAGATCTTCCAGCAGATCGCCGACTCGACCTGCCAGTTCCTTCTGCTTTTCATCCTTGGACACGATCGAAATCGTGCGCGGGGCACTCTTACCGACATGCGGTTCCGGCCCCAGATCGTAGTTGTCTGTGGCTTCGGCCCGGAAGGTGATGCGATTGCCGGGTTCCAGAGAGAGTTCCGCCAGACGCCAGACATGTTCGGGCGTCGACAGCACAAGCGGCTCTGCCTTCTCATCTGCTGAGACCAGTGGAATCAGTTTTGGCGTGGGATCGTCGTTCAATGTGTACGAAATCCGGACCGATTTCAGACCCAGATCATCTTTCGCGAGGATCTTGATCGGCAGTTCTGCGTCTGGAGCCAGCAAGACGTCTGCCATCGGCTGTTCGATCACAACATCTGGAACGGTGTCAGCCATTCCACGCAGTTCAAATCGAGGAGCCTCGGGGTCAGAGAATCCAGCTTCGTCAGTCAGCTCGAACCAATAACCAGTGACACCCGGATCTGTGATTGTGAAGCTGGCGGTGAATTGCTGCTGATCCTCACCGATCTCCAGATTCTTCGGCGGCTTGTCAGCGACTCGAAGTCGAGCCGACTTGATTGGTTTGTCGGCCGATGCTTCGATTTTCACGGTGGTCCCGAGCAACCCTTGAACATGCCCAACACCCTGAGGCAACACTTCCGCCGGACGTCCTGAGTATGCTGGGGGAACAACGGTGACACGAAGGCTTTCCAACGTAGCAGGTTGAACGACTTCAACACGGACGAATGACATCGTTTCGTCATCGCCGCCCGTCGCACGAAACTGCAACGGGCCGCGCGTCGCAACCCAACTGATCACCGCAGCCTCGTAGGATCGTCCCTTCTCGTCGCGCAGGGTCGTCTGACGCAACGGCTCTTTCTGGACTTTTTGTTCACCCTCCAGGCGATGCTCAAACCAGACTCGACTCGGCAGACGACCTCGCGAACCAATCACATACAGTTCGAGAGTGTCTCCGCGAGCGATGAATATGGGCTGATCCGGTGCCTGAATTACGGGAGTCAGATCCGGTCGCACCAGCTTCAATTCAAACTTCCGGGGCCACGGACAATCCGCAAAGGGAAACATCAATCGTTTGACAGACGTTGCCGCTTCGACAGGATGCAGAAGGACGACAGTCGCAATCATTGCGCAGAGGATTGCTCCTGCGATCGTGATCCGCTTCACTCCGCGCGTTTCCACGATGTCACTGGCTTCGATCTTCTCCAGATCTCGTAAGGCATCACGAACGACAGCCTGTTGCAGTTCCGGTGAGCCGACACGAGCATCCAGTCGATGCTGCAGAAATTCGACAGCACTGAGAACTCGGCTGTGGAGACCGGGAAACCGCTTTTCGATGCGCAGGGCGAGGAACGTGGTCGACAGTGGCTGGATCAATGGTCGGATCAATTGTCGCCACGCCATGACCGACACGGCGATCAGCAGGGCCACGGAAATGACCAGGCGCAGTCCGGGGTCATCGAAGTGAATCATCCAGTCAAAGAACCCCGTGACCAGCAGTCCGCCAAATAGAATCAGAATGGTCCACGAAAGGCCCGAGATCCAGGTCAGCATCCGGACCTTGCCCCGCAGTTCGGACAGGTGTTCCGAGACGATGACTTCATCACGACTACGTTGATCCGACACGGCTAGTCTCCAGCCTCTCAATTCTCGCGCACAGTCCAGGTCTTGGAAGACCTGCAAGGCCGCCTGACGTGGATTGGAATCGCCCGATTTCTAGACAGTGGAATTCTACACGTCCGCCGCAAATCGCGATATCATTCTTTTTGACATCAGGTCCGTAAGATTGGCTCGCGTCTGGTGACCCGTCGAAAATCCAGACCACGGGTCCATGACCCGCTGCAATGACCAGGACCAGTCCTTCCGGGCAGTATCCGTTTACAAACTTGCCCGTTCCAACAGTTTTCGATGAGCCATTTTGTGACCAGTACGCTTGATCCGACCACCGCCGCAATGACCTCACTTCGAGCAGCGTTGCTTCAGTATTGGGGTTACGATTCGTTTCGCCCATTACAGGCGGAAGCGATGCAGGCGGTTCTGGCTCATCGCGATTCTGTTGTCGTTCTTCCGACTGGCGGTGGAAAATCGATCTGTTTCCAAGCACCGGCAGTAACGATGCCCGGCCTGGCGATTGTTGTTTCCCCGTTGATTTCGCTGATGAAGGATCAGGTCGACGCCTTGCGGGAATGTGGTATTCCGGCGGCCTGCGTGAACAGTTCGCAGTCGCCATCGGAGCGTCAGCGGGTTGCTTCAGCCATCCGTGCCGGGGAACTGAAGCTGCTGTATGTCGCTCCTGAGCGATTGTGTTCCGACAAGATGCTCGACTTTCTGTCGGATGTGGATGTCTCGTTCATCGCCATCGACGAGGCTCATTGCATCAGTGCGTGGGGACACGACTTTCGGCCTGAATACCGGATGCTGAAGCAACTGCGTGAGCACTTTCCCGAGATTGGTGTTCATGCCTACACTGCAACCGCTACCGAAAAGGTGCGGCAGGACATCATCGAGCAACTGGGGCTGAAGTCGCCCGAAATGCTGGTGGGATCGTTTGACCGTCCGAACCTGGTTTATCGAGTTGCCCGGCGTGGTGACCTGCTGAAGCAGGTTCGATCAGTTGTCGATGCCAATCCGAAAGAATCAGGAGTCATCTACTGCATCAGCCGCCGCGAAGTTGATGAACTGGCTGAGGTCTTAAGCCGCGCGGGTTACAAAGCACGCCCCTATCATGCGGGACTCAGCGATGTCGAACGAAACCAGTATCAGGATGAATTCCTGAACGACGACATTCAGATTGTCGTTGCCACCGTCGCATTCGGGATGGGAATCGACAAATCCAACGTGCGGTATGTCATTCATACCGGGGCACCCAAATCGCTGGAACATTACCAGCAGGAAACAGGTCGTGCCGGACGCGACGGACTGGAAGCTTCCTGCTGGCTGATCTGGAGTATCAGCAACTTCATCACCTGGCGCAAGATGCTGGGGGACCTGCCCGAGGACGCGTTTCGTCAGGCAGATGACAGCCTGCGATCGATGGAACGGTTTTGTAATGGTGTTGTCTGTCGTCATCGAGTGCTGGTCGAGCACTTCGGGCAAACCTATCCCGGTGAAAGCTGCGGTGCCTGCGATGTCTGTCTCGATCAACTCGATCTGGTCGCTGATCCGCTCGTAACCGCACAAAAGATCTTGTCGTGTGTCGTCCGAGTCAAAGAAAGCTACGGCGCAGAATACGTGGCTCAGGTCCTGACAGGTTCCCAAGAGGCCAGGATTGTTGGCAACGGTCACGACAAGTTGACGACATGGGGACTTTTGAAAGAAGAAAAGAAGACAGACGTTCGTGACTGGATCGAACAACTGACATCGCAGGGTTACATGGAACGGGCCGGGGAATATAACGTCCTGCACGTGACCCCCACTGGCTGGCAGGTATTGCGAGGCGAGGCGACACCACGCCTGTTAAGACCTGCCGCGAAGAAAACGACCTCGTCACGTTCGACGAAACCCGAAGCGACCTCATGGGAGGGTGTCGATACCGAACTGTTTGAAGCGCTACGAGTGCTGCGCCGACAACTGGCGACCGAACACAATGTCCCGCCGTTCATTATCTTTGCCGATACCGCATTAAGAGACATGGCCCGCCGCAAGCCCACCACACTAGATGACTTTCGTCAGGTCCACGGCGTCGGTGAGAAAAAGACTGCGGAATACGGCGCAATTTTCACGGAAGCGATTGCCAGTCACACGCGAGGTCGTTCTCAGACAACAACCGCTGCAGCGATTCCGCTGCCGAACCGTGAAGCGGTCGCTGCTAATGCCAGCCGCCAGTTTGCTTTCGATCTGTTTGTTGAGGGGATGTCGATTGCAGAGGTGAGTGCGAAACTGAATCGGGCGGTCTCGACAGTGTCACAGTATCTGGTTGATTTCATCGAGCAGTCGCAACTTAGTGATCCGGCACCGTGGGTCGATGAAGAGACGCATTCCAAGGTCCGCGCCGCCAGAAAGCAATTCCCGGACGACCGCCTGAAGCCCATCTACGACGCGCTGAATGGTGCGATTCCCTACGATGCCATCCGCTTGTCTCTTGCCTGCATCAAGCACGAGCCTGCAGAACATTAGAGGATCCAATCAAAGTATGGTGCCCCGCAGCGCTAGCGTCCTGACTTTCTGATGCATCAATTCTGCTACAGAACTGCCACCACCAGAGTTGCCAAACGGGAAGCATACCCTGGCGTCTTCGCAGCGAAAATATGCACCACCGTGCTATTTTTCACTCAACTTCACTTCAGTTGAGAATTCGCATTTCTGTGAATTTGATTTGCGAATCAATCAAGGCTACCTTTTGTCTTGCGTTCAAAACCTCAGGAATTCACGGGAGATCAGAATTATGGTTAAGGAAACGGCATCACTCAGCTTGGCAGATCTGGAAAAGCTGATGGAAGAGCGCCAGGCACAAGTCGAAGCGCTGTTGAAAAAGCGAGAACAAGTGGTTGTAGAAATTGAGTCGCTCGATGCCGAGATCAAAGATTTTCTGACCGGTGGCCCATCTGTCCGACGAGGCAAGCGAGCCAAGAACGCTGCCCCACTTCGGACGGTGATGCTTGAGGTTCTGGGTAAGAACAAGAAAGGATTGTCGCTCCACGATCTGAGCCAGCAGATCAGCAGCACGGGATACAAGAGCAACAGCCGGAACTTCAAGAACGTTGTGTACCAGTGCCTGTACAACACCAAGAGCGTAGTCCATGACGAAGCGACGGGACTGTATCGAGTCGTTAAGTAAGAACTATCAATTCATAAATCCGCTCAAGCTCGCTTCTCTCTCGTGTTCAAACGCACAGCTTGAGCGTCGGGTCAATCACAGTCCGAGAAGCCGTTCTGGGTCAGGAAACGGCTTCGGGCTGAGGTCTGCGTCTGCGGGAAACCCAGCCGAATTTCCGACAGTGATTTCTGAAAGGCCATCTATCGGCCCAGGGCCAAGACGCCGTACGAAATCGGCGCCATCTCTTGCGGGAACCAGCCCATTTGATGAATCAAACGCTGCAAGGCGACTCTGTGATGAGCAAGCAGTGAATTGCCTGCAATGCCGCGTCAATCCGATGAAATATGAATCGAGTCACGCATTGATGGGAGCGACGGCGATCACATCCGCCGAGGCATCTGGGCGCTGGAGCATCCGGCATGATCTCATTGCAAATACAATCGACCCTTGAACATCTCCACCGCTTTTCGAATGCTCTCTCTGGAAGAAGCTTCGTCGAGTTTCCAACGCCATAGGGAAATCGGCTTGTCGTTTTCCAGATCCTGTTCACCCAATAAAGCGAAATGGGCCTGTTCTGAAAAATCAGAACAAGCCCATTTGATGAATCAAACGACGCAGCCGACTCTGTGATGAGCAGGCAGCGAGTTGTCTTCAAATCACTTTGCTGCTGGCTTTGGAGCGTCGGTTGGAGGCTTTGGAGCTTCCGTTGGAGCACTAGCTGGGGCAGCGGTGGCGCTGCAGCCGCTGGCGCAAGGAGCAGCAGCAGTGGTGCAGCATGGCTTTGGTGCGCTGCAGCATGGCTTTGGTGCACAGCAGGTCTTGGCTGGCTTGCAGCAACGGACCTTTGCAGGACGGCAGCAGCTACGAGCTTCAGCCGAACCACCAATGCTCAACACAACGGCGACCGCAGCAGCAGCCGCAAATCCGAACAGACGATTCATTCTAGACTCCCTCATAACACTAGAGACTCAAACGCGGCTGCCGACCCTCGGCGTGCCTACCCTCCCGCAGCAGCCCTAATCCCTAGTCGTTCTGCGTGAGGTATACAATTTGGAAAGCTGGGAGAACTGCTCCAAGTTTCCCTGTGACAATCAGCAGAATATCGACGAGAATCTTCTTGTCAAACGACTCAGGCAAGTTTTCCCGACATTGATGATTCGTCAAATTCTTCGGATTGTGCGATTTCCGCAGCCAGAGACTTGACGAACACTGCCTCAGCATACTCACTCGACTTTACCATTTGCAATGAGTTTAACGATGAAAAGCGGCTCAAATCAACGAATCTGGGAGTTTCAGGGGTTTCGCAGAGAAGCGGGAGGGCGCCCACTCTTCATGGGAATCGTCAACGTCACCCCGGACAGTTTTTCTGACGGCGGACGATTTCTGATGGCCGACTCCGCAGTCCAACAGGCGATGCAACTCGTCGCCGACGGGGCCGACATCCTGGACATCGGAGGAGAATCCACGCGCCCCGGTGCTGAACCTGTGACCGAGACCGAAGAACTGCGTCGGGTCGTCCCCGTCATCGAAAGGCTCGCACGGGCGACCTCGGTCCCGATTTCGATCGACACATCAAAGTCGAATGTGGCCCGCCAGGCACTGAAAGCGGGAGCGAAAATCGTCAACGATATCTCAGGGCTTCGGTATGACAGTCAGATGATCACCGTCTGCCAGGAAGCGGACTGCGGAATTGTCTGCATGCACATGCAGGGAACCCCGCAGACCATGCAGATCAATCCGCACTACGACGACGTTGTCGCGGAAATCAACTCATTCTTTTCCGAACGCCTGCAAACGATGCTTGCGGCAGGGATTCCGGCTGAACGGATTGCCCTGGATCCCGGCGTCGGGTTCGGGAAGACTCCACAGCACAACGTTACGATTCTTTCGTCGATTCGCCGGTTCCAGGAACTGGGACGCCCCGTGTTGATCGGACACTCCCGAAAGCGTTTCCTGCATAAGTTGCTCGGAAAGCCGGTTGATGATCGAGTATTCGGGACTGTGGGCGTTTCCGTTGCCCTGACGAATCAGGATGTCGACATCCTCCGTGTTCACGATGTCGCCGCCAACCGCGACGCAATCACCGCGTTTCAGGCCATCAAGTCCGCTTCCACTGATCCTCATCCGTCGTTCAATTGACAAACAGGAACTCGTTGCTGTTCAGAAGCAACCGGCAGGAATTCGCCAGTCCGTGTTTCAGGCAATAGGCCTCAATGGATGCAATTTCCTTTTCCGTCGCAGGCCGACACAAAATCAATTCCATCGCTCGTGAGACCTGCTTCAAACGTTGATCCGCTCCGGGAACGTCTGCCTCGATTCTGCTCGCAATATGTTCGCAGTGCCGCGCGATGAAAACATCATTCCACAGAGCCAATGCCTGCTGGACGGTGACACTGTTCGTGCGTAGCGGCGTAATCTGATCCCCGGAAGGGCAATCCAGAGTTTCCATGAACGGATCGGGAAGCGTTCGAAACAAGAAGCGATAGACGCTTCTGCGCCGACCCAGATCGCTGTCGAGATTGAACTTGGTGTAATCGACCTTGGGGGTGACGTGAATCCCCGGTTGCAGATCGAACTGCCGATCCGAGGGGCCTCCCATTCGCAGATCGAGTCGCCCCGAAATCTGCAGCACTGCGTCGCGGATGCTCTCTGCATCGAGTCGACTGCGGTTTGCATGCGACAACAGGCGATTGTCAGGATCCGCCGTTGCGGCCTGTGGCTCCCCTCTGGAGGACTGACGATATGTGGCACTGGTGACGATCAAGCGATGCAACTTCTTCAGCGATTGATCACCATCGCGGAACTCGACCGCCAGCCAGTCCAGCAATTCGGGATGAGAAGGAGTCTCTCCCATATGTCCGAAATCATTCAATGTCGCGACCAGACCACGTCCGAAGTGATGATGCCAGACGCGGTTGACGATGGATCGCCAGGTGAGCGGATTACGGGGATCGGTCAGCCATCTCGCCAGGGCCGCTCTGCGTGCTGATTCAGGCAATGCCGGATCGACATCAAATCGCGAAGGAAGCGGCAAGCACCCCAGAGTTCCCGGAGATGCCATGTCACGCGGATGGTTAATGTCGCCCCGATGCAGCACGTGAATCGGGCGAGGTCCCGGCGGAGGTCGTAATCCCCCATCAGGCTCGAAGTCGGCAGCTGCTGCATACACGCGAGAGGGTTTGGCGAGCGCCACAAACTGCTGTTCGACCAGTTCCCGCTGATGAAACAAGGCCAGATCCAGTCGCTGCTGTTCGTTCCGTTGATCGGGTGAAACGGCCAGGATCAGAGCTATCGGCTCGGGCAGCAGATCCAGCCTGACGGGGGGCACGGCATCGGAAATCAACAAACGTGTCCGTCCGATGAGATGGCCGCCGCCGTGCCGTTGTTTCAAAACAAACTTCAGCTTAATCTGAGTCGTGACGGTGATTGGTTCTTTCAGTTCGAACGCGGCTGCGTGGGATGTGCCGACTTTCGGATAGATCCCCCAGGCCGTCGGTTCCGACTTATCGATCGCCCTGGCAATCCCCCAGTCCTGCTGGTCGAAATCGGATCGTGGATTGACCAGAACCAGCGGCGTTTCCTGTCCTTCGATGAAGACTTCGAATTCTGACAGGTGCAGGTTCCCGTTGTCCTGACGACCGGGACCGTGATGTGGCAGGCTATCGTCTGTGAGGACTTCAAGCTTGATCGCCGTCACCCGGGCGAGTCCCACGGGGGCGACGATCGTTACTGTATCCTTCTCTGGACGAGTCCCGCCTGACAGGATCGAACCATCCGGCAGCTTTTTCAGCGTCGCACCATCAGACGAGGTAAACGATTCTGGTTCTGCCAGTTTCCAGACAGTTCCCTGAGCCCCCAGCTTCTGTTCCCACGCCCGCACTTGCTCCTGAATCGCAGCCCCTTTCAGCTCTGCTGCCAATTCCGGTGTCATCTGTTGCAGTTGAGACCGGCGCTGAGTCAACGTTCGACGTAACGCAGCCGTGGCAGGATCTGAGTCGTAGGGCCGGTTCGCTCGTTCGACTCCTGCAAACACCGCCTGCAAGGCGTAGTAGTCTGACTGAGGGATCGGATCGAACTTGTGATCATGACAGCGCGAGCACTGGACCGTCAGGCTGTTGACGTTGTTCATCACCGTCGAAATCATGTCGTCGCGATCAAGATATCGGGCGATCTGCCGGTCGAGAGTATCTTCGCGAATATCTTTCAGTGAGCTCTCGTCCCACGGCCCGGCAGCAAGGAACCCCAGCGCGACGGTGGCTTGGGGATCATCGGGATACAGAACATCCCCGGCGATCTGTTCCTGGATGAATCGCCCGTACGGCTTGTCCTTGTTCAGCGACTGAATCAGGTAGTCACGATACGGCCAGGCGTTTTCCCGGATGCGATCCTGATCATGACCATGTGTCTCTGCGAAATGAGCGGCATCCATCCAGTGCCGGGCCCAACGTTCTCCATAGCGAGGGGATTCAAGCAGCCGATTGACCAGTTTCTCGTAAGCCATCACGTCAGGATCATTCACAAACGTGAGGACCTCTTCTGGCGTCGGGGGAAGCCCCGTCAGATCGATCGTCAGTCGGCGGATCAGAGTTCGTCGGTCCGCCTGAGGAGCCGATTTGAGTCCTGCAGATTCGAGCTTTGCTCGAATGAACCGGTCGATCGAAGGGGATTCTCCAAAAGTGGATTTCTCTGGCAATGGACTAAGTGACCACCACTCCTTTTTGTCTTTGACTGTTCCGGCCACCGCGTCAGGCCAGTTTGCCCCCTGATCGATCCAGGCTCGCAAAGTAGAGATCTCGGCGACAGTCAGCTTTTCGCCTTCTGGAGGCATGACCAGATCGCCGGTACCAGAGACAAACCGGATCAGTGGACTGTTCGCACTTTTGCCGAGGATGATGTTCGGAGCAAAAGACTCGCCTCCCTTCAGGGCGATTTCGCGGACATCAACCCGGTAGTCCCCTTTCTGTTTTTCCGGGCCGTGACAGCGCAAGCAGGCTCGCTGGAATATCGGACGGACGTCCCGCACAAAGTCGATTTTGGGCTCTTCAGCGAGCAATGAATCCACGCCACAAACGACCGCGACGAGAAGGCAGGATTGAATCACAACGTATTTATTCACAGCAAGTTCCGCCACGTAATCAAACTCAGGGCCAGGGTAATCTTCGCGAACTCGTTACCGTGACGCTCCGGCAGCCATTTCAAATGAAACGCGTCGGCGATGCCCCTTGGTCTGGCAGCTTGAAAACGCCAGACCTCAGGAGCGATTTATTCGTCCTCGATTGCACGATTTACGAGTGATTCTGCCAGTTTTCACTTACGTCTACCAACTGATTTTGGTATTTCACTTAAACTATTGCTGATGGATTCGCCGGGATTATTGAGCCGCCAGACGAAATTGTCGAAGGAGTTTCGGTATGGATCAACGCTTCGAAGGCCAGCCCAAGGCAGAAATTCGCCTTGAAGGTCGCCGTCTGATTCGTGGTGAAGTGACCAACGACTGGGGATCTCAGTTGATCTGGGAGATTCGCCGCAACGGTGAAGTCGCCGCAACGGCGGCAGCGCGTGCCAATGAGTCCTATGAAGTAACAGAAACCGCGCCTGGCCAATACGAAGTTGTGCTGCGGATGTTCAACTACGAGGGCTATGAAAAGGACAAAGACGGGAAGTACACGAAGAGCAAATTCGTTGACATCTCGAACAAGTTGACCTGGACGATCTAGCTCTTTGGTCCGTCAAACACGGGTGTCGGCCAACATCCTGCAACGTTGATCGCGGCGAAAGATGTGGCCCAGCGGTAAAAGCAACTCCCCACGCAATTGAGAGATCTTGATCATGTTCCAAATCGGTAACGAGCGAGTTCCAGTCTGCCATGGGGTGACGCGTCGCAGTTTTCTGGAAGCGGGGTCCGCCGGTCTGGCGGGACTCAGCCTGCCATCAGTGCTGGCGCTCGAAGCGGCGGGTGCTGTCGATCCGGCCAAGGCAGAGATTCGAAACTGCATCACAATTTTCCTGGTTGGTTCTCCCGGGCATCTCGATACGTGGGACATGAAGCCTGAAGCACCAGCAGAAATCCGCGGGAAGTTCAAACCGATTGATACAAACGTCTCGGGCATCCAGATTTGCGAGCACTTTCCATTGATGGCTCGCATGATGGACAAGGTTGCTCTGATCCGCAGCCTGCATCACAAGACGGGTGCAACTCATGAAAACGGCCAGCGCTGGATGATGACCGGCCACGACTTCAACCCTGATAGCGTAAAGCCTCATTGCGGATCGGTGATCTCCCGCGTATTTGGAAATCGAGGGACTTTGCCAGCTGCTGTCGTCCTGCCCGGCAAGATCGGCAACACAGGTGCAGGCCCGTTCCATGGACAGACGGCTGGCTATCTGGGAAGTGCGCACGAACCATTCTTCCTGGGCTCCGACCCGGCTCGATCAGACTTCAAGGTATCAGACCTGTCAGCCCCGGCTGGTCAAACAGAATTCCGACTGAATGCTCGGCGCGAACTGTTGCGTCAGGTGGATGAAGTTCAGCGTAGAGCAGAAGCCAATTCGTCACTGGGGCGAGACACCGCCTATGCGCGAGCTTTCAACCTGCTGACTTCGGCAGAAGCCAAGCAGGCGTTTGAACTGGGACAGGAATCGGACAAGCTGCGTGATCGCTATGGCCGAAACACGCTTGGGCAAAGCTGCCTGATGGCTCGACGTCTGGTCGAAAGAGGCTGCCGACATGTCACGATCAATCACTTCGAAACCGTGTTTAACATTTCATGCTGGGACATGCATGCAGATGGTGGCGGCCTGAACAACACGTATGCCGATTACGAACAATTGCTTTGTCCTCAATTCGACTGGGCCTTTACCGCCCTGATCGAAGATCTGTCGCAACGCGGTTTGCTCGACAACACAGTTGTCTGTGTCTTGAGCGAAATGGGACGCACACCGAACCTGAACGGTCGCGGTGGGCGTGATCATCATCCAAACGCGTGGACGAACTTCATGGTTGGCGGTCCGATCCGTGGAGGACAAGTGATTGGCTCCACTGACAAGATCGGGTCTCGCCCACAGAATAACCCGATTGAGCCGCCACAGATCCTGGCGTCGATCTACCATGCGATGGGGATCGATCTGGAAACGACCATGCTACCCGGTCCGGGAAGCCGTCCGATTCGGCTGGTGGAAGCTGAACCAATTCCCCAACTCTTTTCCTGACGCGATCATTGAGTCATTGCCTTGGAAAAGGGCGACAATGTCGTGGGCACATATCACCGCACGTCCAGTCCAGGAGATGCTGATGTTTGGTGCCCACGAACTGTCACAACGAAATTGAGGCCGCGACCACAAGAACATCGATTTCGCTGATCATTTCTTTTGAGCAAATTCCCACTTCTGATTTGTGATGACAGTTGCTTCAAGGTCGATGGTAAGCGTCAGTTCATCGACTGGGATCAATTTCTTCGTCGGTAACTTCGTTCTCATTTCGACCTGCCCTGAGCCTGCAGATCCGTCAATCGGAACGTCCATTGTTATTTCGACAACAACGAATTTGGGAATGGCCTTAGCCTTTGGAATCTCCTGAAGTTTTTCCGGATTGGACTCCCTCCTGACGGGCGCCAATCTTGAATCGAAATCAGTGGTTGGTGGCGTCTTTGACCTCCGGCGCTTCGGGTCAGGATCGACCTCAGGCAGCTCTTTCACCGAAGGCTTGGCTTCAAATTGAGGTGCCTCGTAATCTGGTGGCGTTAACTTTAACTCCAGAGCATCGTCAACGGGTTGAGCGTAAGGGCGGCGCCGCTTGACCTGTTGAGGTTCGTCGGGTTGCTCGATTGGCATCTGAAACTTGAATCGAATGACACCATAAAGAGCAGATCCCCGGCGATAGACCCGCTTCAATACGCCAGTCCCCTGTGACTTTTCTGGATCAATAACCATCTCGGACTTCCATGAATTCGCGTGTTGCAGCGCGAACTCCTTACAGTCAATCTTCCATGGCTCATTGATTTTCACGGGAACTTGTGGAAATCCATAGTTCTCGGGCAGCGAAACATCGGGCCGAAATTTCTCCTGAAGCCAAGCTGCTTCATCCCCCAGGATTTCTGGCCCATCCTCTCTGTAACAACTGATTTCACCGCCTGTTGCGTCGATTGCAATGTCTTGGTCAATCAAATGTTCCACAGGAAATTTGTCCAAAATCTGCTGAATTTTCTGGTACCGTCGCTTCCGAGCAGTCACGCGCGAATCTTCAACCTTGAGAACCTTCTCGCGATATACCTCGATCTCTTTCTTATTTGATGCCTCTTTCTCGAACTCCTTCGCGAGCGGTGACTCTGTAAAACGTGGGACGTCCTCTCCGTCAAATCGCGCGCCGAGTACCTTGAAAGAAACGGAACTCGTTTGCTCGACGATTTTCTGGTCGCCAACCTGGGATATCCGGAATTTGATCGGATAAGTCTCTTCACCATTGGCTTGGCGCACTTGAAGTTCACCAAAAACCGCCGTCAGAACAAACAGAACGGAAGCGAGAGGTCGCGGATTCACAGCACGTCTCCGTAGATGCCGGGGAATGAATTGATCCGCGGATCATAACAGACATGGTGACTGAGAACCAGAATCTGGCAGGCTTGGTAAAGTTTGCCGGTAAATTCCCCCTGGACGAGTGGCCAATATCGAAATTCCTTGGGAACGTCAATCCGGTCTTGACAAAGATTCTCAAGGTTTACGTACGGCTGCGACGATTCTACTACGCAGACGAATCTCAGCGATCACAACAGGCACTCACCGGATGGCGATTGATCCGGGGAAGCCTGAAATGACTGCGGAATCGTCTGGGGGGCAGGACAACTTGGATTCGTCTCAACACAGAGCCGGAGCTCTGCGACGAGCAGCCGGTCCCGCCACCCACGGGTTCGTTGACCAGGGATCAGGTCATTGAAACCGTTTAGAACCCAAACGTGACGACAGAGCCCGCCAGCCGAGAACGTGGTTTTCGGGGAATCGGGCACTCCGTTCAGAGCTGACTTGTCAGTGATGAACATGCCTGAAAACCCAGAGGGCACGGATAGCCGCGTTGTAACGTTCGAGGGTGAAGATCCGGAGGGTCGCGACGCCCTTCTGTGTGTGAATAATCTAGGTGATTGGAGAGCCCGCGATGAGAACGATCTTCACTACTGGTCAGGTAGCAAAGATCTGCAAGGTTGCGCCCCGCACTGTCAGCAAATGGTTTGATTCCGGCCGTCTGCGCGGTTACCGCATTCCCGGATCTCAAGACCGTCGTATTCCCCGAGAGCATCTCATCCGGTTCCTCAAGGAACACGGGATGCCCCTCGGTGAACTCGAAGACGAGGCGATGGGGAAACTGCTGCTCGTTGGCATTGATGCCACCGTGCGCGGCCACCTCATGGACCTGCTGCCAACCGACGACTACAAAATTGAGTCGGCGGCCAGCGGCTTCGAGGCAGGGATTCAAGCTGAATCACTGCATCCCGACTGCATCGTGATCGACTTCGGCATGGGTCGTCACGAAGCTACGCTGATTGCGCAAAACTTGCGGAAAAACAATGACTATGCCGACGCTGTGTTGGTGGCGCTGTTGAGCGACGACGACACTGCCAGCGGTTTCGACCGAACTCCGTTCAACGAAACATTCCGGAAGCCATTCGACAGCGCTCTGCTGGCCGAACGAATCCGGACTCTCGTTGGTCGGAAAAAGCAGCTCGCTTGATACACATCCGGGATCGGATGGTATCTATGACGGATGCTTCACCGGTCCTTGATCGATCAGTCGTTACTGACTGATCCTGCTGCCGCACTCCAGGAGGGAAGCGCGGCGGTCTTGGTTGTCAACGCGAAATGAAAGAGGCGTCACCTTTTGACGCCTCTTTTATCTTTCTTTGTGCCGACTGCTGCTCCACAAGTTGCCTCACATCATCTGCAGTCGCTTGTTCGCCAGTTCAAGGATGACGGGATGATTCAGGTAATCCATGTGTCCAATATCCCGCACAATCAGATCCACTTCTCGAAAGAACGGATTCACGACGTAATCCCTGCTGCCGCGAACCAGCAGATGTGATGCGTCCGGCCGACATCGTGCCACAGGACCGAGGGCCAGGATTTCCAGCACTTCCGGGCGAACTCCCGTCGACAAGGCCGCATTCAGAATCTCCAGGCCGCAACTGATCGTAATCACCAGCAGGCGTCGACAGGATTGCACAAGAGCTCCCCAATGCCTGACCGCCTGATCGCGATAGGGTGAATGTCGAGCCTTCAGGAACTGCGACAGGTTCCGCCAACTCGCCCGGATGATAGGAATCGCAGCCTGCTCATCGCGAACTGGTCTGATATACGGAAAGTTTGCGTAGATCTTGCTCTCGCCTGGTGCAGCCAATTGATCGAGAAACCGCTGCTGAGTCCGGCTGAGAGCACAGTCCGAAGGATCACTCAGCCCGCTGAGCAGGACCACTTTCAGATCAGTAAGAGGATGGACGACGGGAGGACTGAAAATCATGGTGATCTGTCAGGCAGAAACGTAAAGGTTCCCCGCGCACCGACACGAATACGACGCGACCGCCAGATGATCACTCGCGTCAGGCTCGCGTGTCCCAGATGCAGCGGTTGCAGGAATTCCGCGATCAGGGACAACGCGGGTGAGAACACTGGCGGATCGCGAAACAGCTTGCGATGCAGAGTTCGTAAAATCGCGTGGCGAGTGACAAACAAAAGTACAAGGATCGAAACACCGATCCAGCCCCCTGACAGCGACAGTAGACTGCCCCACAACAAAAAGGGGGGCAGTCCCAGCAGAATCAGCAGCATCAGTTGAACAGCTATTGGCTGATCCAGAACCAGCAGATTGGCAAACAGGAACCAGCGATGCATCTGGCGGACGTAGTGCCTCGGTCCCGAAATGCTTGTTTGAAGCTGCTGAGAAGTCGTTCCCTGTTTCAAACGCCCCTGATGCTGAAGAACGAGCCGTGCGAAGGCGTAATCATCACACAACTGTCCCTGAATTGTTGCGAACCCTCCAATTGAGCGAAGGTATTCCGTCCGCAAGACGTAGAACATCCCGTTAATCGTTAAGGG
Organism: uncultured Schlesneria sp.; assembly: GCA_963977965.1. Taxonomy (GTDB): domain Bacteria; phylum Planctomycetota; class Planctomycetia; order Planctomycetales; family Planctomycetaceae; genus Schlesneria. The sequence goes on from CAXBSB010000046.1 coordinate 23,639, forward strand.
GCCAGTCCATGTCAGTAAAGGGAGGTAAGTGAGAATGCTGTTGTTGTTCACAAAATGTGCCACCAGGCTGCTCCAGACATTCTGGCCGGTCGAATAGTGAGGCAGTCCGGTATACAGATCGCAATCAGAAAGTGCCGCCATTGCCCGTTGCAGATGCCCGGCGACTAATGTCGTGTCGTCATCCAGAACTGCAATGAACTCTGTTGTGACGTGCGGGATCGCCTGTTGCAATTTGAAGAGTTTGGGATTGGTCTCCGCAGGGCAGGCAGGGCACAGCAGGATTTGAATTCGGTGCGGTTCGGCAAGGGCCAGCGGTTCGGTCACATCGCGTCCCACAGAATCGGCTTCATCAACCAACCACAGAAACGTCGTTTTCGCTGACGATGATTGCAGGTTTTTACGCAGTGATTCGCCGAGAGTCGGGTCGCCTCCCAGAATCGGCTGTACGATCGTCACCGTCGCATCCAGCTCATTCCATTCGGGATGACTGATCGCATATCGCCAACTACGCCAAGCTTTCAGCAGCAAGATCGCCATGTAGAGGCTGGCGCATATCAGCCCGGTAAGGAACCACGGATTCATGGCGAGTTCCCTGCGGCCGCCGTCCGAAACCACTCCACCGTGAGTTTCAAACCTTTATCCAGGGGAACCGAAGGAGGCCCCAGGATCTGCATCGACTTTGTCACATCGAACGTTTTCGAATACCGAAAGACATGGACGCCAAATCGAGTGATCGCCGGTTCTGACCACGGCACGAACAGGCGATGAAATACTTCCAGCATTCCTGCCATCGCCATGGCCGTCGTTGCGGAAACGCGACGCGTGGGCCGGGGAATTCCCAATTGGTCGAACACTGAGAACAGAAACTCCAGTATCGGTACCGGTTCGTTGTTCGTCAGATTGAACAGACCGGTCACTCGCTTTTCCGCGGTCGCTTGAATGGCATCAACGAGGTTATCGATATAGATCAAATCGCCGACAACCGGTCCGTCCGGCGAGTACAGTACGGGGAGCCGGCCTTGTCGCGCCGCATGAATAATCCGCGGTAACAGCACCGTATCACCGGGACCGAAGACCGCACGTGGTCTGAGAATCGTCCACGAACCTGGATACGCTCGCACCAGTTCTTCCGCCTGACGTTTTGTCGCAGCGTACTCATTCACATGGTGACTCGGTAACGGCGTCTCCTCGGTGATTCCAAGCTGATGCTCGGGTTTGTAATAGACACTCGACGAAGAAATGTAGATCAGGTGCGGCAATCCATTCCGTCGGCAGTACTCGATAACGTGTTCAGTCCCGACGACATTATCCTGCCGAAATTGCGTGCGAGTCCCCCAGGGATTTGAACGAGCTGCCGCGTGAATCACGACATCGACGGGACCATCACAGCTTGCAGGAATGGGCTGGCGAAGGTCGTGCGAGACATAGTCGGGATCAAAAAGTGGACGGCGACCCAGGCCGAGGGTACTCCAGCCAGTGCTGCGAAATCGCTGCCAGACGCTGGTTCCGACGAATCCGGAACTCCCCGTAATCAGCACCCGCCCGCTCATCGACTTTCCCGCTCACGCAGATATCGAGCGACCGCATCCTGCCAGGCAGGAAGTGGCGATCCTGTCACACCCGTCAATTTTGCACAATCCAGAACACTGTAATCAGGACGCCGTGCCTTGGCACCGTACTCAGCGGCGGTACTGGGGATCAATCCCACCGAGATGTTCGAAAGCCGAAAGATTTCGGCGGCGAGCTGAAACCAGGAACAATCCCCGGAATTTGTGGCGTGATAGATTCCCCACGCTTCCGATTCGATCAGCGCCACCAGAGCTTCAGCCAGATCCGTGACAGATGTCGGCGTACACCGCTGATCGTCCACAATTCTCAATTCTGATCGTTCCCGACCGAGTCGCAGCATGGTTTCGATAAAGTTCCCTTTACCGCGAGCGGCAGTGTGACCGTACAGGCCGCACGTCCGAACGATCAGATGGCGCGGACAATGGGCACGTACAAAAGACTCGCCCGCCAGCTTCGAAACCCCATAGGCACTGACAGGTCCAGGGGCATCCTTCTCGTGCCAGGGAATATGGGAATTCGTTTCGAGCCCAAACACATAGTCTGTACTGACGTGCAGTAACGTTGCCTGATTCGCAGCACACCACCTGGCAAGATTCCGGGGCCCGCAGGCATTGACCCGGTAGGCTTCCTGAGGTTCATCTTCCGCTCGATCGACCAGATTGTAAGCCGCGCAATTGATCACGTGGGTCGGACGGACTGCATCCAAAACGGATGTAACGGATGCTGGGTCGGCCACTTCGATCTGGTCATGCCCCAACGGAACCGCGCGCGACCCCAGCCGGGGGATGATTTCACTGCCAAGCTGGCCAGCGGTTCCTGTCACTGCAATTCTCATCTAATTCCCTCAGTCGGCATTTCTGCATCAGAATACGCATACGATACCAATCTGCAGCAGAAGGGCTGAGCGACGAAGTCGTTGAGATCCCGGTTTTTCCCAAGTTGTTGGAGCCTCATGCAGGTGACCGCAAGAAACAAGAACAAGTTTGCGTTCGAATTCCCTGAGAGCATTGCCAGACGATTTGTGGCAGTGAAGAGGCTGTCACGTCCTTCGGATTAATAACTCTGACGTACCGGTGACATGCAGATCATTTCTCGCCTTTTTCCTCGGGCTTTGCGTCGTCTTTTGCAGGTTCCTTCGCGGTCGATTCGGTTTTCTCCGGCTCAACCTTCAACTGCTTGGCTGGCCCCGTTGTCATGGCGAGGATTACTGAGGCAGCCTTTCCTTTGGCAGACATCAGATCGATTGTGCTGACCTCATCCAACGGTCGCATGTTGGGAATCTCGGTAATAAAGAAGCGGATTTGCCCCGGCGGAGTCTTGGTGCTCATCGAATTGACTCCGCGCCATACCATTTTGGAGTCTGGATCTTTCAGAACGGGCGTCTCCAGTCCGCCGAACCAATCCAGCAGATGCGTCCCATCGACCAGTTCAATGACGGCAGAACTTCCGTCGGCGTATTGCAAGGCAAGCTTTGCAACGGCAGAACCATCGCCTGAGCAATAGAATCCAGCGTGATACAAATAAAGAGAATCGAACTTCCTCGCAACAGGAATTCCTTTGACTTCCTCGGGGAACTTGAGGCCGCGCTTGGCATTCTCTTCACCCCAGAGACAAATCAATCCGCCGATTTCCAGCGGAATGTTTCCAAACAATTGCCGGTTGCGGGGAACATCTCGCCAGGGAACTCCTCGAATTCCATCAAAATCCGACGCAGGCCTCTGATAGCGAGAAGTCAGGTCCAGTGGTTCAAGGGCAGTATTTGCCGCGACCTTGCTTACGACCTTTTCGGGACCTTTGATCTGAACTGGCTCTTCGGCCTTTTTGGCTACCGCAACACTTTTCTCAGTCCGCGTCGGCTGATCAACAATAATTGGCGGTCTTTCCCTGACACGCTTCACCACCGGAGGTGGCTTTGGCTTTGAACATCCGCAGCAAGAGACCGTCACTCCCAGGCACAGCGCGAGCTTGAACCACATAGTCCACGTCCAATCTGATGAGAAGACAACGACGCCGTAAACTAAACTTGATTTGACATAATAAGGTGTCGCCAGAAAATCAGATACAGTCAGCGTTATAAACATGTGATGACTCCGAGAATAGGAGCATCTGGTTGCGATGTCGATCGTAGCAATGCTGGCATCCTCAGCAGGTGTAAATGCGGTAGGCAACGAGCCTCATGCCACCCCGCGCCCGTCAAAGTCGGCTTGATTCCGCACGTGGATTACTGCATTCTGACTGTAGCAACCTGATCAACTTGGACTTTTCGAACCCGTGAGACTTTCATGAGCGACTTCATTCCTGGCCCGGTGGCTCCTCCACGTCGAATTCTGATGGGGCCCGGTCCCAGCGATATTCATTCCCGCGTTCTTCTGGCGATGGCAGCTCCGACGGTTGGTCACCTGGACCCGTATTTTCTGAAGATCATGGACGAGACGCAAACGATGCTGCGTCAAGTCTTTCGGACTCAGAACCGGCTGACACTGGCGGTCAGCGGTACCGGCAGCGCCGGAATGGAAGCGGTGGTCGCCAACCTGATCGAACCGGGCGACAAAATGATCGTCTGCATCAACGGAGTGTTCGGAGGTCGCATGGCCGACGTCGCCGCTCGCTGCGGTGCCGTGGTCGTGAAGCTAGAACGGCCGTTCGGCGAGATTTTTTCGTCCGACGAAATCGAAGCGGCCATCAAGCAGCACAAGCCCAAAGTGCTTGGCATCGTCAATGCAGAAACGTCGACCGGGGCATCGCAACCGGTTGTCGATCTGGCTCGGATCTGCCATGAAAATAACGTATTGATCGCTGTCGATTGCGTGACGTCGCTGGGTGGCCAGCCTGTGGAAGTCGATGAATGGGGCCTGGATGCCGTCTACAGTGGAACCCAGAAATGTCTCAGTTGCCCGCCGGGGTTGGCCCCCGTCACATTCAGTGATCGAGCAGTCGCTGCAATTGATGCCCGCAAGACGAAAGTCCAAAGCTGGTATCTGGATATGCAGATGGTGAAGGATTACTGGGGCAGCAATCGAGCATATCACCATACCGCTCCGATCAATATGAATTACGGTCTGCACGAAGCCTTGCGAATTGTGCTGGAAGAAGGGCTGGAAGCCCGGTTTGCACGTCACCAGCGGAACCATCTGGCGCTGAAAGCAGGCCTGAAAGCATTAGGATTGGAATATGCTGTCAAAGAAGGGCAGCAATTGCCGATGCTGAATGCAGTGGTCATTCCCGCCGGAGTGGATGATGCTGCAGTGCGCAAACAGTTGTTAACCGAATTCGGAATTGAGATTGGTGGCGGGCTGGGGCCAATGAAGGGGAAAACCTGGCGAATTGGCCTGATGGGAGTCGCCAGTTGCCCTGCCAACGTTCTGGTGTTCCTCGCGGCGTTGGAGAAATGCCTTTTGGATCAAGGACTTAAGATAATTCCGGGTGCCGGGGTCGGGGCTGCAAATGGGGCGTATCGAACCCTGTAAACCTGCTTGAATTGGATAGTTTCTTTCCTGTGGTGCGAAATCGCCTCAAGAAAATGTCGGCAGTACTTCCCGAAATGCCTCGCGACGATCGTTCAATTGGAGTGAATCCACTTGACGATTCCGATGCGTGAACGGTACGCTCGCTGGACTTTCGGTGAACCTGCCAAGTTGTTTCCGCCTGAATCCTCCTGCGATTCGACCTGCCTGTTGAAGTTAGCTCGTAACGAAACCCCGAGAGAAATCAATTAAACGTTGGCGGTTCGTCCGCTGACGGTTGTCCTGCCCAAGAGTTGAAACGTTCCAACCGACTGAATGTGCTCGATCTCCTTTACCTGTTTCGAGTGGAGTTTTCGTCATGCAGAATTGCAATCCTGACCACTTTCGACGGCTGAGCCGACGTGGTTTTCTCTCTGTCGGTGCTCTCGCTGGTGCCGGATTAACGTTGCCCGAATTGCTCCGATCGCAATCGGCCTACGGTGATCTGAAGGATTACAAGAATTTCGAAGGGACAGCCAAGTCCGTCATTCACATCTATCTTCCCGGTGGGATGGCCCATCAGGAGTCTTTCGATCCCAAGCCAAATGCTCCGATCGAATATCGGGGTGAAATGAAGCAGGTCGCCACGAAGATCAGCGGCGAACTGTTCGGCGAAACACTCGGCAAGACCGCAGAAATCGCTGACAAGCTGACCGTTATCCGGTCCATGACCCACGGTGAAGCGGCTCACGAACGCGGCACCCATAACATGTTCACTGGCTATCGCCCCAGCCCAGCATTGCAGTACCCCTGCATCGGCTCGGTCGTCAGCCATGAATACGGTCCACGCAACAACCTGCCTCCGTATGTTTGCATTCCAAACATGCCGAACGAATACGCTGGCAGCGGCTACCTGAGTTCCGCCTTCGCCCCATTCAGCCTGGGCAGCGATCCTGCTGCAGGTGGCTTCAAGGTTCGCGATCTGGACCTGCCCGGCGGCGTTGACGACAGCCGTTTTGCAACCCGTCGTTCTGCTCTGGAAGCAATCAATGCTCACTTCCAGAAGAAGGAAAAGTCAGACGACCTGAGCGCCATGAATACCTTCTACGATCGAGCCTACAGCTTGATCAGTGCTCCTGAAGCACGTCAGGCGTTCGACCTTGAAAAGGAATCCGCGGCAATTCGTGATGAATACGGCCGCAACACCGCCGGTGCCCGCATGCTGCTGGCCCGTCGACTGGTTCAAGCGGGTGTTCGCCTGGTCAACCTGACCTACGGTGGCTGGGATATGCACAACGCCATCGTTGGCGGCTTCAAGAACCAGATGCCAGCGTTCGATCAGGCGTTCTCAACCCTGATTAAGGACCTGGATCGCACCGGTCTGCTGAAGGACACACTGGTCATGGTTTCGTCCGAATTCGGTCGAACTCCCAAGATCAACGCTCAGGCAGGTCGTGACCACTATCCAAAGGTCTTCAGCGTCGTGCTGGCCGGGGGCGGAATCAAGGGTGGCTACATCCACGGTTCTTCGAACTCGACCGCATCGGAACCAGAAGAACTGGCAATGGGTCCAGAAGACCTGTTCACCACCGTCTACCACTGCCTGGGGATTGTGGCCGACAAGGAATTGATGGCTCCTGGCGATCGACCGATCGAAATCGTCGATGGCGGCAAGGTCATCAAGGAACTGCTGGCCTGATTCCTGCAAGATGCCGTGTCAGCAATGCTGCCACATGATTGTTCACTGACACGGATGGTCGGGGTTCCCGACCATCCGTGTTCTGCAAAATGCTCACAACTCGCCGATCTCCTTCCCAATTCAACGTCGTTTGCTGTCGCGTCGAACATCGCCCGATGTCACGCGACCAAGGGGGCACAATGACGGTAAGACCGTTCGCTCATTTCGCCATCGCTCTGGTTGCTGTTGTCGCTGCGGCAAACTCACTCTGGGCCTCCAGCCCGGTCCTCTCCAACATCGTTCCACGCGGGGGCCAACGCGGGACCGAAGTTGAAGTCGTTTTCACCGGGCAGCGTCTGGAAGACGCACAGCAGTTAATGATCTACGAACCGGGAATCGAAGTTGCCGAGTTCGCAGTCGCCAGCCCGACTCAGGTGAAAGCCAAGCTGAAGATCGCTGCAGACTGCGGCCTGGGAACCAAGCACATTCGCATCCGCAGTGCGACGGGAATTTCTGATCTGCGAACATTTCGCGTCGGTGCGCTCCCAAGCGTTGCGGAAGTAGAACCCAACAGCGAATTCGCGAAACCTCAGGTGATCGCCAACAACGTCACGGTCGAGGGGATCATCCAGAATGAAGACGTGGACTATTACGTGATCGAAGCCAAAAAGGGTGAACGAATCACGGCTGAAGTTGAGGGGATTCGACTCGGGAACACGATGTTCGACCCCTATGTCGCGATCATGAACGAAGCCCGCTTTGAACTGGCGACCAGTGACGACGCGGCTTTGATCTGGCAGGACTGCGTTGCTTCGATCATCGCACCTGCAGATGGCAAGTACATCGTGCAGATTCGCGAAAGCAGCTACGGCGGGAATGGTGCCTGCCACTATCGATGTCATATCGGAAGCTTCCCCCGCCCCACGGCAATCGTGCCTGCTGGCGGTAAGCCGGGAACCAAAGTCGCTGTGAAGTTTCTGGGGGATGTCTCGGGCGAATTCACACGCGAATTTGATCTTCCTGCCGCTGGTGGACCTGAATATGAACTCTTCCCACAGGACGACAAAGGGATCGCTCCTTCGGGGATGCAGTTCCGTTTGACCAGTCACGACAATGTCGTCGAAGTCGAACCGAATGAAACCATCGCGGCAGCAACTAAGGGGGCAGCAACCGCCGCCTTCAATGGTGTTCTTTCTTCCAAGACCGACGTCGATTACTTTGGATTCACAGCAACCAAAGGGCAGGCGATCGACATCAATGTTTACGCCCGACGCATTCGTTCCGAACTCGATCCAGTCCTGATCCTCTACAACGCTCAGGGTGGAGCCATCGCCAGCAACGACGATGCCAACGGGACCCCGGACAGCTACCTGCGATTTGCCGTTCCCGCTGATGGGGAATACTTCCTCGAAGTTCGTGATCATCTGCGACGCGGTGGAGACGCATTCCACTATCGCATCGAATTGACGGCCGTGATCCCCACATTGGCTTTGGGTGTAAACGAGTTCGTGCAGTACGTCGAACCACACATGGCAATCCCACAGGGGAATCGTTTCCCACTGTTGATCAATGCCAGCCGTCAGGGGTTTGGCGGACCGCTGAGCTTCAAAGGTGAGAATCTGCCACCGGGTGTTGTCGTGGAATCCTTCGGGATGTCGGCCGATCAGAACGTTGCACAGGTGATCCTGGCTGCAGCTCCTGATGCAGCGATTGGCGGAACGCTGGGGCAACTGGTGGCAACGCTGGATGATCCAATGAATGCTGCACCACCCAGTGGTCAGGTGCGACTGCCAACCGTACTTGTCCGCGGTCAGAACAATACGCCGTTCTGGTCCGAACGAACCACTGCACTTGCTATGGCCGTGACGCAGAAGGCTCCTTTCACTCTGCAAATTGTCGAACCGAAGGTGCCTGTCGTTCAAGGTGGTCAGATGGGATTGAAGGTTGTCGCCACTCGCGAGGGTGACTTCAAAGCGCCGATCAAGATTGAATTGCTGCTGAACCCGAACGGATTGAATTCCAGCCGCGAAATCTCGATCCCCGAGGGCCAGAATGAAGCGGTCATCCTGCTGAATGCTGCAGGCAATGCCCAAGTGAAGGAACACAAGATCGCTGTCCGCGGTGAAGCCACCGTCGGCAATGGCCCAATCATGGTTTGCTCGCCGTTCGCAAACCTGCGAATTGCGGAGTCGTATCTGAAATTCACCTATGAATCGGCCGCTGTCGAATTGGGAGCAGAAACCGAACTCGTCGTGAAGGTTGAAGCAGCCAAGCCCTTCGAAGGAAACGCGACCGTTCAGTTGCTGGGCCTTCCGAACAAGGTCACAACGACGCCAGCGGAATTCAATAAAGACGCCAAGGAACTTGTCTTCAAGGTGAAGGCTGAGGCTGACGCGAACCCCGGTAACAACAAGAGCCTGTTCTGTCAGGTCGTCATCACCGAAAATGGTGAACCGATCATCCACAACCTGGGGACAGGACAGATTCGCGTCGACAAGCCGCTGCCACCCAAGGTTGCCCCAATGCCAGTGGCTCAGGGACAACCTGCCCCGGCTCCTCAGCCAGCCCCGGCTCAGGCCAAGCGATTGACTCGTCTGGAACAATTGCGACTGGAGCAAAAGCAGCGAGTGGAAGGGCAGAATGGGGCGGCACCTGCTGAGGCCAAGCCTGCTGGCGGGAATTGAACTTCATTCGTAATCTGTTAATTCCCGGGGCGTTGTTGAAGACGTCGCACACGAGTTAATCTGAAGAAAGCTGCGTTGAACCAATCTCGCAGAGACAGAGAAGGACAGTGAAAATGTCGCGGATCCTGAATTCAGTTTTGATGCTGACCCTGTGTTCCCTTTCGGGATTACTGACGACAGGCGTCGCCTGGGCACAATCGCCTCTCGTGCAGCTCAACGTCTACCCCACCGACATCAATCTGACGACCAACAAGGATCGTCAGCTTGTCGTCGTACAGGCTGTTCATGCAGACGGCATCACGCGTGATGTCAGCAAAGAAGCTGCCATGACAATCGCCAATCCGGCCATCTGCCGTCGCGATGGAACAACGTTCTATCCCATGGCTGATGGAGCAACCGAACTGAAAGTCGAGTTTGGCGGCAAGATGCTGACGGTCCCGGTCAAGGTTGAAAAGGCTGCCGAAGCCCGTGTAATCAGCTTCAAGCTTGATGTCATGCCAGTCTGGATGAAAACGGGTTGCAACACCGGCAGTTGCCACGGAGCAGCACGTGGTAAAGACGGATTCCGGTTGTCACTGTTCGGTTTTGATCCCGATGGCGACTACCTGCGAATCACTCGAGAAATGCCCGGCCGCCGTATCGACTTTGCCGTGCCTGAGGCGAGCCTGATGATTGAAAAGTCCATCGGCGTGGTTCCTCATACGGGTGGCAAGCGGTTCGAAAAGGATTCCGAGTATTCCAAGACAGTCACCGACTGGATTAATGCTGGATGCCCACGTGACCCTGCTGATGTTGCGACCTGCATCGGCCTGGAACTGTATCCTCTCGAAGGTGTGCTCGACGGCCAGGGAGCTACTCAGCAAGTCACGGCTCGTGCGAAGTACTCGGATGGAACCGATCGCGATGTGACAAACCTGGCTCTGTATCTTTCCAACAATGACACCTCTGCATCGATCAGCCCTGACGGCATGATCACCGCAGGAGCACGTGGCGAAGCGTTCGTGATGGCTCGTTTCTCCACGTTCACCGTTGGATCGCACTTCGTGGTGCTGCCCAAGGGACTGGTCTACGAAGACAAGCCAAAAGCTCAAGTCAATTACATCGACGAACTGGTCAACCTGAAGCTCAAGAAACTGCGAATTGAACCTTCGGGCAAATCCTCAGATGAAGCATTCTTGCGACGACTTTACGTCGACCTGGTGGGTATGGTTCCGACCGAAGAAGAATACACCCGGTTCATGACCAGTACAGATCCCGCCAAGAGAGACAAGCTGATCGATGAATTGCTGGGCCGCAAGGAATTCACCGAAGTCTGGGTGAGCAAGTGGGCCGAATGGCTGATGATGCGATCGTCGAACCAGACCAGTCTGAAATCGATCACTCTCTACTACACCTGGCTGAGTGAGCAGATTGCCGACAACGTTCCCCTCGACAAGATGGTCCGTGAAATCCTCGGTGCCAACGGTGGTACGTTCAAGAATCCACCGACGAACTTCTATCAGATCGAACCTGACCGGCTGAAGGTCGCCGAAAACGTTGCCCAGATTTTCATGGGGATGCGAACCCAGTGTGCCCAATGTCACAACCATCCGTTCGACCGATGGACGATGGACGATTACTACAGCTTCGCAGCCTTCTTCTCACAGATTGGCCGCAAGACAGGTGAAGACTATCGCGAACAGATCGTCTTCAACTCAGGCGGCGGCGAAGTCAATCACCTGGTGGGTGGGCGAGTGATGCCACCAGTCTTCCTGGGTGGTGGCCCGGCTGATGTTGCGGGTAAGGATCGTCGAGTTGTTCTGGCCGATTGGCTCGCATCTCCAAAGAATCCGTACTTCGCTCAGAACTTCGTCAACAGGATCTGGCATCACTTCTTCAACATCGGGATCGTGGAGCCTGTTGATGACGTCCGAGTCAGTAACCCTGCTTCCAACTCGCCATTGCTGGCCGAACTTGCGAAGCGGTTTACAGAATCGAATTACGATTTCAAAGGTCTGGTTCGAGACATCTGCCGGTCCGAAGCTTATCAGCGATCGACCGAAAAGAACGCGACCAACGCCACAGACGAACGCAACTTTGCGTCGCAAACGCTGCGACGAATCAAAGCAGAATCAATGCTCGATATCATCAGCCAGGTCACTAGCACCCAGGACAAGTTCCCTCGGCTGCCACTGGGTGCCCGTGCTGTTCAGATAGCGGATGGAGCAACCAGCACCTACTTCCTGACAACGTTCGGTCGCGCCACGCGTGAAACGGCTTGCTCGTGCGAAGTCAAAATGGAACCGACACTCTCGCAAGCCTTGCACCTGATGAATGGTGACACCACCAACAACAAGATCCAGCAGGGGGGATTGATCGCAGCATTGCAGAAAGAAAAGGTACCGCCCGAACAGATCGTCGAAAAGTTGTACATTCGCGCCCTCAGCCGAAAGCCAACAGCCGACGAAGCCGCAGCGCTGAAGTCACTGTTCGTAGAAGGTAGTGATCACAAGCGAGCACTGGACGACATTTTCTGGGCACTGCTCAACAGCCGGGAATTCCTGTTTAATCACTAGTTCGCATCCAATTTCCGTGTGGCGTCCGCGATACGGAAGATCGACCCGCACTAGACTTCAATTGAGTTTGCAACAAACTTCGTCACGTCGCTACGAATTGTTCCAGCGGCGGTGACGAGAGACCGGTCCTTTCAGTCATCGAATCTGCTGAAGGTCGGCCTGCCGAAATCGCTGGAGTGAATCGATGACCCGATTAGTCGCTTGCCTGCTGGTTCTGTCCGTCAGTGGTTCCGTATTTGCCCAGGAAAAGGCTACGGCACCTGCGAAGGAAGAAAAGATCACGTTCGATCAACACATCCTGCCTATCTTTCGCGAGAAGTGCGGATCGTGTCACAACGCGAACGATAAGAAGGGTGACCTGGTTCTCGACAACTATGGTCTCGCAATGCAAGGGGGAGCTTCTGGCGAAGTTGTTCGCACGGACGGTGATGCCTCACAGAGCCAGCTTTACCTGGTCATCGCGCATCTTTCCGAACCAAAGATGCCACCACAGCAACCAAAGATGCCCGAAGAACAGTTGACCCTGGTCCGGAAATGGATCGAAGGGGGAGCACTAGAAAATTCCGGCAGCAAAGCCAAGCCAAAAAAGAATGCAGCGATGGCAAAGGTCGAGATCTCGAACCAGCGTCCTGCCGGGCCGCCCCCAATGCCTGAAAACCTGCCGATCGACCCGCTTCTGGTCGCCAGTCGCGGCAACGGTGTGACGGCCCTGGCGGTGAATCCGTGGTCTCCGATCGCAGCAGTTGCCGGCCATAAGCAGATTTTCCTCTACAACACAGTTTCTCTGGAACTTGAAGGGGTGTTGCCGTTCCCTGAAGGGGTCGCCCACATCCTGAAGTTCACCCGAGATGGCAAGTGGCTGATGGCAGGTGGTGGCCGCGGTTCGCACTCCGGTAAGGTTATTCTCTGGGATTTGAAAACCGGCAAACGCATCGCTGAAGTTGGCTCGGAATACGATGTGGTCCTCGCAGCAGACATCAGCCCGGACCACACTCAGGTTGCCCTGGGTGGCCCCAAGAAGATTGTTCGAGTCTACGACACGTCGACGGGTGAACTGCTCTATGAAAAGAACAAACACACCGACTGGATCACCGCTCTGGAATTCAGCCCGGACGGCGTTCTGCTCGCGACGGCTGATCGCAGCAATGGTCTGGTGGTCTGGGAAGCATTCACGGGCCGCGAGTTCTATTTCCTGACAGGGCATACCGGACCGATCACCGATGTCAGTTGGGCTCCTGATTCCAACATTCTGGCAACGTGCAGTGAAGACACCACGATCCGTTTGTGGGAAATGCAGAACGGCAACCAGATCAAGAACTGGGGAGCTCACGGAGGTGGGGTTTCGGCCGTTGAGATCACTCGAGACAATCGCATTGCTTCAACGGGCCGTGATAACACCGCCAAGCTCTGGGACATCAATGGCACTGCAATCAAGGCATTCCCTGGTCTGGCGGATCTGGGGATGGAAGTCGGTTTCGATGCCGACGCAGATCGAATTCTTGCTGGTGACCTGACAGGAGTTGTTCAAGTCTGGAATGCCAAGGACGCCGCTGTCCTGGGACAATTGAGTACCAATCCAATGTCACTGGCCAAACGGATCGAGGGGACAGCACAGGCGCTCGCCGCCGCGGACGCTGTAACGGCTCAGGCCACTGCAGCGCTGGCCGCATTAAACAAGGGGATCGCCGATCGAAAAGCCGCAGCCGATGCTGCCGTGAAGGCGATGACGGATGCCCAGGCCGCAGTCGATCCTGCAACAAAAGCCAAAGCTGCGGCGGATGCCGATGCCGTCGCAAAAACAGGCGTATTGACAACATCCGAGACCGCATTGACCACTGCTCAAGCGGCTCAGACCAAAGCTGCAGCCGAACGCGATGCCTTGAAGAAGGCGACGGCAGACCTTGATGTCAAAGTCAAAGCCGCCACGGATGCTGTTACTGCGAGCGATGCCGCTGTTGTCGCAGCTCTTGCTGCGGTCGAAGCCAAACCGGGCGATGCTGCTGTGAAAGCTGCTGCCGTCGAAGCGACCAAGAAATCGACGGACGCTCTGGCGGCTCTGTCGGAACTGACCAAGCAGAAATCCGCTTCGATCCAGGAACTCCCTGCCAAGACGGAAGCAGTCGGAGCAACGACAGTTGCTCTGAATGCTGCCAAAGCCGCTCGAGACAAGGCGGCAACT
>CAXBSB010000047.1:0-36977 GCA_963977965.1 uncultured Schlesneria sp.
TGAATTTCTCGCGACCTTACAGGTCGCATACCCTGCGCCATCCGTCTCCACAGGGCTGAAAGCCCTGTGCTTTGTTCGCGTGAGCTTTCAGCCCACAAACAGCCCACCCCACAAACCGCCGATGATCGCGACATAGTCCCTGCGGTCGCAGTTGAGACCCTGACATCGCATCACACTTCAAACGATTCACCAAATTGGGGAATCGTTGGAGGTTCGTCGCTGATCTCGCTCAGCATCTCGGACAATGCTTTAGCCGAGTCGGGTTCCCCGTGAACGATGAACGCCCGACCGACGCCTCGATCGGCATTCAGGCCGTCGAACCACCATTTGAAGTCTTCGGAATCCGCATGCGCTGATAGGCCCTGCAGAGATTCGACTTCGGCATTCAGTTCGACCAGTCGATCAAAGATACGAACCGTGCGCCACCGGTCCTGCAGCTTCCGACCGAGCGTGTTTTCTGCCTGGAAGCCGATCAAGACGATGATGTTATCAGGATCTTCAATAGCGTGTCGCAAGTGGTGAACGACGCGTCCTGCTTCGCACATGCCGCTGGCGGCAATCACGACGAACGGACCTTTGCGGTGGTTTAATGACACACTCTCCTGTTGAGTGGCAACGTACTTCAATCCAGGAAAGGCAAACGGATCTTTGTCGCCTTTCAGGACTCGCTGAAAATCAGAGTCCATGACATCGGCATGATGTTTGTAAACAGCCGTGATCGACTTCGACAACGGGCTGTCGACGAACACCGGAATTGAAGGCAATTCACCTTCGTTGAACAGTTCGTTCAGGAAATAGACCAGAGTCTGTGTACGACCGAGGCTGAAGGCGGGAATCACAACGCGACTTTTTCGTTCGGTCGCCACTTTCAGGATTCGCTTCAAATGCTGCTTGATGTCGTCTGCTGCCGGGTGAACCCGGTTGCCGTACGTGGACTCGGTAATCAGGACATCGCAACCTTCGACCCGTTGGGGGTCTCGCAATATTGGCAGACCGCGCCGGCCCAGGTCACCGGTGAAGACAACTCGCTTCCAGTCGGCCCCTTCGCGGATCTCCATCTCGGTTATTGCTGATCCCAGAATGTGACCCGCGTCCGTGAAACGAAGGCGAAAATCCTTTGAGAGTTCATGCCATTCGCCGTACGGAATCGTCTCGATGCATTCCATCACACCTTCGACGTCGTCGTCGTCATACAGCGGTTCAACGGGGGGATGGCCGGGACCGAGCTTTTGCTGCAGGTACTTGGCGTCTTCCTGTTGGATATGCGAACTATCCATCAGCATGACCTGGGCGATATCTCGAGATGCGGGCGTGCAGAAGATGGGCCCTCGGTAGCCAGCCTTATACAGCCCCGGCAGGTTCCCGCAGTGATCGGCATGAGCGTGCGACAAGATCACGCCACTGAGTTCCTTGGGACGGCACAGAAACTGTTCGTTCTTCTTGCGAGCTTCAGCACGATGTCCCTGGAAAAATCCGCAATCCAGCAGCACTCGCAGGTTCGCGGTCTCAATCAAATGCTGGCTGCCAGTGACTTCGCCAGCAGCTCCCAGAAATGTCAGTTTCATATCAATCTCATTGGATGGTTATGCGGTTTGCCGAACGAAGAGTCTGCAAAGTTGTTGCCCCTCCTGTCGGTTCAGGCAAATCTGGATATGCTTGTTAAAACTCGCAGCCGAAAGCATAACCGACCGGCGCTAAACCCCGTACTCTGGACAGGCAGGAGATTGTCTCGGAATGTTGAATACTCTTCGACGCATGCTCGACGGAGACGAATCCTCGCATGCGGCGATTCATGAACACCTGGCGCTGTTGGGCTTTCTCGACCCCGAGTCGATTGCCCGCCGGACCTGTGCTTTGATGCAACCATCCGTGTCATCCACGGCTGCAGCCGAAAGTCTGTTCAAGCTGATGTCACTGCTGTCGGATTCCGCCGATCCTGCGGCCGGTATGGGGGATTTTGAGCGTTACGTGCATCGAGTGACCGACCGGGCCGACCTGTTCAACTTCCTGAGCGAGAATCCGCGCGCCATCGAAATGCTCGTACGACTCTTTACCAGCAGTCGATACCTGACCGAGACGCTGCTACGTAATCCAGACAGTCTGCGAGTGCTGATTCAGCACCGGCAGCTTGCCGATTTGAAAAGCCGCGAAGAGTTTCTTGATTCTGCCATGAAAGCCGCTTCCAGCGCCGTCGGCGGAATCGGACCGTTGAATGCGCTGCGACGATTTCAGCGATTCGAAATTCTTCGAATCGGCGCCTGCGACCTGTTTGGTCTGATCGATCTTCGTGCGGCAACTGTGCAACTGTCGTTGCTCGCCGACAGTCTGGTTCAAGCCTGCCTGGCACTCGCGGCGAAAGAACTTGAAGTCGATCCCGACGGTCTGACTGTGATCGGATTCGGCAAGCTGGGTGGCGAAGAACTGAACTACAGTTCCGACATCGATCTGGTGTTCCTCACTGATCGAAAACCCTCCGAAGTCCTTCCACTGGCTCAACGTCTTATCAAGGCCATGCAGGATGCCATGGCCGAAGGGTTCCTCTATCGCGTCGACGTACGTTTGCGACCGTGGGGACGATCCGGCGAGCTCGTCACGACAATTCCATCGTACCTGGAATACATCCAGTCGAACGCAGAGATGTGGGAAAAGCAGGCTTTGCTGAAAGCTCGCGTCGTTGGAGGCAAGAAGTCTGTCGGCGTCGAATTCCTGAAGCGTGCGGAGCCACTGATTTTCTCGGGAACACCGCATGATGTGCGTGCTGCAGTCCGTCAGGCCAAGGATCGGATCGAAGCCGAATTACGCCGACGCGGCCGCGAGTGGGGTGAAGTGAAACTTGGGACAGGATCGATCCGCGACGTTGAGTTCGTCGTGCAGGCGCTGCAATTGGTACATGGTGTCACATCCCGCCACGTTCGTTCGCCCAATACTCTCGACGGGCTCGTGCGATTGACTGACGCGGGAGTGTTGCATGCCGACGAATACCGCCGTCTGACGGATGGCTATGTCTTCCTGCGGACGATCGAGCATTCGTTGCAGTTGATGCACAACCAGCAGGAACACACGATGCCGACCGACCCGCGCGAACTCTCGGCGCTGGCGCATCGCCTGGACTTTCCAGGTGTCGATCAATTGCTGCAGCACTACGAGGGACACCGCGCATCGATCCGAGCGATCTTTGACAAGTATCTCTCTGACGAACGGGACCTGCCGGTTGTTCAGGACATTCCCGATACCTCATCAAGTTCGTCCGAGCGGCTGGCTCTGGCGAGTTATTCAACGGTCTTTACGAAGGACGAGCAGCGCCGGCACCGGGCCATGTTCGCCCAAATTGAACCACATCAGCCAGTGCGGGTCGTCGCAGAACCGACCGATGATGGATTATGGCGAGTCACCATCGGTCGTCGCAGAACCGACCGATGATGGATTATGGCGAGTCACCATCCTGGGACATGACTGCCCTGGTGAACTGTCGATGATGTGTGGACTGATGTTCGCCTACGGATTCGACATCGTCACCGGATTCGTTTCTACTGAGCGGCGTTCCGCCCCCAAAGTCGTTTCGGTGGAACGACGCGCAGCGTCGCCAGCAGCGAAAGAACCATGTGGATTCGTTGACGTATTCTGCGTCCGGTCAGAGCTGGATGTCGTCCTGCCTCAGGTCTGGGAACGATACGAAGCGGATCTGGTTGACCTGGTCTTGATGGCTCAATCCGGCTGTGCCGATGAGGCTCAGGGTCGTCTTGCCAAACGTGTGGCCGATGCGCTCGAAGGGGCACCGGTCACTTCCAGACGACCATCGCCGCTGGATGTGCGGATCGACAACGATGCTCACGAATCTGCAACGGTGTTGCACATTCGCGGTGATGATACGATCGGCTTTCTGTACGAGCTTTCGAATGCATTGACTCTGAGTGGCGTGAACATTGAGCAGGTTCAGATCAGTGCAGATGAGGGACTGGCTGCGGACACACTGCTCGTGACAGATGCCCGCCGCGGTGGCAAGATTCTGGAAGCCGACCGCCTGCAGGAACTGCAGGCTGCAGTGGTACTCATCAAGCACTTCACTCACTTGCTTCCAGGAGCTCCCGATCCGACAGCAGCCTTGCTGCACTTCCGTACTTTCCTGCGAGACCTGTTCCAGCGGCCAGACTGGTTCGAACAGCTTTCATCTCTGGAACGCCCGGAAGTACTGTCGGCCCTGGCCCGACTGCTGGGTGTCAGTGATTTCCTGTGGGAAGATTTCCTGCGATTGCAGTACGCCAACCTGTTCCCGGTACTCCGCGATATGGCGGGGTTGGAAAACGCGAAGTCATCAGAACAACTCGCGGCTGAACTTCAGACGGCACTGCAGGTGGTATCCAGCAGCGAAGAACGACGGACGGTTCTGAATGAATTCAAAGACCGTGAACTGTTCCGCGTCGACATGCGTCACATCCTGGGGCGATGCGAGGGGATCGAGGCGTTTGGCAGAGAGATGACGGTGCTGGCCGAAGTGGTCGTTGCAGCAAGCGTCTCGATATGCCGGGCTGAATTGGTTGAGCGATTCGGCACGCCGATGCTGGACAAAGGGGGGGCCTGCCAACTGGCTGTCTGTGCGTTGGGAAAATGCGGTGGTCGGGAACTTGGCTTTGCCTCAGACATCGAATTGATGTTTGTCTATGAGGTTGAAGGGTTCACGAACGGTCGCGAATCGATTGCGAACGCCAACTTTTTCGCGCGCCTTGTTGAAGGTGTGACTCACGCCATTCGTGCTCGAAGTGAAGGGATTTTCCGGATTGACTTGAGGCTGCGCCCCTATGGCCGGTCGGGCAGCCTGGCCGTCAGTTGCGACTCGTTCCTGCACTATTTTCACCTCGACGGACCTGCTTGGCCTTACGAGCGACAAAGCCTGGTGAAACTTCGTCCGATTGCGGGTGACGAAGAATTCGGGAAACGCCTGGTCCGATTGCGAGACGACATCGTTTACACAGGGCAGCCGGTCGACTTCGCTGCCATTCGAGCGATGCGAGAACGCCAGGTCCGGCAACTGGTTGGTGCCGAAACATTTAACGCCAAGCTGAGTCCCGGTGGGCTCGTCGATCTGGAATACCTGGTCCAGGCCAAGCAGATCAGTTTTGGCAAGGCTCAGCCTGCTCTTCGCACAACGAATACACGCGACGCACTGCACGCATTATCGAAACATCAGATCATTGACGAGGCGACATGCCAGCGGCTGGATCAGGCCTACGCATTTTTGAAGAGCATGATTGAGTCATTGAGAATGGTTCGAGGCGATGCACGTGATCTGGCGATTCCGTCATTGAATTCCGCCGATTTCGAATCGCTGGCTCGACGCATGGGATATGGAGGTAACTGGCAACGCCTTCAAGACGATCTGGCCAGACATACGCAGACGGTCAGCGACGCCGTGCGAACGTGCTTTCCATAGTCTACGACGACCATGCTGCCGCAGAGTTCATCACGGACCTGGAAACACGTCGATTCAGAGTTGGACCATCAGCCGCTGGGCGCTAGTACCGCAAATTACAATTTCGCCGTCACCAAGTCGACTTTCTTTCAAGGCTTCGCAGGCTTCCTAAGTTCTCGCCAAGTGCGAGGTCGTTGATTTGGAGTGTTTCTTGTGGGGCGACCGGTATAGGTCCAGTTCATGGTGTGGGCACTGGTTTCGTTGAAGTAGCACAAGCGCATTCTTCACCTGGTGACGTTACACTCTGACACGAATTCATCGCGCTCTGGCGATTCGGCCGAGGCGTTCCCATTCGTTCCCGTCAAGAAAACAGTGGTCTATGGAAACTATCTCTGGACATCTTTACGACTTTCCCAAGTACTACGATCTGATTTTTGGTTCGGACTGGGCTGCCGAATTCCGCTTTTTGAAACAGTGTTTCGCGAAATATTCATCGCGACCCGTGAAGCGAGTATTTGAACCGGCATGCGGCACAGGCCGGCTGCTTGTGCAGTTCGCCAAAGAGGGATATGAGGTCGCTGGAAACGACCTGAATGCCAAGGCCATCGATTACTGCAATGCCCGCCTGGAACGTCAGGGTTTTCAGCCAACGGCGTTCGTCGGAGATATGGCAGACTTCACTGTCAAGAAGAAGTACGACGCCGCCTATAACCTGATCAACACGTTTCGGCATCTTCCCAGCGAAGAAACGGCGGAAGCTCACTTCAAATGCGTCGCCGAATCATTGAACAAGGGGGGCTTGTATCTGCTGGGACTGCATCTGATCCCTAAGACGCCACAAAAATGCACAGCAGAAACGTGGACGGCCAGTCGTGGTCCTTTGACCGTCGTTTCGAATCTCTGGTCCATAGGAATTGATCTGAAAAAGCGAGTCGAGCGAATCGGCGTGACCTATGACGTGTCGACACCGAGTAAATCGTTCCGGATCAAAGATGAAACGGCGTTTCGAACCTACACCGCCGAGCAGATGTTCGACCTGATCGCTTCTGAGCCACGTCTGCGGCTGGTGGAGACTTTTGATTTCCGGCACGACATCGAATGGCCAATCGAAATCACGGCCGACACAGAAGACGTGATCTACCTGTTGCAACGGGTCTGATTGCTTTCAACCGTTTTCAGCGGAGTCCTGCGACTCCCGCATAGGCAATGATCTCGGTTCGAGTTTTCACCATGCAACCTTGTTCGTCGCTTGTGACGGCCTGAATCTCGTCGCCCGCCGACAGGTTCAGACGTTGCAGGATGCGCCCTGTACGGGCATCGCACCAGACGACGAATGAGCCTTGCGATTGCCTTTGTCCTTTCGCATCAAGCGGCCACGCAGCGATCAGGTCTCCGCAGGCTGCCACCTGCCATTGGTCGGCTGTACTGCCAAGAAATCGTTCCCACTGGCAGTCACCGTATTTCAGAGAGATACGTCGCAACAGACCATGGCTGGCAGCAAAAACAGCATCCCCGCTCGCGATGACTTGCCGTTCAGGATATTGCAGAGGGAGATGGGCGATTCCAGCCGTCCATTCGGATGTTCCATCTCGCAGATTCAAGCTCGACAGCGTCAATCCATCAATCGTCAACAACAGTTGCCCGTTTGCCTGCCACATCACAGGATCCACGTGGGAAAATGACATTCCTCCCTGATACCGCCAGCGATTACCATCCGAACTCTGTGAACGCGATTCGATTTGTCGCTGAGCATTCATCGTAATGATGAGGTTTTCATTGACGATGGGGCCCTGCAGCCAGAGTTCGTTGACGCCAGGTTGCTCAACGGCCACACATTCAGGACCAAGATCGATCAGCCAGAATGTGGCAGGTTTGACCGCCTGAAGTGCAATCTGGCGAAGGCCACACGACCATTGCCAGAACGGAAATTTTCCTCGCGAGGACCCCACGGGATTGTCACCCCGAGGCGCAAACGTCCAAGCGACGTCGCCGGTCCGTGAATCAATGACCGTCAACCCGATGCGAGGATCGAATGCCACGACCCAATGATCTCGAACGCAGATCTGAATGGTGGGAACCGGTGTCGCGTTTCGATCACTCGATTCGGGCAATCGGTACATCGCTCCATCTGCATGAATCAGTCGCATCTGCGTCGTGTCTTTCGACGCGGTGACAGGGACTGTCCAATGTTCCTCACCCGATTCAATTGATACCGCGTGCAGAAGTGTGCCGACGGCAATCAGCAGACCTGTTTCCGAATAGGCGGACCATTGAGGCATTTCTGAGAATGATCGACTCCAGCGAACCTGACCTGTGCTTCGGTCGATACACTCGCATAAGAACAAATTCCCCAAAGAAGGGTCTCTTCGAACAATAAGCAGGCACGCCAGAGCGATAGCGGGCGGTTCCTCGACCGGAATCAGTACGTTCGCGACCTCGTCCATTTGAGGAAGCTGTTTCACCGCAGGATCGATGATGAGATAGCGTTCCCATGCCCGATGGAGTGGCCGACCTGGTTGAGTCGGTTCATACGCGCTGTACTCTTTTTTTTCGAGTCGCTGCCTGGCGAGTTCACTGGACCGGAGTCGCTTTCCTGACCAATCCAGTTCGACGTCAGCAAACTCGGTCGTTGCCAGTTGTTTCCAGGCCTGCCTGGCAGTCCTGTGATACCCCGCCGTATCGAGTGTATCGGCCCAGTCCGCCAGGGTCGCTACATGCGATTCCGGCGTCGATGCCAGTCGTACCGAACGGGCCACGATTCTCAGGGCCGCACCCAGGCGACCCGCTTGACGTTCTTCAAGTGCAAGCTGACGCCATGCGAGCGAGGAAGCTTCGGAGTTCGGATACTGCAGCAGAGCTCGCCGCAACCCATCGAGATCATGAGAATCGATCAGAGCTGCGATTTCTTGACTCGCACGCCGCTCAATATCTGCATAGACGACCCGACCTCGCAGCTTGATCAAACGCGAGATCTCGGCTTTTGCTGCTGCCGCTCCTGTGGATGCCAGATAAGTCGCCCGTGCAAGCTGGCCGTCATCCAGGATCTGCTGCAGGAATTCAACCGCAGCGACCGGACGATTGCGGGCAATTTCCGCCTGAGCAATCTCCATCAGGACGGAAATCGTCAGGACAGGTGTTGTTGCCAGTTTTCGTGCTTCCGTCAGTTGATCGACCGCCAGTTCCGGATGTGCATCTTCCAGAGACTGGCGAGCGGCCCTTCGTAATAACTCGAGTTGCCGAGTGCGCAGGGTACGCGTCACCGACGAATCACTTGCGGATTCAAGCGTGTCGATCCCTTTTCGCAGCGTTGCCGTGGCCAGTTCCAGATCCCCCTGCGGGACTTCCAGATTCGAGAGCCGCAGATACAGGCTTTCAACAGGACTGCAATCGGTTGCGGCACCGGCAGTTTCGACGGCACCAATCAGATTTCCATCAGGACTGATCCACTGCGACAGGTCTCGCTCCAGCTTCTGTTTCAACAGGCTATAGTCGCAGTAGGCGACCAGCCGTTCGGGCTGCGCTACCACCAGCAGACCACCTGCAATGGCCAGATTGCCTCCAATTTGAGGGCTTCCTGGCGTATTGAGATGCTTGATCTCAAGCGGAGTTCCCGTTGCTGCATCAATCACCTGAATGGCTTCACGCGTCGGCCAGAGAATCTTGTCCCCGGCAATCAGACCGCGTCCGAAACCTTGTTCTGCAGGCGGCGGACGAATCGCCTTTCGGGGACCATAGACCAGCTTTCCCGTGGCAATATCAATACAACTCAGTGAAGCCCCGCTGAGAATCAGATGACCCTCGGTTCCGCCACGGACGACACCAAGCAGATGACGCCAGCGGACAGGATCAGAATTCCCAATCTTCCAGCGAACACGACCAGAGTCTGCTTCAATGCATAAGATCGAATTGCTGTCCTGAGGGGCGACGAACACCAGTCCGTCATGAAACATCGGTGGATTCAATCCGAACGAAAGGGGATTCACAGTGGGCCGCAATGCACCGAGGCTTTCATAGGTCACAGCCCACTCGTCGCGCCCATCCCGGGCATTCACGGCAATGATCGCGCCAGCGTCGGATGATAAATAAAGCCGCCCGGCGCCTGCTGTGAGCAAGACATGACTGACGCGGTTCTGTGTCGCTTCGACATTGCCGCGCGCCATGATCAACGGGCGATTCCAAAGCAGAGTCCCTGTTGACGCTTCGAAACAGGCGATGGCGAATTCGAACTGAGGCCGACGTCGACTGACAGCAATATACGCGCGCCCCCCCATGACTAATGGTGCACCTTCGAATCGCCAGTCCTTCAGGACTGATTGAGCCTCAAGTTTCCAGACAAGCTTCCCCTGCCCTTCGGCCAGGTCTAAACAGACAAGATCACTCTCGAAGGTCTCATTCTCAATTTCCGTCGTCGCGTTGGTGGTATCGCTGGCTGGATTGGTGACCGAGGAACCCATCCGGGCATAAAGTCGGCCATCAGCAATCGTCATCGAGTGGAAGGGGACCCCGCTGCAGGGAAGATTCGGAACGCCCGTTCTTTCTTCTGGAGCGGGTGGATAGATCTCGGCTGTGCCACGTTCAGAAGGCCATGCAGGTTCGCCCGTCAGAAGATTCAATGCCCAGATCGAGCGTGCATTGTTGACCAGTACGTTATCGCCAAACGTTACGGGGTGATAACTGAGCGGCCCGCGATTCGGCGTGGCATTGGGCGACGGTGGGCCAACCTGAGACGATGGCAGCGGATGCGACCATTTGACGGCGCCGATTTCAATCGCTGCCGATACTTGACCATTCCGAGCCGGATTCAGTGCAAACGTTGAGACATCATCGGCGTGAGTTGGGGATGCCCATTTTGAGGATTCCTGCAGAGTCTGCGTTAACAGGTCAACCAGGTTACCTGTGCGGCCTGCCAGGGTTCCTGTTGCGTCGGGATATAACTGCTTCAAGCGATCAATCTCTGCAGCAGCTCGAACACGGTCCCCTTCCATGATCGAGCAAAGCACCAGCCGAGAAAGAATTTCGGCCTGGTTCAATTCGCTGTCAGGATATCTCAACAGGGTCGGGGTATTGAGTGAATCTGCCTGCTGACCCAGCGGGACCAGTTGCGTCCAGTACAGTCGTGCGAGCGAAAAGTCGGCTCGGTCCCACGCGGCTTCACCCAGTCCCCACAGCGCTTCGTCACCCACGCTGCTCAAAAATCCTTCCCGGATGATTCGCTGCAAGTCGGCCTCATCGCGCGACTGCTTCCAGTGATCCAGCCAGCGCCGCGCCTGGGGGTCAACGCGTTTACGATAGACCTGCAGACCTTCGGGGGGGAACTTCGACAACAGAACATTACATCGTGTGGCAATGTTCAGGTAGACAGATGTTTCACCCGCTGAGCCTCTTTGAGCGAGAACGAGTTTGCGCCCTTCGGTCTGAGCGATTTCCTGCAGGACGTCGATCGCCTCGGCCCAGCGCTTCTCCAGAACGTACTCTTCGATCGTCCCGAATCGCTTCAAGACATTGGTGTCGGCCGCTACTGTGGCAGTCTCGCGCATCTCGCGCTTTGGTACTGGCTTGGGCGGGTTAGCACCCGTGCAATGATCCGCCGTCATTCCCAGCAGAGCGGCAATGCAACCGAGCAGCATGAATCGCAGACGGTCGTACACGGACAACCTCTTTCGCGGAACCATCGATCGTCGTACTTAACGCGACTCGCGCAGTCGAGTCCCAATCCAGAACAAGACCGCCGCCAGGGTGAGCAGCCCCGGCATCCAGATCAAATTGAAACCAAACTGCAACTGCCACCACGAAATCAGTGGCGTCGCTGTCAGCACCAGAAACTGCAGAATCAATCCAATGTGCTGTTTCACATTGTCCCTCTTTGAATTCGCCGTCGCAAACGTTCGATGGCTGAAACCGGCATCCTCATCGACGATGGACAACCCAACCGGGAACGTCGACCCGGACATGATACAACGTCTTGCCCGCCGTGATATACAAAGTCTTCAGGTCGGCTCCACCCCAGGTGCAGTTCGTGATGACATCTTCATACACCGGAATTCGTCCCAGCACCTTGCCATCGGGCCGCACAACATACACGCCCGGCTGAACATCATTGGTTTCGTGAGGATTTCGAGCTCGTGATACACCAGCGGCGATGTAAAGCGTCCCCTGGGAATCGACGCACATCCCGTCTCCACCTCGCCCGGGCGCAAAGTCAATCACCAGGCTCTGACTGCTCAATGTGCCATCGTCAGCCAGATCGAAAGCCCAGATCTTGCGATGACCACCCGCGACCGGACAACTGTCCACAACGTACAACGTTCGCTCATCCGGGCTGAGTGCCACGCCGTTGGGTCGCTGGATCTGGGGTTGAGTCAGTACGCGAGTCACCTTCCCGTTTGGATCGATGCGATAGACGGACTCGTGTTCGAGCTCCATGGTCGTTCGATCGAAATAGCAGGGATCTGTGAAGAACAATTGACCGTTGGAGCAGGCCGCAATGTCGTTGGGCGAGTTCAGCCGCTTCCCTTCCCAGCGATCAATCAGAACTTCGACCTTGCCCGTTTTCAGATCGGTTCGAGTGACTCGTCGATTGCCATCGTTCGGACAGAATTCATTACCTTCACAGGCCAGCAATCGACCTTGAGCATCAAACAGCAGGCCGTTGGCTCGACCGCTGGGTTCGCGAAAGGTCGAGTATCGGCCGGTGGCAGCATCCAGCTTGAGAATGCGGTTATTGACGATGTCTGTGAAGTAGACATCGCCGTTCTTGTCACAGGCAGGCCCTTCGGTGAATGCAATAAACGTAGCTGCCGTCGGGGGTGCGACAACTCCAGGGGGCAGATTCAGATTCTGAAACATGATCGGATGATCTCCAGAGGAAACAGCCTCGTGCATTATAAAGGAAAAAACGGGGGTTGATGGATCGGGAGGGCGAAGCTTCTGCTGAGCCGCATAGGGTGGCACATCGACTTAGCGGCTCGGCGGGAGTCTCGCCGTCTCGCCCTCCGATCACGTTGAACCCCTCTTTTTAGGTTTGACGAACCACTCGTTCTGCGATTCGTCAATGACGCCGTTAAAGCGGCTGACACTCAAACTCACCAAAGCCTTACCAGGCCGCTTTCAGTATTTCCAAAAGGTCTGCTTCCGTGGGTTGCCGGGCATTCAGAAGCATCAATCGCTTGATCGCGAAGGCCTTGCTGGCAAACGTCGGCAACTGGTCTTCGGTCCCGCCCAGGTCTCGAATCCGTTCCGGAATGCCGACGTCACGCCGCAGTCTCTCGACCGCCGTAATGGCCCGTTCGGCAGCAGCTTCTTCGGTCAGGCCCGAAGTCTCCTCTCCCAGCAAGCGCGCAATGCGAGCGAATTCCGGAATGCGGAGTGACATGTTGTAACGCATGACATATGGCAGCAGCAGCCCGTTTCCAGCCCCGTGCGAGCAATGCAGCGCCCCACCCAGTGGATATTCCAGAGCATGAACCGCCGCCACCGCACTGTTGGAAAACGCGAGTCCAGCCAGTGTGGCTGCTAATGCCATACCTTCCCGAGCAGGCAGGTTACCTGGTTCACGAACAGCGGTCACCAGATGTTTTCCGACCAGTTCAATCGCCTTTTCTGCCATACAGTCGGCGATCGGCTGCTGACCATCATAGGGGAATGGTTCGTCAGCTGGCACGTTCAGTTCGTTGTAGTGAGTTGCTGTCATCCCTTCGATAGCGTGCGTCAGAGCATCAATGCCACTGTCCGCTGTGGCGCGTGGAGGACAGGACAGAGTCAGTTGCGGATCGACAAGAGCCAAGGCCGGTCGGATGTAATGACTGAGGATGCTGAGTTTCATCTGGTTTTCGGTATCGGTCAGCACGGCGGCGTGCGAGACCTCGCTGCCTGTTCCCGCCGTCGTTGGAACACAGATGAGAGGCATAACTGGTCCGGGGACATTGCCGAAGCCCGTGAATTTGCGGCACTCTCCCCCGTGCGTCAATACCGTGGCAACGACTTTGGCCAGGTCCATATTGCTGCCGCCACCGACACCCAGCAACAGATCTGGTCGCGCAGTCCGTCCGAAGGAGATCGCCTGATCGGCAATCGCAAACGAAGGCTCGGGTTCGCCGCCATCGAAAACGTCGACAGTCAATCCGGCAGCGCGCAGCGGAGCCAGCACACTTTCCACGACTCCCGCTCTGACGAGTGCCTTGTCGGTGACAATCAAAGCCCGCTTTGCGTTCCATGGCTGGATGAACTGCCCCAGCCTTCTGATCGACCCCGATCCGAAGACGATTCGGCCCGCTGAAAAAAAGCTGAAGTAATCTCGCTGCGGTGCTGTCATGAATTGTGTCCTGTTCAGCTGAAGTTCACGGCGGTCCGACCGCAGGTTCGTCAAACGTCAACGCTGGTGGCTTCGTCTAAAACGCAAAGACCAGTGGAGTCAGAGCCACCGTGATGGCCATCATCACCAGGTCCAGCGGGATGCCGACTCGCAGGTAATCGCTGAATTTGTATCCACCGGGACCATAAACCATCAGGTTGGTCTGGTATCCGAATGGAGTTGCGAAGCCCATCGAGGCCGCAATCATGATCGCGATCATGAAAGGAACGTGACTGACCCCCAGCGTCTTCGCGACCTCCAGGGCCAGCGGAAACATCAGCACTGCGGCGGCATTGTTGGTGACCAGTTCGGTCAGGATCATGGTCAGGAAGTAGATCACAACCAGTTGCAGCCATGCATTCGAACCGCACACCCCAATGGATTGCTGAGACAGGAAGCGAGCGGCTCCGCTGAGCGAGATTGCTTCACCGATCCCCAGAGAAGCACCGATCACAATCAGTACGGACCAGTCGATCGATTGGCGAGCCTGTGTCCCCGTGCAACAGCGAGTGACAATCATCGCCAGCGAGGCAATCAATGCAGCAGGAAGAAGGAAGTCGACGGCAGGTCGTGTCGGCGTGGCATCACGACTGAGGAGTGAGGCGAGCAGGATCATTCCGCCCAGAATTGCAATCGCAATCCACGAGCGATCATGGCGGATCGGTTCCGAGTTTTCGACGTGGCTCACCAGAAAGAAATCGCTGGAATTCCGCTGCTGATTTGCGAAGTCAGGATGCCCTTCCAGCAACAGCGTGTCACCCGGCTGCAGGACGATGTCACCGATCTTGCCTGGGATATGCTTCCCATCACGAGCGACCGCGATCACCGCAGAATTATAGCGCGAACGAAAATGTCCGTCGCGGATTGTGGAACCGATAATCGGGCAGCGATTGGAGACGACCGCTTCCATCAGACAACGGTGCGATGTCGGCGTATCCAGTTTGAAAACCTGATCGGTTGCAGGCGCCAAACCTCGCATTTTTCTCAGGTCAACCACCGATTCAATGATCCCGACAAACACCAGTCGGTCGTTGGCTTGCAATCGTTCATTGGGAGCAACAGCAGCCAGGGCCTGCCCGTCACGTTCGATTTCTGCCAGGTAAAGACCTGGCAGACTTCGTAGTCCTGCTTCACGAATGCTGGCATTCACCAGGGGACCGCCCGGTTGAACGAGCATTTCGACCGTATATTGCCGCAGATCGTCGCTGAGACTGATCGCAGGCTTACGGTCAGGCAGTAACTTCTGACTGAAGGCTAGCATGAAAGCCACGCCACCCAGCGCACAGGGAAGGCCGACCCATGTGATATCGAAAAAGCCGAGTGGGGGAAGCCCCGCCTTTTCCATGGCCCCCTTCACGACCAGATTGGTGCTCGTACCGATCATTGTGCAGACACCTCCAAATGTGGCGGCAAACGCCATCGGCATGTAAAGTTTGGAAGGACTGATTCGTGTTCGCTTGCAGATGTCATCCACGACCGGCATGAACATCGCCACAATTGGAGTGTTGTTCAGGAAGGCGCTGAGAAACGTCACTGGAAACAACAGCCGAACCTGAGCACTGAAAACGGTTTTCGGGCGACCGACGAAACGCTCTGTCAGCAACCCCATTGCACCTGTCTGCATCAGTCCGGTGACAATGACGAACAGCACGCCGACGGTGATCAAAGAGGGACTACTGAATCCGCGGAAGGCGACGTTCACGTCCGGCAGCAGTTTCGAACCGGATACAGCCTGACCCACCACCAGAACCAGCAGGCAACCGATTGTCAGCAAGTCGGGTGGCGCCCACTCCATCGCGAGGATCACCACCATCATGACAACAACAACTAAGACGAGTCCTGCTTCCCAGCCCATTCCAGTCACTTTCCGTGAGTTTCGCCTGCCAAACTTTCTGCCAAATCGAGAATCTGCGACAAACAATCGCCCGGACGCTGTTTGAAGTCAACGCTCAGACCACTTTCCGATGTCCAATTCGACGGATTCCAACAAGTCCGCGATGATCCGGAAAACTCTAATGCGGAAGGACTTCCGGATGAGAAGCCCTGAAGGCAGCGATGGGGCATCCATCTACAGGATGGTCAATTACGCCAGCGTCTTTCACAGCCCACGCAGCCTGAGTCGATGCCACCTCTGGAAATGTGGTCGAGCTTTCGCCGGGCCATGCACGCAACGAAGGTCTTTTATTCGGTCACATTCGGTGGCTGCAAGCCTTCAATTTGACACCAGGCATTCTCGGCCGCGCGCTGTTCCGCTTCCTTTTTGTTCGGGCCCCAGGCGGGGGCAAACGAATCATCACCGATTGTCACCGCGATCTTGAAGCACTTGGAATGATCGGGGCCCTTTTCATCCAGTAACTGGTAGCTCGGCATCCCTCGATTACTTTTCTGGGACAACTGCTGCAGCAGGCTTTTGTAGTTCTTGCCGTGACTCGTCTCGACCGTTCGCTCGATCTCTGGTACGACAACTCGCCTGACAAGTTCGCTGACTTGATCATAACCCCCGTCGAGATAGACACCTGCCACCAGCGACTCGAACACCGCTGCCATGATGGATAAGGGGATCGATTCGTGGTCGGACAATCCTTTGCCAAGTTGCAGGCAGCGATCCAGTTCCAGATCGGCGGCAATCTTTGCACATGACGTCCGACTGACGACCACGGACTTGACCCGGGTCAACTCCCCTTCAGTCTTGTCAGGATACATGGTAAACAACAAGTGACAGACGATCGCTCCGAGAACGGCATCACCGAGGAATTCGAGACGCTCATTGGACTCGAGACGAATCTTGGCGACGGAAGCATGTGTCAAACACCGCAGCAGCAACTCACGATCACGAAAGTGATACTGCAACGTCCGCTCGCAGAACGACAAAGTCTCGGATAGTTCATCCGAATCGGGTTGTTCGGTCATGCGGCGACTTTCTGGACTTCACTTTTGTGGCAGAGACCGGATGAAGTGGAATGCTGGAAATGTCTTGTCAATTCACGATTTGTGTTCACTTCTATATTTCGTGGGGGATATGGTGTCAATCCGCCCGACCGATTGCGCAGGGCAGAAGTCTGTCACAATTCCTTCAAAAACTGTTATTTCCAACGCCTGACAACCGTAGTGCGTATTGTGTTTCAGTTGCAGTTTTCCTTCGAATGACTGCCACATGATCTGCGAATCCAACTCCGAAACTCCCGACACGTGCGGGGTTAAGTTGAGTTCGGTAGGGTCCTGGAAACAGTCATGACGAAATGGAATTCGGGGAAAGTCGAGGGACTTGCCTGGCTGCATAGGATTGGGAACCAAGCCGCCGCAGGGCGGAACATTTACAATAGCGGACTGAGTCTTGCCCGCGATTGCACATGCCTGAACCGATCGCTTTTCCTTTGAAAAGCCGAGACCTCGCCGGAGTGAGGACAATCGATTTGAGTGACGGCAGACAGTCGAGTGAGATCACAAGCCGCTGATGGTCACAGAAATTAAGGAGAGTCAGAATGTCGACCGTAACGTCAGTTCGTCAATCTCTGATGATGTTGATGGCAGGA
Organism: uncultured Schlesneria sp.; assembly: GCA_963977965.1. Taxonomy (GTDB): domain Bacteria; phylum Planctomycetota; class Planctomycetia; order Planctomycetales; family Planctomycetaceae; genus Schlesneria. The sequence goes on from CAXBSB010000047.1 coordinate 17,291, forward strand.
GGGGCTCTTGCGGTAAGCGCGGTCACGTATTCACAGCGTCCCGACGTTGTCGCTGTTCCGCCGTTGCCTCGAGCCGACGACTTGTCCGCCGCATTTCGGACAGTTGCTGCTGAAGCGACCCCCAGTATTGTCTCCATCGAAACCTCTACCAAGCCTCGGCAAGCCCAGGGGCGTCGGGAGCAACTCAATGAAGATGACATCCCCGCTCCCTTCCGCGAATTCTTCCGTAACGATCCTCGGATGGAAGACTTGTTCCGCGGGCGAGGTCGTGCCGTACCACAGCGTCGTGGCATGGGCTCAGGATTTATCATCGATGCCAGCGGGATCATTCTGACGAACAACCACGTCGTCAATGGGGCCGATGAGGTCAAGGTTCGCCTGGCTGATGGGCGCGAGTTCATCGCGAAGGATATCAAAACGGATCCTCGTACCGACGTTGCGATCGTGCGGATCGAAGCGTCTGGACTGAAGGCCCTTCGCCTGGGTGACAGCCATGCCACTCAGGTTGGTGACTGGGTCCTGGCGATCGGTAGCCCATTCGGACTGGATATGTCAGTCACAGCAGGAATCATCAGTGCGAAAGGACGCAGCAATCGAATCACCGCTCGCGCAGACTTCCTGCAAACCGATGCAGCCATCAACCCCGGAAACAGCGGTGGACCCCTGCTGAATATGCGAGGGGAAGTGATTGGTATCAATACTGCAATCGCAACGGAAAGCGGTGGTTATGACGGCATCGGATTCGCCATCCCGACTCACATCGCTGGCTGGGTCAGCCAGAAATTGATCGCGAATGGCGAAGTCAAACGAGGCTACCTGGGGACCGAAATCAAGCCCGTGGATGCCGACGCTGCACGGCAATTCAACCTGAAGGTCCGCGAAGGAGCATTGGTGAAATCGGTTCTTCCGGGTTCGCCTGCAGAAAAGGCCGGCCTGGAACCTGGGGACCTGATCCTGAAGCTGAATGACCAGCCGATCAATGATCCGACAGCCCTTCAGGCAACGGTCGAACAACTGACGATCGGAAAGTCGTATCCGCTGATCATCAGCCGTGGTGGCAAGCAGCAGTCACTGAATGTCACCGTCACCGAGATGCCCAAGAACTTGAGTGTCGCGTCTCATGACGAAGAAGATCGATCACCGGGCAATTCCAAGTTCGACAAGCTGGGACTGGATGTGCGACCGTTGACTCGAGACCTGGCCAAGCAGTTTGGCCTGTCAGGATCATCGGGCGGATTGATCATCAGCGGCGTAGAAGAGGGAAGTGTTGCTCAGGCGGCAGGACTGAAGAGCGGAGACCTGATCGAAAAGGCAGGCGGTCAGCCTGTGACAACCGTTGAAGACTATGAGAAAGCTCGTGATCAATTCTCCAAGGGCGATGGACTGGTACTCAACATCCGAACCAGCGACGGCCGCAAGTCGTTCATCGTCCTCAAGGGGGAATGATCCGAGACCTGCGACCATTGCAACTCATGAAACCGGGGCTGGACCACTTGTCCAGTCCCGGTTTCTCATGAGCAGCGGATAGCATCTTACGGCTGCTTTGTAATGACGAATTCCAGAATGGCCAGACTGTCGTCGTAATTGGTTTCATGCCCGGTTGTGTCGCGTCGGATCAAGAGTACCGGTCGGTCCATCAGCTTCAAGACCTTTGCCAGCCGCTCGACACTGTCAGGTGGTACCAGAGTATCGCGACCGCCGGTTGTGATACCGACCGGCATCGTCAATTTCTCAGGCCAGTATTCGGCACTGCGTTTCTTGTATTCATCGGGAATCATCGCTTTTGTACCACCGAACGACTCCCGGATCACATCCTGGAATTGTGTGTATTCCAGGTGATTGGCCGTGCCGTTCATCGATGCAACTCCAGCAATCAACTCGGGATGAATGGCTGCGAATGTCAGTGCCGACGATCCACCCATCGAACCGCCGGTCAGAAAGACTCGACCAACCGTATGCTGCTTTTTCATGTCTGCAATGATCTGGACCAGATCTGCTTCTGCACGCGGCCCCATCCAGGAAGTGCGAGCCCGGTAATCGGGTGAGACGAAAATCATGCGATGCTTTGTGGCTGCATCACGAGCCGACTTACATTCCCCGCGTCCTTCCTTGATGTATTGCCAGCGATCTGAACCATGCCCGTGGAGCGCAATCAGTACGTCATGTCTGGCATCACGAGAATATTCTGCAGGAAGGATCCGTACATATCGCTGTTCGGTCTGGTCGATCGTCGCGATAAACGTGATGTCTTCCGGCTCAGCCCCCGAAACGAATGGACTGGTGACGACAATTATCAGGAACGGCAAGACGAACAAAGAACGTATCGACATCATGGGTTTCTCGATGTTTGTCTGGTTCAGAAGTAAGTGCAGCGGCGCACAAAGCCGCAAGACTAAGATTCAACGGGATTGCTGAGGATCTCTTTCACGACCTTGACATCGTCGGTCGGACCGATCAGTCGCTCATTCAGCCCGTTATGCAGATAGGAAAGTGACTGCGGATCCAAACCGAGCAGATGCAGCAGCGTCGCGTGGAAGTTGCGAATGTGGACGGGATTTTCAGCAGCACGCAGTCCAACGGCATCTGTCGCGCCGTATGCCATGCCCCCTTTGACACCGCCTCCAGCCAACCATACAGAATAACCCCACGGATTGTGATCGCGTCCCGTTCCCTGCTCGCTCATCGGCATCCGGCCAAACTCGCCTCCCCAGATGATCAATGTGTCATCCCAGAGCCCACGCCGTTTGATGTCAGTCAAAAGGGCTGCGACCGGTTGATCAGTCGCTCGGCACATCTGCGTATGATTCTTCATGACGTCGCTATGTGCATCCCATCCGTTCGTATCGCCCGAATAGACCTGTACGAAACGGACACCTCGCTCGATCATTCGTCGAGCCAGCAGGCAGCGTCGTCCGAAATCCTGAGTCTCCTTCTGATCCAGTCCGTAAAGCGATTGAGTCTCCGCCGTTTCTCCTGAAAGGTCGACCAAGGCGGGGGCAGCCGACTGCATCCGGTAAGCGAGTTCATACGCGCGCAGTCGAGCTGACAGTTCATCGTCCTGATCACGTGCCTCGAGGTGATCGCGATTCAACTGTTGGATCAGATCGAGAGTCGATCGCTGCTGTGCCGGGCTGATCTGTGCTTGCGGACGCAGGTGCAGAATTGGCTGCGGGCCTGGTCGCATGGTCACTCCCTGATAGTTCGTCGGCAGATAGCCGCAACCCCAGGCAGGTGGACCTCCTTTGACACCTCCCCCAGGGTCAGGAAGCACGACGAATGCGGGCAGATCCTGATTCTCGGTACCCAGCCCATACGAAACCCAGCTTCCGACACTCGGACGCCCCATCAGGATGCTGCCGGTGTTCATCTGGTACACCGACTGCGGATGGTTAACGCTGTCGCCATGCATGCTGCGAATGACACACAGGTCATCGGCATGACTGGCGATCCGGGGAAGGAACTCGCTCACTTCCAGACCGGACTCGCCCCGTCGGACGAACGGCATCAAAGGTTTCAGCAGCGGATTCTCGGCAACCTTGCGGCGAGTCATCACGACACCGAACGATTCGGGCAGTGGTTGACCTGCCAGGCGGATCAGATCCGGCTTTGGATCAAACAGATCAACATGACTGGGCCCTCCATGCATGAAGAGCCAGATGACGCGTTTGACACGAGGGGAAAAGTGTGGCGCCGGATTCTTGTCAGCGGCCGCCAGTTTTTCCGCAGCCAGGCCGACGCGATCGTTGGCAAGTAGAGATGCCAGAGCGACCATGCCAAACCCGCCACCTGCCTGAGACAGAAATGACCGCCGGGATGCGGACATCACGGCGGTTGTGGCGGATTGGTGTGGCATGGAACTCTCCCCGTGATCAGCCTGCCAGTGCCTGAGCCAGATCGGCGATCAGATCGTCAGGGTGTTCGATCCCGACAGAGACTCGCAGTGTCTTCGCCGTAATCCCGGCCTCACGCCGCGCTGCTTCGCTCATGGATGCGTGACTCATCGTGTCTGGATATTCGATCAACGATTCGACGCCACCGAGTGATTCCGCAAGCTGGAACATCTTGAGCTTCGCGAGAAACTTTTCGACGGCAGGACGAGCCCCCTTCAGGTCAAAGCTGAGCATCGCCCCGAAACCGCGCTGCTGGCGCTTGGCGAGTTCATGCTGAGGATGATCTGCAAGGCCGGGATAGTAAACGTGTTCAACGTTGGCGTGTGAATTCAGGAAGTTGGCGACCGCCATGGCACCTCGCTGATGAGCTTCCATGCGCGGACCCAGCGTCTTCACGCCACGCAGGACCAGCCAGGCATCAAACGGAGAACAGCCCAGACCGAGGGCGTTGACCAGGTAGCTGACTCGCTCGGCATGTTCCTTATGGCGAGTGATAACGCATCCGCCAACCACATCGGAATGCCCGTTGAGATACTTCGTTGTCGAATGGACGACGATATCGCATCCCTGTTCAAACGGACGCTGCAGATACGGCGACAGGAACGTATTGTCGGCAATACTGATGGCCCCCCCTTCGCGGGCAACGTCGCAGATGGCTTTGATGTCGACGATGTTCAGCAACGGGTTGCTGGGGGTTTCGATCCAGACACACTTGGTGGCAGGGGTCATGGCACGACGGACGTTTTCGGGATCACCCATGCGAACAAACGAGAAGTCGATCCCCATCTTGCGGAAGACAGCGTCGAACAGGCGATACGTACCGCCATAAATGTCATGTCCAGCGATCACGTGATCACCGGGCTTGAACAGATGCATCGTGGCTGCAATGGCAGACATGCCGGTACAGGTCGCTCGGCAATCGATCCCGCCCTCCAGAGCGGCGAGGTTTTCTTCGAGGGCTTTTCGCGTCGGATTGCCGCTGCGGGTGTAATCGAACCCGCGGTTGGTATTCAAATCGTCCCAGCGAAAGGTCGAGGACGGATAAATCGGGGTCGTCGCGCTCAGGTATGCCGAGTCCTTGTCGACTCCGACGTGAACGCACCGAGTTTCAAACTGCATGGCAAAAAGTCCTTGGTCAAAATGATCGGAAACTGCGAACTACAATCGTAACGACAGTCTGCCCGGCAACCAATAGTCTTGATCGAGAACAGCTTTCTTCAGGAGAGCAGGTCTTAAATCATTTTCGCGACGAGACTTAAGGGAATCACATCACCGCACCTCACCCATATTCCGACGCAACTCGATTACCCCGGCTATGCACCCGATCGGATAAAACTCGGTAAACTCGCGGGATTGAATTGTTTCGGTTTCATGACGCAAAGGGCATTCCGTAATAATGAACATCTTCAGACTGATCATTCTGCTCTGCGGTCTGGCATCGACTGTTCTGGCGAACGACCGAGACGGATCAGCAAAAGCGAAGCAAATTGAACCCGATACGCAACGTGGTATCAGTCGCGCGGTGGTGGTTTCGGATTCGGCACAGCTTCACACCGCTCAGATACTTCCCGATGGCGACGCCCTGAAGACTGGCGAGTTCCTTCCGCAACTGGAATCGGTGCTGAAGAACCTGGAGCGGGTTTTGAAACAGGCTGACACGTCGTTGTCCCAATGTGTCAAACTGAATCTTTACGCCACGTCGGATCAGGATGCGATGGAGGCCGAGCGTCACTTGCCGAAGTTGCTTCCGCAAGGCGTCTGTCCAGCAATCTCACTCGTCACGACAGCTCTGCCAAAACCGGGTTCCCGAATCGCCCTCGATGCCATCGCCACGGCACCCGACACAGCAGCAAACAGAAAAGTCCGCAGATTCTCATTCGCGGAACTGGCGGCTTCAGGCAGCGAGGTTGGTAAGTCATCAGCCGCAATCCTGCCTGCTGGAAGTCGAGTCTACATTTCAGGCCAGGCCGAAGCAGGGGACGGTACATTAAAGGATGCAACCGTCAAGACAATGGTCGGATTGCACAAGACTCTGGAACACCTGGGACTGAGTTCCAGGGATGTCGTTCAAGTCAAGGCCTTTCTGAGACCAATAAGGGACGCGGCGGTTGCGATTGAAGCGATGTCGGCCACGTTTCCAGAATCGTCCCCGCCACCGATCGTTCTGGTGGAATGGGAATCGGCATCGGCCCCGATTGAAATCGAATTGATCACCGCATCACCTGCAATGGCGGACGCTCCTTCCATCGAATTCCTGACACCTCCCTGGATGAAGCCGTCACCCGTCTTCGCCCGAGTCACGCGGTTGAATCATCCCACAACGATCTACATCTCGGGGCTGCATGGATCAGCCGCGGACCCCAATGGAATCGATGAAGTACGTGAAGTGTTTGGCGAACTGGACCGAATCGCCCGACTGGCAGGAAGCGATCTGCATCATCTGGCCAAGGCTACGTACTATGTCTCCACAGACGGCGTCAGCAGGAATCTGAACACCATACGCCCCAACTTCTACCAAGCCGATCGCCCGCCCGCGGCATCGAAAGCCATGGTCACTGGAACAGGTCGCAAGGGACGGTCATTGACACTCGATATGATTGCCGTTCCGAGGTGATGGAAGCGGAGATACTTCTTCCGAGACCGCATAGAGTGATGCGCGACGTAGCCGGACTCGTAAGAGTTCGGGCACACTGAACACCCGAAGTCTCACGACTTCGGTTACGGCGAACTGCATGCTCAGCGACTGCGGTACCCCCGGTTCATCGAAGACGCTATTTCTTCAGATTCGGCCCGGTTGCGACGTGTTTTTCAGCGGCCCACCAAAGGCGCCAGGTTCGTTCATCGAAACCGAAGTTCTGGCCGGTCAGCTTTTGCAGAGTGGTCAATGTGTCGTGGTTGGGAACATTGACCGTCATCACGGATGTTTTGCGAGGGATCTGCACACCACCCACGGGTGGAGCCATGACTGCCCCCTGCGGTAATTGGCCTGTTCGAACGGCTAACTCCACTTCGGGTGGCAGAACCCCGCCCGATGCGACCGCCGCGTTTCCGTCCGTTGTGGCAGAATAGACTTGAGTTGCCGGTGTGTTGGTCTGGACTTCAAACCGATGGGATGTCACCAGGGCTTCGATTAATGGGGCGACGGCTCGATCGTCTCCAACCCGGGCCAGACCTGCGGCGGCTCGACAGACGACCGGATTCAAGCTGTTTTTCAGTTCGCGAATGTAAGCTGTCTGGGCGAATTCGAAATCTTCTTCAGCGATCCCGTTCAGCGACGCGTACCGAACATCGGCGTCAGGATCGAACAGTGACAGCTTGACCAGCCCGGCAGCTCCTTTCGATCCATTCAATTTAGACAGGATCGTCACACCGAGCACTCGCAAGTCGCGCTGCTTGTCTTCGCAGAAGAATCGAATGATCGCGGGAGCCGCATGAGGATCGGTGATCGTTTGAACCGCCAGCATCGCCTGTCGATAGCGATCTTCGTTTCGACCGGTCAGCCAACCATGCCAGGTTTTGACCTTCTGAAACCATTCACGTTCCGTCGCCAGTTCATCCGCTGATTTCTGAATCAGATCCAGTTCTTGAACGGTGACATACTTCCCCTTGTATTTCACATAGCCGCGCGACGCCATCATTTCATCGCGATCGACCCAGGCCCCTTCGTGCCAGGTCCGGCCCAACGCGGTTTGAGCTTTTTCGTGATGAGGGTCAAATTCGACAACTCGCAGCAGATGAGTTTCCCGCTGCTTTGTCAGATTCTGCTGGCGGCACCATTCGGCCAATTCCAGATGTGCTTCCAGAGTCTCTTCGATCTTGCGGACTCGGGTTTCGTATTCTTCGACCGCCAGAGGCCGCATCGTCAGAAACTTCGTGTCGCCGCGAGCGACCGAGATCATGATCCCGCTGAGGGTTTCCACCACGATCGTATCCGTGCTGGAACGACCCGATTGAGTCCCCCCGACAATCTTCCCTCGAACTTCCCCACCGTTCATAAGCTTGACTAAGTCCGCTTGAACGGGGCTGCAGACGAGCAACGGGCAAACCGCGATCGCCAGGAACGCGATTGGACGAGTCAGGCAGGAAGATGTGGAAAACGCAGGCACGGGCGAATCTCCACGGGTGAAGGATGGGTGGGACCGGCTTGACGGTGTGCGAAATTCTACGAATTCCGTCTTGAAATACGCAAGAAAAATCCCAGGGTTAATAGATTGGAAGGTCTTTAGGAAAAGCCTGCAAAGGCTTGGTAAACCTTGTCGTCGACAGCGTCAGACCAGCATCGCAATGCCATACAGTCCACAAGGTCGGACACGAATCGTCCTCACTCGTGTCGGTCTGAATGGTGGATGCCACCAGCAATTCCTTTCTGGAATTGTCGTTCCGATTCAAATTGTTCCATCTGGCGAACGCTCTTGGCGATTGGGTAGCATGTAGCGGTTTCGGCGGAACTGACCGGGATGCCAGCGGGCTTATGATTCCTCATATTCCCCCGCGAAACAGTCGACGGTTTCGAAGAGACTGTGATACGGAGATCGTGTTGACTGAGGTCTTGGTCCCTGGAGGAACGGGTTCCGGATTTTTAACGGGTGGGTTTCTCAAAGCCACGAAAGCAGAACGATGAGTGGTTGCACGATGACGAGTCTCCGGATTCCACAGGTCTTGGCGAGTCTGCTGGTTTTGACAAGTTCAACCCTGGCGTTCGCTCAGTCGAATAACACCGAGCGTTCGCTTCCCACTCAGCAGCAACTGAGCCGCTTTGGTCTGGAACGAGCCTGGTGGGGCCAAGCCGTTCTGAATCCCGCCCGCGAAAAGGTGCGACATGTCTCAATGGACGAAGACATGGTCTACGTCCTCTCCACAGGCGGCGTTGCCACTGCGTTCGACGCCGAAACTGGTAAAAAACGTTGGGCATTGAACTTAGGGCGACACGATCAGCCGAGCTACCCGATCGTTTCGAATGAAAACCTGGCGATGGCAGTCGTCGGTTCCACCCTGTACGGGATCCAGAAGGCAACGGGACGAGTGATCTGGACACTCGACATGCCCGCTCAGCCTTCGACTTCGCCCGGCGTTGATGAGAACCAGGTCTACATCGGAACCCTGGATGGCAGCGTCTATGCCTATAGCCTGCGCAAAATCCGAATCCTCTTTCAGGAACAGCGCCTGCCGAAATGGTCTGCCGAAGCAATGGTCTGGCGGTCATCGGCCGCGAAAGAGATCACATCATCTCCTATTCCTTCCGGTCGAACGGTCTCGTACGCCAGCCGCGATGGATCACTCTACAATATCGCAACTGCTGATAAGCAACTGATTTACCAACTGGAAACAAACGGCGCTATCGTCGCACCAATAGCCACCAATGGGAAGCTTCACTTCCTGGCTTCCGAAGACTACACCTTGTTTGCCCTGGATGCCCTGAACGGACGGATCATCTGGGACTTCACGGCTGGATTGCCAATCCGCCGTGCTCCGTTTGTCATCGATAATGACCTTTACGTCGCCCCGGATCGTGGCGGGATGTTCTGCATGAATGCGGCCGAGGGAACAAAGCGCTGGTGGCAGCCGAGCCTGACGAACTTCATTGCGGTCGTTGGGAATTCGATCTATGCATCGGATCTCGATGGAAATCTGGTTCGCGCCTCGCGTGAAGATGGTGGAATCTCTGCTGCATTGCCAATGCGAGGGTTCTCGGTTCGTGTTGCAAATGACCGTACCGACCGGATCTATATGTCGACGGAAAGTGGCCTGATTATTGGCCTTCGGAAGCGAGGAGAGACAATTCCTGTCTTCCACAAGTACCCCGACCGATTGCCAATTATCCCAGAGGTCACCCCAGAAGTTCCCGCCGCTCCGGAAGCAGCCCCTGATGCTGCTCCCGACGCGGCTCCTGAAGCGAAGAACTGATTTCAGGACGTTCAGAAATACTGGTGGCCTCGCGCGGCGAAGCGCCACGTTGGAATTGGGTACGATTTTCTGGCGTAATCGTATGCAGATTGCTTTTCGGCCCAACCGGGCCATCAGTTCACCTAGCCAGGGCCCTTCGGCCTTGGAATTCAGTTCCACCAAGGTTTTCATGAGGCCTGAAGGGCCGAACATTCCCGGTCTTTGACCGTATCGAAAGGAACGAGCCGCCCTTCGGCCTTCAGGCCGTTGGGCCTTCAGGTGTCAGGCCAATGAGACTGATTTCGGGGAGATTCTCGTTGCAAATACTCCGAAGGAGTTACGTCATATAGCCCTGGGTAGCCGCGTTTCGCGGCTACCCAGGGAATAGGTGCAGGAGACTCATTTACCCAGAATGGGTTACGTCAAAAATGATGACGGAACCCCGTTGGGGTACACGGTCGGGATCGTCCAGACCCAGGGTAGCTCACTTCGTGAGCAACCCTGGGCTATAAGACGCAACTCCGTTGGAGTTGAAGACATTGATAACAAGGATCAAGGCCAGATCTCGTCATCTGAAGCACTCCGATCAGGAGAGAACGTCGGCGTTGCCGTCGACGTTTCACTTGTAGAAATCCCCTGCAAAAACGCCTCAGCGTTGCCTTCAGGCCTCAGGTTTTGTTTTTTAAATCGTTTTCCAGGGCCGAAGGGCCCTGGCTAGGTGAACTGATGGCCCGTTGGGCCGAAAGACGATTCAGAAACTCTGACAGTTACTATTCACCTAAGGCGGCTCACCAATAGAGCAGCGCAAGTCGCGTAAGCGTCCGCCGATGCGACCGCGTTTGAACCGGTTTCGTGGGAATTTCGCTTCGAAATCTGACTTCCCTCAAACCGGGGATCTTCGTTATATTCTTCCCTGCTATCCCCCCGTCCGTGGAAGAACTTTCCGAAATCGACGCCAGCCGAAGCCTCCATTTGACACGCGTAGCTCCCCGTTGACCTAGAATTGCAGTCGATCCCCATGATCGACCGTGTCGATCTGGTTTGACACGTGCAAGATGATCCCCGCTGTTTCGAGCAGATCGCAATGAAGACGCCAACCGCAGACCGAAGAAGCCAACCGCGTCTCCTCTTTCATCCTCACGCCTACGTTTTTGTTTCTGAAGCCCTGAAGACGGCTCAGGAACTGGTAGGCCGACAGATGGTCGAGGATCGTCTCGAAGAGTCGCACCATCACATTTCTGGTCAAGAGCTGCTGGAAGGTGTTCGCGTACTGGGTTTGCGGCTGTACGGTCTGATGGCGCCAGTCGTCTTTCATCACTGGGGACTTCATTCCACCGACGACTTCGGTCGCATCGTGTTTGAAATGATTGACCGGGGCGAAATGCGCAAGTCCGAAACGGACCAGTTGAGCGATTTCCACGACGTCTACACGATCGACGAGAGTTTCGCACACGACTACAAAATCGACGTCATGAAGGCGTTCCGGTCGTAACGATGCTCGATGCAATCGGCGTGATCTTTGATGTGGATGGAGTCTTGATCGACTCATACCACGCTCATTTCCAAAGCTGGTGCCAGTTGGCATCAGAAATCGGCCGGACATGTACCGAGGCCGAATTTGTTCGTGGCTTCGGCCGAACCTCGCGAGAGAACATCGTCGAACAATGGTCTGATCGAAACTGGACCGTGGAAGAAGTTCGCGAACTCGACGACCGGAAAGAATGGCTGTTCCGCGAAATCATTCGTGACCCGTTTCCCGCCATGCCTGGTGCGGCCGACTTGATCCGCTCACTTCATCAGGCAGGATTTCGGGTCGCAGCAGGATCGTCTGGTCCCCCCGAGAACGTCAATCTGGTGATTGAAAGCCTCGGAGTGGCCGACATCGTGCAGTGCCGGATCACGGCTCGCGATGTCACTCGTGGCAAGCCGGATCCGCAGGTCTTTCAACTTGCCGCAAAGGGGCTCGGTCTGCCAGTCTCAAACTGCTGCGTGGTGGAAGATGCCCCAGCCGGGATCAAGGCCGCTCACGCAGCGGGAATTGTCTGCATCGGGCTGGCTAGCACTGGCCGAACTCGTCCGGAATTGGACAATGCAGAGCATGTCGTCGATTCGCTGAGTGAACTGACGCCGCACCAGATTCGCAACCTGATCCGCAACGGCCTGCGTTGAGCAAGCAAATTTATTCAGGGATTGAACCGATGTCGAATGTACCCGTAACTGTCTCAAATTCCGTGCTCGCGTCCTCGGGTCCGACTCCGGATCCGACAACAGCGACAGTTGCGATTTTTGGTGCCTCGGGAGATCTTACGGCCCGGAAGCTCTTGCCCGCGCTGTATGACCTCTGGAGTGATGGATATCTCTCGGACGTCGCGCCGATTGTTGGTGTCGCCCGCAAGGAAAAGTCGGATGAGAGTTTTCGCAACGAGATCTATGAAGCCATCAACGGGCACGTTCGCAGCGGAGCGGTCCCGGTGGAACGCTGGAACCAGTTCGCCCGCCGATTGTTCTATCGTCAGCTCGACATCGCATCACCTGATGGGTACCCGGCATTTCGTGAACAGCTTGAAACCATTGAAGATCACCAGGGGACACCGGGCAATCGCGTCGTCTACATGGCAACGTCCCCCGACCTGTTCCTGCCTGCGGTCGAGCACCTTGGATTTGGTGGCTTGATCCCTAATCGCGATGCCCCCGAATGGCTGCGCGTCGTCTTCGAAAAACCATTCGGACGCGATCTGAAATCGGCTCAGGAATTGAGTGGCAACCTGCGACGACTGCTACGCGAAGAGCAGATCTATCGAATCGATCATTACCTGGGGAAAGAAACCGTTCAGAACATCCTGCTGTTCCGGTTTGGAAATTCGATCTTCGAACCCTTGCTCAATCGCAATCAGGTCGATCACGTACAGATCACCGTTGCCGAATCGCAGGGGCTCGAACGTGGACGAGGCGGATACTATGACAACTCAGGCGCCTTGCGCGATGTGCTGCAGAACCATGTGTTGCAATTGCTCTGCCTGATCGCGATGGAACCCCCCGCTTTGTTCAATGCACGCGATCTGCATGATGAGAAGTTGAAAGTTCTGAAGGCGCTTTCGCCTGGTAATCGGGGTGATATCTCGTCCTGGGCGATCAGCGGCCAGTACTCGGCGGGCCTGGTCGATGGACAGCCAGCCGTCAGCTATCTGAGTGAAGAGCGGATTCCCGCAGACTCGCGAACGGAAACATACGTCGCCATGAAGGTGCTGGTCGACAACTGGCGCTGGGCGGGCGTTCCCTTCTACTTGCGCACCGGCAAGCGTCTTCCGTCGCGCGTTTCGGAAATTGCGATTCAGTTCAAGCAGCCACCACTCAACCTGTTCAACACTGTTGAATGTGAAGGGGATGTTTGTGAACTGGTCGGGACTCGCCCGAATAAGCTCGTCTTCCGAATTCAGCCCAGCGAATCGATCAAGCTGTCGTTCTCGACAAAACGTCCCGGCATGCAGTACCAGATCCATCCGGTCACGATGGACTTTAACTACAAGGAAGCCTTCACACAGGCTCTGCCGGAAGCGTACGAGCGACTTCTGCTGGATGTGCTTCGCGGGGATTCCACTCTGTTCATGCGTAGCGATGAACTCGAAGCCGCCTGGCAGTTCGTGACACCAATTCTGGATCATTGGGAGAAGAATGAAATCTCGCCCGAACCCTACCGGGCCGGAACCTGGGGTCCGCGAGTCGCAGACACGATGTTGCACAACGACAGTCGTGCCTGGCGAACACCATCGACCTGATGGATGCCGTCAAGAACTCGCGCTGCGGTAATGTCGTAATGCCCAGTGAAAGATGCAGCGCGAGACAATAAAGCTGGCCACGCCCATCAGCAGTGTCAGTCCAGACAGCCAGTTCGGTTCGAGCGTCTTCCCCAGCAAGACTCGCGCAGGAACCGTAACGACCAGCAGAATCGGAATCACGTACGAAAAGGCAAACCGCAGGATTTCACCTGATGGTGAACCGCTGTAAATGCTGCTGGGATAGCGAGCGAAAATCGTGACATAGAACCAGAAGTCGAGCAATCCCTGGTTTCTGCCAAAGAAGATGCTCGTGGCGGCCAATCCAATCATCAGGCTGTAGAAAAACGTCACCGCTGCCACCAGGAGCAGCAGGTACATGATGACCGCCGTGACAGGAACGGGCTGGCCGATCTGATACAGCGAGTAGCCAAGCAACCCTGAAGCAAAGACCACCTGTGTGATCATGGGCAGTTCGAGCTTTTCGAGCGAGACCAGGAACTGCGTATCTATTGGTTTCAGCAGGACGAAATCCATGTCCCCTGTTCGAATCAACTCACTGAACCGGGCGCAGTTCGGCATGAAGAACGCTTCGACAATGGAATTGATCAGCATCCCTGTCGCCATGAATCCAAAGTACTCTGGCCGACTCCAGTCGTTGATCTGTTCAACGCGGCGAAAGATCAGGTCGAACAGAATGATCTGAACGGCAAACCAGAATCCGCGCGTCAGCAGCGTGATCAGAAAGTTGCTGCGAAACGACATCTCGCGCACGAGTGAGTTTCGAAAGAACGTGCCGAACACGCGTCGATATCGGTGAATGGTCGCAATGCTCAAGTGACGGTTCCCAACGTGCCCTCTGGAAGAGTGACGACAGGATACCGGTTTGTGCGGTGGATGTCCGCCGATCAGATCCAGAAATCAGGGCCATTGCCTTTTTGAATCTTGTCAGGATGTAGCTGCTTCGTCATTCCCGCGAAGGCGGGAATCCAGTTCCTTTCGCATTCCGCAGGCGTAGACACTGCCATCCGGGGTTCCGACGATGGCCTCGTAGTGTGCTTGCTGGATTCCCGCCTTCGCGGGAATGACGGCGCGTGGAAATGGCAGCGCGCGGAAACGGCCCTGATCCAGAAAAGATCCCGGACAGAACTCGCGAGGCAGAAACAGACTTGTGAACTGATGGACTACGGTGCTTTGGTCGGAGCAGGGGTCCGCAACCAGCGAACCAGCAGATCCAGCTCGTGGGGAGAAATCAGATTCAATTCCGGATGAGATTCATCGGCGGCGAATTCCGGCATCCGGTCATTGCGGTCCGAGTAGAACCGTTCGGCCGTCGGTTTGGCGATCATCTGCTTCAACCAGTTTGCCGAACCGTAACCCGTCAGATCGGGTGCGGAACCCAGTTCCCCTTGATCGTGGAACCGGTGACAGTCGGTACAGCCGACACTGGATGTCAGAGCTTCGCGGCCTGCTGTGACCAGGGCTGCCTCAGGTGATTCAATCGCGGCCTCGGCCGCCAGTGCTGCAGCGACGGAACGTAGCTTCTGTTTCAAGCCCTCCTGTCCAGCTTCACCCGCTTCTGAAAACAGTCCCGTCACATGCTGGACCATGTCACCTTCGCGAAACTTTGTCTTGCCAAAAAACGAATCGGAACTGGCTCGAACTGGTTCAAGAAAGCCAGCAATCCAGTCTGTCGTGCCTATGCCGTAAAGATTGGGGGCAGAGGGTTCTGCTGCGACCAGTCCGTGGCCCTGCGGATCTGCATGCGAATGGCAACTGACGCAGTGACGAGCAAACAGTCGCGGGCCCTGTGTCTGAGGATCGTTTCTGAGCAGCATGACCGCCCCCTGCTCAGTGATCGGTTCAGTCTGTGCCAGCTCCAGAGCTCGCTCGGAAATCGCTTCGAATTCGGCTTCGTGAGCCAGGTAGCTCGCGTCCTTCCAGTCCTGAAGATACGACAAGGCTGTCAGCCAGCCCCAGCCACCGGCACAGGCGGCAACCACGAGGACTCGACACACGGTACTGATCCATGGAGATCGGAATCGATCGAGAAACGGTACCGCCATGAACCCGAACAGGAATGCGGAGGGGATGACCATCGTGGCAACAAATTCCGTGTTGCCTGAGAAATAGCGTCGCAGTTCAAACAGCCAGCGGAAGTACCATTCGGGACGTGGCGTATGGACCAGATCGGGGTCTGCCGGGGCATACAGCGGTGCACCATATTGCCAGGCGAGCCAGCCTACGATACTCATGACCAGCGCTAGCGTCACCATGTTGCGAGAGGACTGGTAAGGCCAGTAGGTTAATGCTCCCGACGCCGGTGATTCTTCCGTCGGCGATTGATAAGGGCTGTGCTTGAGTACCTGATAGAGATGGACGACGGTCAATCCGCCAATCAACAGCGGCAGAAGTCCGACATGCAGGAAGTAGAGTCTGGTCAGTGTCAGGATTCCAACTTCTTCCCCGCCGAACAACACTCGTTGCAGAAATGGCCCGATCACGGGGGTTCCTGCCAGAATGTTTCCTTCCACCTGGATTTGTGCGATCCCCTTTTGACTTGCTGATAACGGGTTGCCGGTGACAGTCCAGATAATCACCAGGGGAAACAACATCAGACCGGTGATCCAGACGAGTTCGCGCGGAGCTCGATACGCTCCCGTAATGAGAACCCGCAATACGTGGATTCCGAACAGAATGATCATCGCATGCGAGGCATAGTGATGGACGCCACGCAGAAATCGCCCGGCAGAACTCTGGTCGATAAAGTGAACGCTCGCCCAGG
The DNA here is from genome assembly GCA_963977965.1 of uncultured Schlesneria sp. Taxonomy (GTDB): domain Bacteria; phylum Planctomycetota; class Planctomycetia; order Planctomycetales; family Planctomycetaceae; genus Schlesneria. Next base: position 33,622 of record CAXBSB010000047.1, read on the forward strand.
CACTGGTCATCGACGGGCTGTACGTCGCCATCAGCAATAGGCCGGTGAAGCACTGGATGATCAACAGCCAGAAGAGACAACTGGCACTGGTAAAGGCCCAGCTTGGTCCGTCGGGCAGGATTCGATTTCTGAGATGTCTGGTGACGAGGCGGTATCCCAGCCGTTGTTCGAGCCAGTCCGCCCACGATTGCATGAAATCTCTCCCGTGTGAATCAGGCTGTGACAACGCGATCTTCCCGGCCGGTCGCGAACTTCTCGTATTTCACTTCGACCCACCATTCTTTGGTGGCTTCATCCTGGACGACGCGGCAGTCGAGCGGATCCAGGTCGCGCGGGGCGTGATTGCGTTCACCGGAACGGGGGTCTGTCTGACGCTCACCTTCCAGTCCGAAATTCGCTCCGTGGCAAGGACAGTGGAACCCTTTGCCACCCGCTTGTGAATTGACCTGACAGCCCATATGCGGACAGACGGTGCTCATCACCTTGACCAATCCTTCGGCGGTCGGATCAGAGGCATCGCCGGGTTTGCGAACCAGCCAGACTCGGCCGACGACCTGGCGGTCGTGACGCACCCAGGCATCCTGCTTCTGACCGATGACCGGAACCATCATCGGTCGCCCCGGCAACAGATCCTTGAATCGGATCAGCCGGGCAAACTCAGACCCGCCGGAGCCCTTGGATCGTGTTCCCCCCAGCAGATATTGAATTCCCGGAATTCCGATTACCGCTGTTACAGCGACTCCGAGGCCGCGGCTGAGCCAGGCGAGAATCTCACGTCTGTTCATCGAGCTACCTTTGCCACGGGCTGTTAGCATCCGTTTCACGCCGACTGAGCATCGAACACCGCTGCCAGCGCTTCGTCGAGGCGACGCGATTCGGCATTCACGTGTTGCGACTCCAGATGTTGCCGGAATGCTGTTGAGAGCGAATCACCCAGACCCGTTGCCCATTCCGGCGAATCCCCGCCGACAACGCATCGCCCGATACAGGCCAGTGGCCGAGTCATCGAGCAGGCACAAACGCCCGAAGCCATCAGCATCGGACAGCCACCATCGGGGTGCCTGGAACGTTCCATGACCACGGGAAGCTCGACACTGCCTCGTTTGCGCAAATCCGCAACAATCGATCTCGCTTCAGGTTCCGTCACTGACGGGACGAACGAATCGCATCCGCAGGCGACAGGAACGGTTCCAGCACCCACCAGATTCTGAAGAGGCCCCGCGAAGCTATGCAACGGGTCAGAAGCGAGCCCGTTGCCACCACGGCCTGTTGTGACCTGACTGAATGCCACGTCCGCAAACGCGACTGCCACTAACGCAAATACTGCCAATACGGAAATTGGCAACAGAAGAAACACCAGCCCAGCCATGATCGTCTCCTGATTTCTGGGCCGAGACAGCTCCGGCCACCGACTGAAACACGATAAATGGATCTTCTTATCGTATTATCGACCGAATTCAGGGGCTTGTCAACCGAATTCAATGGACTGGAGTCGGGCATTCGCCATTTTCAAAGGGCGAGACTTGATCGCTGCGAGCGTCAGCCCACTCAAATGGACGTTGAGAATTGTTGGTGGGCCACTCAGTGCGGGTAACGATTTTTGACAGCGTCGGATTTGCCATCGCCAGAATTACACTCCACGAGGAGGTCTGTCATACGACGCTGAAGGCGTCGCAGATCGTAGCCGGGGGTCGGAGCGAAGCTTCGACCCCCGGATCGAAGAACGCGCCAACGCTAAGCATCCTGAATGGATGCCAGATCGCGTCATACAGAACGGATTCGCAACCTCAAGGGCATGTAACCCACGCGTTCACTCACCGAGTGTTTCAAGGAATCGAACAACGACGTGTACCGATTCTATTTAAGCAATGAAGTCGAGTTTTCTGGTATCCCTTCAGGATGCATTTACCAATTCGATTCCGTTCCGGGGGTTTCCGCTTCGCTGCAACCCCCGGCTACTTTCTGCGATCGCTTCGCGATCAAGATTATTGACCCACACGTCACGATTTCACCGACAAATATCGTTAACCGCGTTGAGTGCCACTTACGCCCGAGTAAACGACTCTTTTCAAAGTAGTGTCTGACCAGCTCGCCTCGAGCGCCGGCCCACCAGTATTTCTGAATCTCGAGTCACTTCTTCTCGGCAGCCTCTTCAAATTTCAGTGAGGCTGAGTTGATGCAGTAGCGCAGTCCTGTCGGAGCCGGACCATCAGAAAAGACGTGGCCGAGATGAGCGTCGCAGCGTTTGCAGATCACTTCAATTCGGCGAGTACCATCGGAATTGTCAGGCTTCGAACGAATCATGGCGTCATTGATGGGTTGCCAATAACTTGGCCAGCCGGTGCCAGAATCGAATTTCGTCCGCGAATCAAACAACGGTTCGTCACAACAGACGCAGTGATAAACTCCCTGCTTCTTGGAATTCCAGTATTCACCACTGAACGCCGGTTCCGTCGCTTTCAGTCGGGCGACCTTGTACTGAGTCGGCGTCAGTTGCTTTCGCCACTCCGCCGCAGACTTGACGACCTTTTCAACCTTCTTTGGCTCACCAGCAGCTGGTCGAGCAGATTCTTTGGTTGCAGGTTTTCCATTCGTAGCTGGTTTCGCACCATCTTCCCCATGGCCGGATGAAAGGAGCGGGAATGACATCGCCACGATCACCAAAAGAACATTGAGTTGCCGACAGTTCATGAGTCACCTCGGTGAAATACTTGCACCTATCAACGGATTCGGTGTGACATATTTTGAAGCAGAGCATCCTGCGATACAACTGCGATTTCCAGAATCTGTTCAGCCAATGCCGTTTTTGAAGCTGGTTTGGAACCATATGCACGGCCGTGCATCCCCGAAGCGGGATGTTGAGGCAGTGAGGCTCCAGCCGAACCGTCTTCCGACCTGGAGGTGTCATACCCAATCGCGGCTCGGCGGGAGCCTCGCCCTCCCGGTTTGTCTGTCGAACAGCAGTTCGGCCACCGACATCACCAAAATCGACCAAAGTTCCTCGCCTACGCGTATGCACTCAAACGTGCAGGGAAACTACGTTGGAAAAAGGCGATCGCCGCTTACAGAAATGGTCCTTTCTCAACGCACGAAATCCGCCTCAGACATTTCTGGAATTATATCTCAGCTATTTTGTTTGTTTTGACGCTTTGTTACAGCTAACGTGTTCACGGAAGAGTCGTACGAAAGCAGGTTCATCCGAAGTTTTGGGGGGAAGAGTTAAGTCGTTGTTGTCATCCAGTCAAGGAGAATTTGGCGTGGTGTAGTGTGAGTATTCTCAATTTGAGATGTTCATAGTTTCTGTAGCCGTATGCTCGTCGCTGCAGAGCGCCAATCTTGTTGTTGATCCCTTCGAT